>NZ_JBKIWN010000016.1:0-216632 GCF_058146165.1 Streptomyces sp. AM25 | reverse complement strand
GACCCGACCAGTGTTAGCCGCGGAAAAATCCCCTGGCAAAGGTGTGACCTACTACTGAACCGGGCGGAAAGGGGCACCCCGAACACCGGCAGAATGCCCGAATTGACCGCATAGGCGGCCCACTACCGCGAGTCGTATGTGACCTGGGCCCTATGGGTGCCCTCACAAGCCGGACCCCCCGCAGTCACGCTGCGCTGGGCACTGGTGACCGGATTTTGCGGCGAGAATGAAGCCGTGCCCGCACCGAACACCGCCTCCTTCACCGCCCTCCTCACCGACGAGGGCCGGCGCCTCCTCGACGAGCTGCGCCACTACGACCCCTCCCAGGAGCTCGCGACAGCGACCCGGCTGCGGCGTGAGCACCCCGCCGAGCTGGTGTCCGCCGCACTCGGGCAGGCGCGGCTGCGGCAGCGGGCGGTGGCGAAGTTCGGTACCGAGGATGCGTACCGCATGTACTTCACCCCCCACGGCGTCGAGCAGGCGACCCGCGCCTCGGTCGCCGCGTACCGCGCCCGCCGCTTCGTGGCGGCAGGGGTGCGCCGGGTGGCGGACCTCTGCTGCGGCATCGGCGGCGACGCCATTGCGCTCGCGCGGGCCGGCGTCTCGGTCCTCGCCGTCGACCGCGACCCGCTGACCTGCGAGGTCGTCCGGGCGAACGCGGCGGCGCTGGGGCTGTCCGAACTGATCGAGGTGCGCTGCGCGGACGTGACCGAGGTCGACACCTCCGCGTACGACGCGGTCTTCGTCGACCCCGCGCGGCGCGGCGGCCGCGGCCGGATCTTCGATCCCGAGGCCTATTCGCCGCCGCTGTCCTGGGCGGTCGAGGCGGCTCGCAAGGCCCCGTTCGCGGCGCTCAAGATCGCGCCGGGGGTGCCGCACGAGGCCGTCCCCGAGGAGGCGGAGGCGGAGTGGATCTCGGACGCCGGTGACGTGAAGGAGGCCGTGCTGTGGTTCGGCACGGACCCGGGCGTCCGGCGGGCGACGCTCCTGCCGGGCGGCGCGTCGCTGACGGGCCGGGGGCTCCCGGACCCGGCGGTCCGCCCGGTGGGGCGGTATCTGTACGAACCGGACGGCGCGGTGATCCGTGCGCACCTGGTCGCGGAGGTAGCGGAGGAGCTGGGCGGCGGGCTCGTCGACGAGACGATCGCGTACGTGACGGCCGACGAGCTGCGCGCGACGCCGTATGCGGCGGCGTACGAGATCACGGACGTGCTTCCCTTCAACCTCAAGAAGCTGAAGGCGGTCGTGCGCGAGCGCGGGATCGGGGTGGCCGTGATCAAGAAGCGGGGGTCGGCCGTCGAGCCGGAAGAACTGCGGAAGAAGCTGAAGCTCGACGGGCCGAACTCCTGCGTCATCGTGCTGACTCGGGTTGCCGGAGCGCCGACCATGCTGCTCGGGCAGGCTGTTCGGGCGTAGGTGGTCCGGTCCGGGTGGTTTTGGGCTAGTCGCGCAGTTCCCCGCGCCCCTTCGGGGCCCGGGAATCGCTCAAGTCCAGGTCCGTCAGGTCTTCCGCGTACAGCGTCGTCAACGGCTGCGGGCCCACGTACTGCTGGCAGTTGCAGCGGCCCGGCTCGTAGCCGACCGGCTTCCTGTCCGCGTCCCAGGCGACGGCCACCTCGACCGACTCGTGGCACTTGCCCTGCTTGTCGTGCTTGGCGAGGTGATGTCCGCAACCGCACACCGGGGCGGGCGGTTTGGCGGCCGCCTCCAGTGCAGCGCGCTCCTCGCGCTGGGACTCGCGCTGCGCCTCCAGCTCCGCCAGCTTGCGCTCATGGCGCATCTTGAGCCCGCTCCGGACGGGCTCGGTGACCTTGGCGACGATGCCCGCAGCCGGACCGGCGAAGATGAACGCCCACCAGAACCATTCCACCGCGGATCGCCGCCTTCCCCGTGTCCCCCGGTTGCACGAGCACCAGGATAAGCCGTCAGGAATACAGGTTGTCCTTGCTCAACTCGTGGAAATGGTCGTGGTCATGGCCGTGACCGTGGTCGTGCCCCGGCACGTGCGGCTCCGTCACCGGCAGCGAGGAGTCCGCCGAGAGGTCCCACGACGAGGCCGCCCGGCCCCGCGCCACCATCTCCGCGCCCAGCGCCGCGACCATGGCGCCGTTGTCCGTGCACAGCTTCGGGCGCGGGATGCGCAGGGTGATGCCCGCGTCCTCGCAGCGGCGCTGAGCCATCGCGCGCAGGCGGGAGTTGGAGGCGACGCCGCCGCCGATCATGAGGTGGTCGACACCCTCGTCCTTGCAGGCGCGCACGGCCTTGCGGGTCAGGACGTCGACGACCGCCTCCTGGAAGGACGCCGCCACGTCCGCGACGGGGACGTCCTCGCCCGCGGCGCGCTTGGCCTCGATCCAGCGGGCCACCGCCGTCTTGAGACCCGAGAAGGAGAAGTCGTAGGCGGGGTCGCGCGGGCCGGTCAGGCCGCGCGGGAAGCGGATGGCCTCCGGGTCGCCCTCGCGCGCGTAGCGGTCGATGACCGGGCCGCCCGGGAAGCCGAGGTGGAGGACACGGGCGATCTTGTCGAAGGCCTCGCCCGCCGCGTCGTCGATGGTGGAGCCCAGCGGGCGGACGTCGGAGGTGATGTCGGGGGCCAGGAGCAGCGAGGAGTGGCCGCCGCTCACCAGCAGGGCCATCGTCGGCTCCGGCAGGGCACCGTGTTCGAGCTGGTCCACGCAGATGTGGGAGGCCAGGTGGTTCACGCCGTACAGCGGCTTGCCGAGCGCGTAGGCGTAGGCCTTCGCCGCCGAGACGCCGACGAGCAGGGCGCCCGCGAGGCCGGGGCCGGCCGTCACCGCGATGCCGTCGAGGTCCTTCGCGCTGACCCCGGCCTCCTTCAGGGCGCGCTGGATCGTCGGGACCATCGCCTCCAGGTGCGCCCGGCTGGCGACCTCGGGGACGACGCCGCCGAAGCGGGCGTGCTCGTCGACGCTGGAGGCGACCGCGTCCGCGAGGAGCGTGTGGCCGCGGACGATGCCGACGCCGGTCTCGTCGCACGAGGTCTCGATGCCGAGGACGAGGGGTTCGTCAGCCTTGCGAGCCATGGGTCATTCCTTGCACTGCGGTAGAAGGGTCGGAGAGGCGCATGACGAGGGCGTCGACGTTGCCCGGCTGGTAGTAGCCGCGGCGGACGCCGACCGGCTCGAAGCCGAAGCGCTCGTAGAGGCGCTGGGCCCGGGTGTTGTCGACGCGCACTTCGAGCAGCACCTCGCGGCACTCGAAGGAGGTCGCGGTGGTCAGCAGCTCGGTGAGCAGCCGGGCTCCGAGTCCGGTCCCCCAGAAGTCGTAGGCGACCGCGATGGTCTGGACGTCGCCGGTGCCGTCGACGGCGGCGAGCCCGGCGTAGCCGACGACGCGGGGCTTCTCCTCGCCGGTCTCGGCGACCACGTAGCGGCGGTTGGCGTTCGGCCCGCGCGCGTGGGCCAGTTCGGACCAGAAGAGGCCCTTGGACCAGGCGTCGTGCGGGAAGAGCTCACGCTCCAGCTCGAGCACCGGGGCGATGTCCCACCAGCGCATCTCCCGGATGCGGACGGGCACATCGGCCGGGTCGGGCACGGGTGTCGCCGTCACTTCGGGGTGACCACCTTGTAGTTGGCCGGTACCTGGGCGTCGGGACGGCGCAGGTACAGCGGCTGGTCCGGCAGGAACTCCCCGCCCGTGCGCAGCTTCTCGGCCGCGAGCGCCGCCAGGGCGGCCGCGGACTGGTGCTGCGGCAGGTCGGCCCGGACGTCGGTGAAGGCGTCGGCGTACAGCACGGCGCCCGCACCGACGGCCGTCAGGCCGGCGAGCTTCTCGGTGAGCTCGGCGGGACGGTCCACGGCGGGCTCGGTCAGGCGGGTGCGCGGGTCCGCGTAGCGGGCCCAGTAGACCTCCTTGCGGCGGGCGTCCGTCGCCACGACGAACTCGCCGGTCAGGCCCGCCTGCCCGGCCGCGTACGCGATGCCGTCGAGCGAGCACAGGCCGTGGACGGGGACGGAGAGCGCGGCGCCGAAGGTGGCCGCCGTGACGATGCCGACGCGCAGGCCGGTGTACGGGCCGGGACCGACGCCGACGACGATGTCCGTCACGTCCGCCGGCTTCCGGCCGGCCTCGGCGAGGACCCGGTCGACGGCGGGAAGCAGCAGCTCACCGTGCCTGCGGGCGTCCACCTGACCCGATTCGGCGACGACGGAGTCGCCGTCGTGGAGGGCGACGGTGACGGCGGGGGTGGCGGTATCAAGAGCGAGCAGCAGCACACCGACAAGCGTACGGCGCCGGGTGGGGCCGCCGGTGCCGGGCCGGGAACCGAGCGGTGTGCGCACCGGGGCTGCCGGAGGCGCGGGCGGGGGCGCGTCCAGGTGCTACGGTCGCCGTACCGCAGGGCGCGTGTGCGCGCGTGCGCGTATCCGCAGCGTATTCGCAGACGAAGGGGTGCTCAGCGTGGCACGCAGCAGCTCGGGGGCCATCGTGGCCGCGCTCACCGCGGCGGCGCTGGCCGGGGTCGGCTTTCTCGCCTACCAGGCCGAGGCCGCGCCCGACAAGCCCGCCCGTCACGCCGCCGCCCAGGGCAAGGACAAGAAGGACCAGCCGGGCGGCAAGCCCGCTGCGGGCCCGCAGGGCGGCCAGCAGCCGGAGACGAACGCGGTTCCGGCGGCCTCGGGCACCGGGATGCGGGTCGTCTACGCGCTCGCGCAGAAGCGGGTGTGGCTGGTGGGGGCCGACGGCAAGGCCTCGCGCACCTTCGACGTCGCGCCGAGCGCGGTGAGCCCGCAGCCGGGGGCGTACGCGGTGACGTCGCGCTCGGCGAACATCACCGGGTCGGACGGGATCCCGGTGGAGCACGTGGTGCGCTTCCACGCGGTGAACGGGATCGTGTTCGGCTTCAGCGCCGCCGTGGACGGATCCTCGCCGGATCCGAGCTCCGGGAAGAAGACGGGCGGCATCCGTGAGAAGCCGGCGGACGGCAGGGCCATGTGGGAGTTCGCGGTGAGCGGGACGAAGGTCGTCGTCGTCCCGTAAGTGCGGGTCGACTGTGGTTGATCGCGCAGTTCCCCGCGCCCCCTACGGGGCGCCCTACGCCGCGTCGCGCTCCCGGTCCTCGGCCGGCTCGGCCGAAGGCTCGTCCTCGTCCCTCGGCGGAGTCGACACCGCATCGGCCGCCGCGCACGCCGCGAGCAGATCGCGCATCGAAGGCGTCCGCTCCTCGGAGCGGCTCGCAGGCTCGTGGGCCGACATGGGCGCCTCCAGGGATGCCATGGGCGAAGTTAGGCAGGCCTAACCGAGTCTCTGCACTCCATGTGACCACGCCCGGAGCCACCCGCGCAACATTTTGCCGACGGCTTGTCGGAATGTTGTCGGAATACCCGCCTCAGCAGCCGAGCGGCGCCAGGTCCACGTCCGCCCAGCGGGCGCCCACGCCCGTCACCGTCACGGTGCGCACGTCGTCCGCCTCCTCGATCGCAAGGCCGTCCGCCCCGACGGCCCGCTCGATGACGACCCGCAGCCGGTCGTCCGACAGGTCCTCGACCTTGCCGTCGCCCCACTCCACGACGATCACCGACTCCGGCAGGGAGACGTCCAGGTCGAGGTCCTCCATCTCGTCCAGCCCGCCGGAGAGGCGGTAGGCGTCGACGTGGACGAGCGCCGGGCCGCCCCGCAGCGAGGGGTGGACCCGGGCGATCACGAACGTCGGCGAGGTGACGGCACCGCGCACGCCGAGGCCCTCGCCCAGGCCGCGGGTCAGCGTCGTCTTGCCGGCACCGAGCTCGCCGGAGAGCAGCACGAGGTCGCCGGGGTGCAGCAGGCCCGCGAGCCTGCGGCCCAACTCCCGCATGTCGTCTGCGGACTTGACGGTGAGCTGCGCTGTGGTGTCGTGCGGGGCGTTCATGCAGACCGATGTTACGGGGCCGGAGCCGTCCGCGGCGCCGGGGCGGCCACGGCCCCCGCCTCGGCGAGCAGCCACGCGAGGCGGTCGTCGACGAGCCCGGACTGCTCCATCATCACCATGTGCCCGGCCCCGGGGACCACCACCAGCTCGGCGTCCGGCAGGGCCTCGGCGATGACCTCGCTGTGGCCCGGCGGGATGACCATGTCCCGGTCCCCGGTGAGGATCAGCACCGGCAGGTGGTCGAAGGCGCACAGCGCCGCGAGCTTGTCGTGCGTGGCGAAGACCGCGTAGAACTCGGCGACCACGTCCACCGGCGTCGCCTCGATCAGCCGCTCGGCGAAACGCGCCACCGCGGGGTCGACGTCCCGCGCGCCGAACGAGTAGCGCTTGATGACGCCGCCGACGATCTCGCTGGCGGCCCGGCGGCCCTTCTCGACCAGCTCGGGCTGGGTCGTCATCAGCTTGAAGGCGCCCGGCAGGATCCGCCGCGCCACGCTCCACCCGGCGGCCGGGAGCCCGTACGTCACCTCGGACATCCGCCCCGAGGACGTGCTGACGAAGGCCGCGCCGAGGACGCGCTCCGCGATCAGGCCGGGGTACTGCGCGGCGAGCGCCATGGTCGTCATACCGCCCATCGAGTGCCCCACGAGCACCAGCGGGCCCTCGGGGGCGGCGGCGTCGATGACCGCCTTCAGATCGCGGCCCAGAAGGTCGACGGAGAGGGGCGCGCCCCTCCCGCGCTCGGAGCGGCCGTGGCTGCGCTGGTCCCAGAAGACCATGCGGACCTTGCCGCGCAGGGCCGCGCGCTGGAAGTGCCAGGAGTCCTGGCTCAGGCAGTAGCCGTGGCTGAAGACGACGGTGACGGGCGGCGCCGCGGCGGCCTGCCGGCGGCCGAAGCGGCGCCCCGGGCGCTCCGCCGCCTCCTGGTCCGCGACCTCGTCGACCTCGTAGTAGATCTCGGTGCCGTCCTCGGCGACGGCCGTCCCGGGCGTGCCGCGCAGCGTCCCGTACGGGCCCGCCGAGTCCAGGACGAGGCGCGCCTTGCGGCGCATGCCGCGCCCGACCGTCAGCCGCTCCACCGCGACCCCGACGGCGGCTCCGGCCGCCACCACGCCGACCGCGGCCCCGGCGAAGCCCGCTCCCCGCCGCCAGGCGGCGCCGGCCACCGCGGTGCCCGTGCCCGTACTGTCGCCCTCGCTCATCCTGTGCCCCCCGTGTCGTGGTCACGTCCCGTGTCACCACGTGGTGTGCGCGCAGTGCTGCCGTTACTTGCAGTGTCACCGACATAGACGCGGGGCACACGCACCGAGATGCGGGTGACCACTTCATAGGCGATGGTTCCGGTCGCTCTTGCCCAGTCCTCGGCGGTGGGCTCGCCGTGGTCGCCCGGGCCGAAGAGGACGGCCTCGTCGCCGGGCTCCGCGCCGTCGCCGCCGAGGTCCACGACGAACTGGTCCATCGCGACCCGGCCCGCGACCGTGCGCCACTTGCCGCCGATCAGCACGGGGCCGGTGCCGGAGGCGGCGCGCGGGATGCCGTCCGCGTAGCCGACGGGGACGAGCGCCAGGGTCGTCTCGCCCGGGGTCGTGTACCGGTGCCCGTACGAGACGCCGTGGCCGCCGGGCACCCGCTTGACCGAGGCCAGGGAGGCCGTCAGCGTCATCACGGGCCGCAGGCCGAGCGACTCCGGGGTGCCGAGCTCGGGGCTCGGCGATATGCCGTACATCGCGACGCCGGTGCGCACGAGGTCGAAGTGGCTCTCGGGGAGGGTGAGGGTGGCCGGGGAGTTGGCGATGTGCCGCACCTCGGGGCGCAGGCCCTGGCGCTCCGCGTAGCCGACGGCGTCCCGGAAGACGGCCAGCTGGGCGCGGATGGAGGGGTGCCCGGGCTCGTCGGCGCAGGCGAAGTGGGACCAGATGCCGGTGACCCGCAGCAGGCCCGCCTCCTCCGCGGCGCGGGCGGCGGCCACGAGCTGCTCCCAGTCGCCGGGCTGGCAGCCGTTGCGGCCGAGGCCGGTGTCGATCTTCAGCTGGACGCGGGCGGGGCGGCCGCAGGCCCGGACGGCCTCGGCGACCTCGTCCAGCGCCCACAGTCCGCTGACGGAGACGTCGATGTCCGCCTCGACGGCGTCCCGCCACGGGTCGCCCGGCGTCCACAGCCAGCACATCAGCCGGCCGGTGTCCCCGGCGGCACGCAGCGCGAGCGCCTCCTCCGGCAGGGCCGTGCCGACCCACTCGGCGCCGGCCTCCCGGGCGGCGCGGGCGCAGGGCAGCGCGCCGTGGCCGTACGCATCCGCCTTGACCACGGCCATCAGCTGCGCGCCGCGGGCGCGGGCCTTCAGCGTGCGTACGTTGGCCCGCAGGGCGGCCAGGTCGACCACGGCTCGGACGCGCATCGGTGTCTCACTCATCCCCGTCAGTGTCTCAGGCCACGCGGCGGGCGGGGATGGGGGCGGTGCGGCGGGTGTCGCGACCGGGGCCCGTGGGGGAGGCTGGCCCCATGAGGACTGGCTACAGCGTGGAGACCGTACGGGCCGCCGAGCGGGCGCTCATGGCCGGGCTGCCCGAGGGCGCCCTGATGCAGCGGGCCGCGGCCGGACTGGCCGCGGCCTGCGCGGATCTGCTGGGGAAGGTGTACGGGGCCCGGGTGGCGCTGCTGGTCGGCAGCGGCGACAACGGGGGCGACGCCCTCTACGCGGGCGCCCGGCTCGCGCGCCGGGGCGCGGGGGTCACGGCGGTGCTCCTCGCACCGGAGCGGGCGCACCGGGGCGGCCTGGCGGCGCTGCGGGCGGCCGGCGGGCGGGCGGTGCCCGCCGGAGCCGGCGAACCCGCGCTCCGCCGGGCCGACCTGGTGATCGACGGCATCGTCGGCATCGGGGGCCGCGGCGGCCTGCGTCCGGAGGCGGAGGCCCTGGTCAAGGCTGCGGAGGGGGCGCTCGTGGTTGCCGTCGACCTGCCGAGCGGCGTGGACGCGGACACCGGGGAGGTGCGGGGGGCCGCGGTGCGGGCGGATGCAACGGTGACGTTCGGCGCGTACAAGCCGGGCCTGCTCATCGACCCGGCGCGGGAGCACGCGGGGGCGCTCCGCCTCGTGGACATCGGCCTCGGGCCGTTCCTGGAAGGCCCTCCGGACGTCGAGGCCCTCCACCACGCGGATGTGGCCGAATTGCTCCCCTTCCCCGAGCCGGAGAGTGACAAATACCGCCGCGGTGTGATCGGCATCGTCGCGGGCTCGGCCCGCTACCCCGGCGCCGCCGTCCTGGCCGTGGCCGGCGCCCTCCGGGGCGGCGCGGGCGCGGTGCGCTACGCCGGCCCCGCGGCGGACGCGGTGATCGCCCGCTTCCCCGAGACCCTGGTGACGGCCGGCCCGCCGTCGGAGGCGGGCCGGGTCCAGGCGTGGGTGGTGGGCCCCGGCCTGGGCGACGGCCCGGAGGCGCGCCGGGCGCTGGTGGACGTCCTGACCCAGGACGTCCCGGTCCTGGTCGACGCGGACGGCCTGCGCCTGCTGGACCCCGTGGCGGTACGGGCCCGCCGGGCCACAACGGTCCTCACCCCGCACGCCGGGGAGGCCGCGGCCCTGCTCGGCCTCTCCCGCGAGGAGGTGGAGGCCGGCCGCCTGCCGGCGGTACGCGCCCTGGCGGACCGCTTCGGGGCGACGGCTCTCCTGAAGGGCTCGACCACCCTGGTCACCGACGGCACGGACACCCCCGTACGGGTGAACCCCACGGGGACCCCGTGGCTGGCGACGGCGGGAAGCGGCGACGTCCTCTCGGGCCTGACGGGCTCCCTGCTGGCGGCGGGCCTGCCGGGGCGGGACGCGGCATCGGTGGGCGCGTACCTGCACGGCCTGGCGGCACGGGACCTCGGCGCGGCGCCGATCACATCGATGGCGGTGGCGGAGGGGTTGCGGGGGGTGTGGCGGGACGTGGTGCGGGGGTGAGAAAGCGGAGGCGGCTCCGGCAGACGGGGCCGCCCCGCCCCCTCACTTCTCCGCGATCACCACAGCGGAGGCCACCCCCGCGTCATGGCTCAGCGACACGTGCCACGACGTCACCCCCAGCGCCTCCGCCCGCGCCGCCACCGTGCCGGTGACCACCAGGCGCGGCTGCCCGCTGTCCTCCGCCACGACCTCCGCGTCCGTCCACAGCAGGCCCGCCGGGGCGCCCAGGGCCTTGGCCAGGGCTTCCTTGGCCGCGAAGCGGACGGCCAGCGAGGCGGTGCCGCGGCGTTCGCCGCTCGGCAGGTAGAGCTCGCGCTCCACGAACAGGCGCTCCGCCATGCCGGGGGTGCGCTCCAGGGCGGCGCCGAAGCGCTCGATCTCGGCGACGTCGATGCCGACTCCGACGATCATTCGACCGTCACCGACTTCGCCAGGTTGCGCGGCTGGTCCACCTCGTTGCCCCGCGCCGTCGCCAGCTCGCAGGCGAAGACCTGGAGCGGGACGGTCGCGACGAGCGGCTGCAGCAGCACCGGGGTCGCCGGGATCTCGATCAAGTGGTCCGCGTACGGGCGCACCGCCTCGTCGCCCCGCTCCGCGATCACGATGGTGCGGGCGCCGCGGGCCCGGATCTCCTGGATGTTGGAGACGATCTTGTCGTGCAGGACGGACCGGCCGCGCGGCGACGGCACCACGACCACCACCGGCAGGTCCTCCTCGATCAGCGCGATCGGGCCGTGCTTCAGCTCACCCGCCGCGAAGCCCTCGGCGTGCATGTACGCCAGCTCCTTCAGCTTCAGCGCGCCCTCCAGGGCGACCGGGTAACCGACGTGCCGGCCCAGGAACAGCACGGTCCCCTTGTCCGCCAGCGAGCGGGCCAGTTCGCGCACCGGCTCCATCGTCTCCAGGACCTCGTCCACCTGCGTGGCGATGTCCGACAACTCCCGCACGACGGACCGGACTTCGTCGCCCCACTTGGTGCCGCGCACCTGCCCCAGGTACAACGCCACCAGATAGCAGGCCACCAGCTGCGTCAGGAACGCCTTCGTCGAGGCGACCGCCACCTCCGGGCCGGCGTGCGTGTACAGCACGGCGTCCGATTCGCGCGGGATCGTCGAGCCGTTCGTGTTGCAGATCGCCAGGACCTTCGCGCCCTGCTCGCGTGCGTGCCGCAGCGCCATCAGCGTGTCCATCGTCTCGCCGGACTGCGAGATGGCGATCACCAGCGTCCGCGCTCCGAGGATCGGATCGCGGTAGCGGAACTCGCTCGCCAGCTCCGTCTCGCACGGGATGCGCGTCCAGTGCTCGATCGCGTACTTGGCGATCAGCCCGGCGTGGTACGCCGTGCCGCACGCCACGATCACGACCTTGTCGACCTCCCGCAGCACCGGGCCCGGGATCCGCACCTCGTCCAGCGACAGCGTCCCGGCCGCGTCGATGCGGCCCAGCAGCGTGTCCGCGACGGCCTTCGGCTGCTCGGCGATCTCCTTGAGCATGAAGTAGTCGTAGCCGCCCTTCTCGGCGGCCGAGGCGTCCCAGTCGACGTGGTACGGGCGGATCTCCGCGTCCTTGCCCTCGAAGGTGGTGACGGTGACGGTCACGTCCAGACCGTCCCGGCGGAGCTCGACCACCTGGTCCTGGCCGAGCTCGACCGCCTCCCTGGTGTGGGCGATGAAGGCCGCGACGTCCGAGGCCAGGAAGGCCTCGCCGTCCCCCACGCCCACCACCAGCGGGGAGTTGCGGCGGGCGCCCACCACCACGTCCGGGTCGTCCGCGTGCACCGCGACGAGCGTGAACGCGCCCTCCAGGCGGCGGCACACCTGCCGCATGGCCTCGGCCAGGTCGCCGCAGGAGGAGAAGGACTCCGAGAGCAGGTGGGAGACGACCTCGGTGTCCGTCTCCGAGACCAGCACGTGACCGCGCTCGGCCAGTTCGGCGCGCAGCGCGGCGAAGTTCTCGATGATGCCGTTGTGGACGACCGCGACACGGCCCGGATTGTCCAGGTGGGGGTGGGCGTTGGCGTCGGTGGGCGCGCCGTGCGTGGCCCAGCGCGTGTGGCCGATGCCGGTGGCCCCGGACGGCAGGGGGCGGGCGGCGAGCTCCTTCTCCAGATTGGCGAGCTTGCCGGCCTTCTTCGCGGCCGCGAGCCCGCCGTCGGCCGGCACCGCCACACCGGCCGAGTCGTAGCCGCGGTACTCCAGCCGCCGCAGCCCGGCAAGGACGACGTCGAGGGCGCACTGCCCTCCCACATACCCAACGATTCCGCACATGGACTGCAGCGTACGGCCCGGGTGCTAACGCCCGCGCTCGATCCGGTAGATGGCCTCCTGCACCAGCTCCAGGTACTCGACCTCCTCGCAGCGCGGTTTGCTGCCGAGAACGTACCGGTCCAGGCAGTCGCCCAGCTCCTGCCCCAGGTCCTCCTCCGGCAGCTCGGCGGCGAGCTCGCCGCGCACCCGGTCGGCGAAGACCTCACGATCGGCCACGGTGCCGCGCCCGGAGCCGGAGCGGCGGAGCGCGCGCCGGACCGAGTAGCGCAGGTGGCGGTGTACGAGACGGAGAACGAACACGGGAGCCTCGCGCGGGGTGCGAACGGGACCGGACCGGGACACAGCAAGACCGGAACGTATTCCTGACCCGCGAGTAAGTACAGGCTCCCGGCCGAACTTCACCCACCGGCACCACACGCAACCCTCGGTGTCGTCGGCGCCACACACCCCCGGGGTGATCACTGCCCGTGGCCCCCGCAGAATGGGGGCCGTGCCGACCACCACAGACCCTCATCAGCGACGGCGTGCGGACTCCTCGCCCTTCGTCGACCTCACCCGGGCCGAGTGGAGCGCCCTGCGCGAGAACACGCCGCTGCCGCTCACCGCGGCCGAGGTGGAGGCGCTGCAGGGGCTCGGCGACGTCATCGACCTCGACGAGGTCCGCGACATCTACCTGCCGCTCTCCCGGCTGCTCAACCTCTACGTGGGGGCCACCGGACAGCTGCGCGGCGCGCTCAACACCTTCCTCGGCGAGAAGGGGGCCCAGCGCGGCACGCCCTTCGTGATCGGGGTCGCCGGCAGCGTGGCGGTCGGCAAGTCGACCACGGCCCGGCTGCTGCGCGCCCTCCTCGCGCGCTGGCCCGAGCACCCGCGCGTGGAGCGGGTCACCACGGACGGCTTCCTGCTGCCCAACGCGGAGCTGCAGGCGCGCGGCCTGATGTCGAGGAAGGGCTTCCCCGAGTCCTACGACCGGCGGGCCCTGACGCGCTTCGTCGCGGACGTGAAGGCCGGCAAGGAGGAGGTCTCGGCGCCGGTCTACTCCCACCTGACCTACGACATCGTGCCGGGCGAGCGGCTGACCGTGCACCGCCCCGACATCCTGATCGTCGAGGGCCTGAACGTCCTGCAGCCGGCCCAGCCCGGCAAGGACGGCCGCACCCGGGTCGGACTCGCCGACTTCTTCGACTTCAGCGTGTACGTGGACGCGCGGGCCGACGACATCGAGCAGTGGTACTACCACCGCTTCAGGAAGCTGCGGGCCACGGCGTTCCAGGACCCGGACTCGTACTTCCGGCGCTACACGGAGGTGTCGGAGGAGGAGGCGCTGGACTACGCGCGCCGGAACTGGCGGACCATCAACCAGCCCAACCTCCTGGAGAACGTCGCCCCGACACGGGGCCGTTCGAACCTGATCCTGAGGAAGGGCCGGGACCACAAGGTGCAGCGGCTGTCGCTGCGGAAACTCTGAAGAACGCCGGACGGGCTGAGAAATCAGCCCGTCCGGCGTTTGAGGACACCGCGCGCAGCGCGGTACGGGGTCCGGGGCGGAGCCCCGGGAACTCCCCTAGCCCAGTGCCGACTTCACGACATCCGCCAGGCGCTGTGCAACAGCCCTGGCCTGCTCGATGTCGGCGGCCTCGACCATGACGCGCACCAGCGGCTCCGTGCCGGAGGACCGCAGCAACACCCGCCCGGTCGCACCGAGTTCGCGCTCCGCCGTCTTCACGGCCTCCGCCAGCTCCTCCGAGGTGGCGACGCGCGACTTGTCGACGTCGCGCACGTTGATGAGCACCTGCGGCAGCCGCTCCATCACGCCCGCCAGCTCGGCGAGCGAGCGGCCCGTGGCGGCGACGCGGGCCGCCAGCATCAGGCCGGTCAGCGTGCCGTCGCCGGTCGTCGCGTGGTCCAGGACGATGACGTGGCCGGACTGCTCGCCGCCGAGGGCGAAGCCGTTCGCCTTCATCTCCTCCAGGACGTAGCGGTCGCCGACCGCCGTCTGGACGAGTTCGACGCCCTCGCACTCCATGGCCAGCTTGAAGCCCAGGTTCGACATCACGGTCGCGACGATCGTGTTCTTGCGCAGCGACCCGGCATCGCGCATCGCGAGACCCAGCACGGCCAGGATCTGGTCGCCGTCGACCTCGTCGCCCTTGGCGTCCACGGCCAGGCAGCGGTCGGCGTCGCCGTCGTGCGCCACGCCCAGGTCGGCGCCGTGCTCGACGACGGCGGCGCGCAGCTTGGCCAGGTGCGTGGAGCCGCACTCGTGGTTGATGTTGAGGCCGTCCGGCTCGGTGCCGATGGTGACGACCTCGGCACCGGCCCGCGCGAAGGCCTCGGGCGAGACCCGGGCCGCGGCGCCGTGGGCACCGTCGATGACGACCTTGAGGCCGTCGAGGCGGTTCGGGAGGACGCCGATCAGGTGGGCGACGTAGTTGTCGAAGCCCTGGTCGTAGTCGCGGACCCGGCCGACGCCGGCGCCGGTGGGCCGGTCCCAGGGCTCGCCGGAGGCGTGGGCCCGGTAGGTCTGCTCGATGCGGTCCTCGAGCTCGTCGGCGAGCTTGTGGCCGCCGCGGGCGAAGAACTTGATGCCGTTGTCGGGCATCGCGTTGTGGCTGGCGGAGAGCATCACGCCGAGGTCCGCACCGAGCGCCCCGGTGAGGTAGGCGACCGCCGGCGTGGGCAGCACGCCCACCCGCAGGACGTCCACGCCCGCACTGGCCAGTCCGGCCACCACGGCGGCCTCCAGGAACTCCCCGGACGCACGAGGATCACGGCCGACCACCGCCACCGGGCGATGGCCCTCGAAGGTGCCCGCCTCGGCGAGCACATGCGCCGCCGCGACCGACAGGCCGAGCGCGAGCTCCGCCGTCAGATCGGCGTTGGCGACACCGCGCACACCGTCCGTACCGAAGAGTCGTCCCACTGGTGTCCTCCGAAAACACTGGAGTGCGGGGTCCGCGCACGGACCCCCGAACGTGAAGGTGTCGAGCCCGGGGCCAGAGCGTTTCCTCCAGGTATACGCCCCGGGCCGCCAATGGCCGAACGCCCCGGCGGCACGTTTCGTGCCACCGGGGCGTTCGGGCGGTGCAGCGAGCTGCGATTTAGCGCTTGCTGTACTGCGGAGCCTTGCGGGCCTTCTTCAGACCGGCCTTCTTGCGCTCGACCGCACGGTCGTCGCGCTTGAGGAAGCCGGCCTTCTTCAGCGGGCCGCGGTTGTTGTCGACGTCGGCCTCGTTGAGGGCGCGGGCCACACCGAGGCGCAGGGCGCCGGCCTGGCCGGACACGCCGCCACCCGCGATGCGGGCGATGACGTCGTAGCGGTCGTCGAGCTCGAGCACCTTGAAGGGCTCGTTGACTTCCTGCTGGTGCACCTTGTTGGGGAAGTAGTCCTCAAGGGTGCGGCCGTTGATCTTCCACTTGCCGGTGCCCGGAACGATCCGGACGCGGGCGATGGCGTTCTTGCGACGGCCCAGGCCGGCGGCCGGCTGCGGCTCGCCGAAGCGGGAGGCGAGGGACTCGGAGGTGTACTCCGACTCGACGACCTCGGTCTCCGTGGTGTACTCCTCGACGCCCTCGACCGGCATCTCGGCGGTGGTCTCAGCCACTGATTCTCCTCAGACTTTCTGGTTCGGCGGTGGCCGGGACTCAGCCCTGCTTGACCTGGGTGATCTCGAACGGAACGGGCTGCTGGGCGGCGTGCGGGTGCTGGTCGCCCGAGTAGACCTTCAGCTTCGAGAGCATCTGACGGCCGAGGGAGTTCTTCGGCAGCATGCCCTTGATGGCCTTCTCGACGGCCTTCTCGGGGTTCTTGTCGAGCAGCTCGTCGTAACGGACAGAGCGCAGACCGCCCGGGAAGCCAGAGTGGCGGTACGCCATCTTCTGGGTCTTCTTGTTGCCGGACAGGTGCACCTTGTCGGCATTGATGATGACGACGAAGTCACCCATGTCCATGTGCGGGGCGTACACAGGCTTGTGCTTGCCACGCAGCAGGGAGGCAGCCGTGGAGGCGAGACGGCCCAGGACGACGTCCTGCGCGTCAATGATGTGCCACTGGCGCGTCACATCGCCGGGCTTGGGGCTGAACGTACGCACGGTCGTAGCCTTTTCTCAGTTGAGTTTGGGTCCTGACACGGTCCGCACATGCGTGACCACACAGCATTGGCCGCACCACGGGGACGCAACCCGCGTGCAGGCCGCCGGCGATCAAACCTGACGGACAAGCGTAAGGGCCCCTCGCGTGAGAACGACCAAGCCAATACGCATAACGAACCCACAGAGTACCCGGCGGCGCCCGGCAGGGTCAAAACGTGCCGGGGCACCTTATCGCTTGCGCGCCACCCGGCCCTCGTCCCACACCGGCTCCGGCACCTCCCTGACGCGCCCGTCCGCGCCGAAAACCACGAACCGGTCGAAGGAACGAGCGAACCAACGGTCGTGCGTCACCGCGAGCACCGTGCCCTCGTACGCCTCCAGCCCCTCCTGGAGCGCCTCAGCGCTCTCCAGGTCCAGGTTGTCCGTCGGCTCGTCCAGCAGCAGCGCCGTCGTACCCGCCAGCTCCAGCAGCAGGATCTGGAAGCGCGCCTGCTGGCCGCCCGAGAGCCGCTCGAAGCGCTGGTCGCCCTGGCCCTCCAGCTCGTAGCGGCGCAGCGCCGACATGGCGCCCCCGCGGTCCTTGGCGTGCTCCGTCCACAGGATGTCGACGAGCGTGCGGCCCTCCAGCTCGGGGTGGGCGTGGGTCTGGGCGAAGTGGCCGGGGACGACCCGGGCGCCCAGCTTCCACATGCCGCTGTGCGCCACCTCCTCCCCCGCCAGGAGGCGGAGGAAGTGCGACTTCCCGGAGCCGTTCGAGCCGAGGACGGCCACCCGCTCGCCGTAGAAGACCTCCAGGCCGAAGGGCTGCATCAGCCCCGTGAGCTCCAGCTTCTCGCAGGTCACCGCGCGAATGCCGGTACGGCCGCCGCGCAGCCGCATCCGGATGTCCTGCTCGCGCGGCGGCTCCGGCGGCGGACCCGCCTCCTCGAACTTCCGCAGCCGGGTCTGGGCCGCCGCG
The DNA here is from genome assembly GCF_058146165.1 of Streptomyces sp. AM25. Taxonomy (NCBI): domain Bacteria; kingdom Bacillati; phylum Actinomycetota; class Actinomycetes; order Kitasatosporales; family Streptomycetaceae; genus Streptomyces; species Streptomyces sp. AM25. Next base: position 199,510 of record NZ_JBKIWN010000016.1, on the reverse strand, counting down.
TAGCGGGACGCCATCTCATGGCTGACGGCGGCCGCCTCGCGCAGGCTGATCACCAGCTTCTTCAGCTGGGCGTGCTTCTCGCTCCAGCGCCGGCGCAGCTCCTCGAAGCGGGCGAAGCGCTCCTTGCGTGCCTGGTGGTAGGTGGCGAAGCCGCCGCCGTGCACCCAGACGTCGCTGCCGGCCGGGCCCGGCTCGACGCTGATGATCTTCTCCGCGGCGCGGGCGAGCAGCTCACGGTCGTGGGACACGAAGAGCACCGTCTTCCGCGTCTCCCGCAGCTGCCCCTCCAGCCACCGCTTGCCGGGGACGTCCAGGTAGTTGTCCGGCTCGTCCAGCAGCAGCACCTCGTCCGGGCCGCGCAGCAGCGCCTCCAGCACCAGCCGCTTCTGCTCGCCGCCGGAGAGGGTGCGCACCTGGCGCCACTGGGCCTTCTCGTACGGAACGCCGAGCGCGGCCACGGTGCACATGTCCCACAGGGTCTCGGCCTCGTAGCCGCGGGCCTCCGCCCAGTCGGCCAGGGCCTGCGCGTAGGCCAGCTGCGCGGCCTCGTCGTCCACGGTCATCATCGCGAGCTCGGCCGCGTCCACGGCCCGCGCCGCCTCGCGGATGCGCGGCTGGGCCACGGAGACCAGCAGGTCCCGCACCGTCCGCTCGTCCCGCACGGACCCCACGAACTGCGGCATCACACCCAGCCCGCCGCCCACCGCGACCGTGCCGCCGTGCGGCTGCAGCTCCCCCGCGATCAGCCGCAGCAGGGTCGTCTTGCCCGCGCCGTTGGCCCCGACGAGGGCGACGGAGGCCCCTTCCCCGACGCGGAAGGAGGCGTCACCGAGCAGTGCCCTGCCGTCCGGTAGGTAGTACTCGAGATGCGCCGCCTCCACATGTCCCATGTGCCGCATTCTCCCGGCTGACCGGGCCGTGACCAACCGGTTTACGATGCCGGACATGAGTTTTGGGCAGGGGGGGCCGTACGGGCCCACGGGCGACTCCGGACCGACGGCTCCGCAGTGGGGGCCTCCCCCCTCGCAGCCCATGCCTCCGCACATGCCCCCGGCGTCCCACACGCCCGACTGGGCGCAGCTCGCCGACGACACCGCCGCCCGCGGCCGGCGCCGCAAGCTGCTGCTCATCGGCGGCGGGGTGCTCGGCGCGGGCGCCGTGGCCGCCATCGTGGCCACCGCCGTGGTCATGACGGGCAAGAACGACAAGAACGGCAAGGCCGACGCCACGGGCGGCAGACCGCCCAGCGCCTCGGCCTCCGCCGAGCCGACCTTCGCCCCGGTCGCACCGCCGTCGCCGCCGGACCCGCGGGAGTTCATATCCAGCGCGGACAAGGACAAGGCACCGCTCACCCCGCAGAGCCTCTTCCCGCAGGCCCAGCCGGTGATGAGCCCCGGCGCCGCCTACAAGCGCATCGCCACCGGCTCCACCGCCGACTGCACCGACGCCGCCGAGGGCGGCCTGGGCCAGGTCCTCAAGGACAACGGCTGCCGTCGACTGCTGCGCGCCACCTACCTGCGCAACGGCGTCGCCGTGACGGTCGGCGTGGCCGTCTTCGACTCCAAGGCGGCCGCGGACAAGGCGAAGGACCGGTACACGGGGTACGTCACCCCGCTGCCCGGCGAGGACGGCACGGCCTTCTGCCACGGGCCGGCGTGCCGCAACTCCGCGAACACGGAAGGGCGGTACGCGTACTTCACCGTCGCGGGTTTCACGGACGGCTCCGCGGTCGCCGCCGACGACACCAAGGCCCTGACCGCGGGCCGTGACGTGGGGGACTACACGTTCCGGCGCATCTACGCCCGCGGCAGCGAACAGGCCGCGGCGTCGGTGCAGTCGAAGACGCCCGGGCATTGATCCTTGCAACGTGACCCAAGCCACAATGTAGGCTGCCCGGGCAACCCAAATCCCTCTCAACGGTCTTAACCGACGGTGGGGAGACCTCGACACCCGGGCCAGGGGGAAGGACGGACGCAGCGCCTGCAGCGCGCCGCGGACACACCGCCATGAAGATCTCTTTCCTTTTGCAGAACGCCTACGGCATCGGCGGCACCATCCGCTCGACGTTCAACGTCGCGAGTGCCCTCGCGGAGCGGCACGACGTGGAGATCGTGTCGGTCATCAGAAGCGGGAAGACGCCGCGGCTGTCCCTCCACCCCAGGGTCAGACTGGTCAACCTCATCGACCAGCGACCCGACGAGGGCGCCGACCGCGACCACGAACTGCTCGCGCAGGAGAGCACGTACATCCCCGCGGTCGAGGCCAAGGGCGCGCACTTCAGCGCCCTCACCGACCAGCGCGTGGCCGAACACCTGGCGCGCACCGACGCCGACGTCGTCATCGCCACCCGCCCCGGCCTGGTGATGTACCTCGCCGAGTTCGGCACCGACCGCTACCTGCGCATCGGCCAGGAGCACCGGATCTACGGCACCCACGAGCCGGCCATCCGCGCCTACCAGGACGCCTCCATCCCGCACCTGGACGCGCACACCACCGTCTCCGAGGCGGACGCGGCCACCCACCGGGAGCACTTCCCCGACGCCAGGACGAAGATCGTCTGCCTGCCCAACGGCGTACCGGCCTCCGAGGTCGAACAGGCCGACCCCGAGGCCAGGATCGTCGTCGCCGCCGGCCGGCTCATCCCCGTCAAGCGCTACGACCTGCTCGTCAAGGCCTGGGCCACCGTCGCCGCCGCACACCCCGACTGGAAGCTGCGCCTCTACGGCCGCGGCCCCGAACAGGCCAAGCTGCGCGCGCAGATCGACCGCCTCGGGCTCAACGAGTCCGTCACGCTCATGGGCGCCCACTCCCCCATCGAGACCGAGTGGGCCAAGGGCTCCATCGCCGCCGTGACCTCCCGCGAGGAGTCCTTCGGCATGACGATCGTGGAGGCCATGCACTGCGGCGTCCCCGTCGTCGCCACCGACTGCCCGCACGGGCCCGGCGAGATCATCACCCACGGCGAGGACGGCCTCCTCGTCCCCGTCGGCGACAGCGACGCCATCGCCAAGGGCCTGCTCGAACTGATCGAGGACGACGGCCTCCGCCGCCGCATGGGCGAGGCCGCCCGCGCCTCCGCCCAGCGCTACTCCCCCGAACGCATCGCCGACGCCTACCTCGACCTCATCGAGGGCCTCCGCGGCGGGCACACCGGGACGTCCGGGACCGACAGCACGTCCGTGCCGCTGCGCAAGCTGCTGCGCCGCGCCCTCGGCAAGCTCGTCCGGCGGCCCGTGGCCAAGCCGGCCAAGCAGCCGGTGAAGAAGGTCCTCAAGGACATCGTCGTCCGCAAGCCGCTGCGCCCCGTGGCCTCCTGCCGCGTCGACGCCGACGGCAACATCCTGGTCTCGGTCGACGGCAGCGGCGTCTCCGGCGACAAGCTCACCCTCACCGTCACCCGCCGCCGCGAGGGCAAGCCCGTCGGCGTGCCGCTCACCCCGCCGGCGGGCGGCAAGGGCGGCCCCTGGACGGCCGTCCTGGACCGCCGCAAGCTCCGTCTGGGCGAGGGCCGTTGGGACCTGCACGTCGTGCGCGAGGAGGACCGTGCCCGCCGCCGTGTGGTCTCCCACCTCGCCGAGGGCAAGGGCCTGCTCACCGTGGAGCCGCTGCCGGACGCCCCGTTCACCTGGTGGGTGCCCTACCCGACCGTCGACGGCTACCTGGCGCTGCGCGCCTGGCACCGCCCGGCCCACGCCGAGGCCCGCAGCATCCGCACCGGCGAGGACGCGTTCACGGTCGAAGGCACCCTGCACGGCGCCGAGTTCACCGAGGGCGGCAAGCCCGTCCTCGTCGGCACCCCGCGCACCGAGAGCGCGGCCGAGGTGACGGTGGACGCCGAGGTCACCGGCGGGACGGCGTTCCGGGTCACCGTCCCCTACGAGCAGCTGAAGGCCGCCCGCGGCGGCACCGGGAGCACGACCTGGGACCTGGCCCTGGTCCCGGCCTCCGGGGCCGAACCGGTCAAACTCGCACGGCTCACCGGGGACATCGTCGACCGCAACAAGACCGACATCTACCCGACGGTCGCGGGCGTCCACCCGTACTTCACGATGTCGAGCGACTTGGCGGTCAACCTTCCATGACAGCGTCCCGCGCCCCGAAGGGGCGCGGGGAACTGCGCGACCAGCCACAGACGACCCGCAGGTTTCGGCCGAGCGCTCAGCAACACCCCGCCCCGCCGGGCAGCGTCCGCTTGTTGCGCGCTTCCCGGTTGCGGGCGGCCAGCTCGGAGTCGGCCGGGTAACCGACCTCCTCCAGCGTCAGCCCGTGCGGCCGCACAACGTGCACGGCCGAGTCCCGCACCCGCGCAGCCAGCACCTTCGCCGGCCAGTCGACCGGCCGGTGCCCGTCGCCGACGAACAGCAGCGCGCCGACGAGCGACCGCACCATGTTGTGGCAGAAGGCATCGGCCCGCACCGTCGCGGTGATGACGCCGGAGGCGTCCCGCACCCAACTCAGCTGCTGCAGCGTGCGGATGGTGGTGGCGCCCTCGCGCTTCTTGCAGTACGCAGCGAAGTCGTGTTCGCCAACGAGCTTCTCTGCAGCGGCATTCATCGCGTCGACGTCCAACGGCCAGTCGTGCCACAGGACATGACCGCGCAGCAGCGGGTCGACACCGCCGTGATGGTCCGTCACCCGGTAGGCGTAGCGCCGCCAGACCGCCGAGAAACGCGCGTTGAAACCGGCCGGGGCCTCCTCGGCCTTCCACACACGGACGTCGTGCGGGAGCCGTCCGGCCAGCCGGCGCAGCAGCTTGTCCTGGTGCTCGGCCCACACCTCGGCCGGCAGATCGACGTGCGCGACCTGGCCGCGGGCGTGCACCCCTGCGTCCGTCCGCCCGGCGACGGTCAGTTCGTACGTCTCGGACGAGCGCGTCACCGTCCGGATCGCGTCCTCCAGCTCGCCCTGGACCGTGCGCTGCCCCTCGCGCTGCTTGGCCCAGCCCGAGAAGTCCTTGCCGTCGTACGACAGGTCCAGCCGCACCCGGACCTTGCCGGGCTCCACCTCGTCACTCACCGCTGAGTTTCCTTCCACAAATGCGGGACGGGCCCGCCCCCGAAAGGGGCGGGCCCGTCCTGACACACGATGTGCGTCAGGCGTCCTTCGACTCCTCGGCCGGAGCCTCGGCGGCAGCCTCGGACTCCTTGACCGCACGCTTGGTGGCGGCCTCGGCCTCGGCGACGGTCGCCTTCTTGGCGATCTCACCCTCGACCAGCTCGATCACAGCCATCGGGGCGTTGTCGCCACGACGGTTGCCGATCTTGGTGATGCGGGTGTAGCCACCCGGACGCTCGGCGAAGCGCGGAGCGATCTCGGTGAAGAGGACGTGGACGATGCCCTTGTCCGTGATCGTCTGCAGCACCTGGCGACGGTTGTGGATGTCGCCCTTCTTCGCCTTGGTGATCAGGCGCTCGGCGACCGGACGCAGGCGGCGGGCCTTGGCCTCGGTCGTCGTGATGCGGCCGTGCTCGAAGAGCGACTTGGCGAGGTTCGCCAGCATCAGCTTCTCGTGCGCGGCACCGCCGCCCAGACGGGCACCCTTGGTGGGACGCGGCATGGTGTTTCTCCTAGGTGTCTGCCCCGGCCGTACCAGGTACCGGAGTCAGTATCCGAGCGAGCGGTTGCCCGTCGGAGATCCGGGGCTGCGCCCCGGAAGGGGCGCGGGGAACTGCGCGATCAAGCACAGCGCTCCCGCACCCGAAGACCGATCAGTACTGCTCGGTCTCCACAAAACCCGCATCCGCGTCGTCGTCGGCGCCAAAGGCGTCGGCGGCAGCGGTCGGGTCGAATCCGGGCGGGCTGTCCTTGAGGGCCAGGCCCATGCCGGCCAGCTTCGCCTTGACCTCGTCGATCGACTTCGCACCGAAGTTGCGGATGTCGAGCAGGTCGGCCTCGGAGCGGGCGACGAGCTCACCCACGGAGTGGATGCCCTCGCGCTTGAGGCAGTTGTAGGACCGAACGGTGAGCTCGAGCTCCTCGATCGGCAGCGCCAGATCGGCGGCCAGGGCGGCGTCCGTCGGGGACGGGCCCATGTCGATGCCCTCGGCGTCGATGTTGAGCTCGCGGGCCAGACCGAACAGCTCGACCAGGGTCTTGCCGGCGGACGCCATGGCGTCGCGCGGGCGCATGGCCTGCTTGGTCTCGACGTCGACGATCAGCTTGTCGAAGTCGGTGCGCTGCTCGACACGGGTCGCCTCGACCTTGTAGGTGACCTTGAGAACCGGCGAGTAGATGGAGTCGACCGGGATACGGCCGATCTCCTGGCCCACCTGCTTGTTCTGGACGGCGGAGACGTAGCCGCGACCGCGCTCGACGGTCAGCTCCATCTCCAGCTTGCCCTTGGCGTTCAGGGTCGCCAGGACCAGGTCGGGGTTGTGCACCTCGACGCCGGCCGGCGGGGCGATGTCCGCGGCGGTGACCAGACCCGGGCCCTGCTTGCGCAGGTACATCACGACCGGCTCGTCGTGCTCCGAGGAGACGACCAGCTGCTTGATGTTGAGGATGAGGTCGGTGACGTCCTCCTTGACGCCCGGCACGGTGGTGAACTCGTGCAGGACACCGTCGATGCGGATGGACGTGACAGCCGCACCCGGGATCGAGGAGAGGAGCGTACGACGCAGGGAGTTGCCGAGGGTGTAGCCGAAGCCCGGCTCCAGCGGCTCGATGACGAACCGGGAACGGAACTCGTCCACGACCTCTTCGGTCAGAGAGGGGCGCTGAGCGATCAGCATGTGTGGATCAGATCCTTCAGTCGTGGGCGCCCGCTATTTGACGCCCTGCTGTACTGCAAGGGTACGGGCGGCACGGCTCGAAAGAGCCGTACCGCCCGAATGCACGTGTGTGCCAGACCTCAGACGCGGCGGCGCTTCGGCGGACGGCAGCCGTTGTGCGGGGTGGGGGTGACGTCCTGGATCGAACCGACCTCGAGGCCCGTGGCCTGGAGGGAACGGATCGCGGTCTCACGGCCGGAGCCGGGACCCTTGACGAAGACGTCGACCTTGCGCATGCCGTGCTCCTGCGCGCGACGGGCAGCCGACTCGGCGGCCATCTGCGCGGCGAACGGGGTGGACTTGCGCGAGCCCTTGAAGCCGACGTGGCCGGCGGAGGCCCAGGAGATCACGTTGCCCGTGGGGTCGGTGATCGAAACGATGGTGTTGTTGAACGTGCTCTTGATGTGCGCGTGGCCGTGAGCGACGTTCTTCTTTTCCTTGCGGCGCACCTTCTTGGCAGCGCCCTGGCGTCCCTTGGGGGGCATTCGATTCTCCCGTGGAGGTGGTCGGTCCTACAGCGAAGACCGCTAAATGAGCGTCCGCTGAGGACTACTTCTTGCCCGGCTTCTTCTTGCCGGCGATGGCGCGACGCGGGCCCTTGCGGGTACGGGCGTTCGTGCTGGTGCGCTGGCCGTGGACGGGCAGGCCACGACGGTGGCGCAGACCCTGGTAGCAGCCGATCTCGACCTTGCGGCGGATGTCGGCCTGGACCTCGCGGCGCAGGTCGCCCTCGGTCTTGATGTTGGCGTCCACGTACTCGCGGATCTTGACCAGGTCCTCCTCGGACAGGTCACGAACGCGGGTGTTCGGGTTCACACCGGTGTTGGCGAGGGTCTCCTTCGCCAGGGTGCGGCCGATGCCGAAGACGTAGGTGAGTGCGACCTCCACGCGCTTTTCACGCGGGATGTCGACACCGGAAACGCGTGCCATTGAATGGCTCCAGGTGTTCGTCGGAGGTCTTCCACAAGACCACTCCCGGCGGCCGGCCTCTTTGGATTCAAAGATTTGGTACCGACCGGGTCCCCGGCCTCCGAGCCGGGGGTGCCGCCCTCCATCACAGAGAGGGACGGGTCCTGCGTATGTACGTATTGCGCGCGTCGCGCGAAGAAACTGCTGAAGTGCAGGTTCTGCGTCAGCCCTGGCGCTGCTTGTGGCGCAGGTTGTCGCAGATGACCATGACCCGGCCGTGACGGCGGATCACCTTGCACTTGTCGCAGATCTTCTTGACGCTCGGCTTGACCTTCATGGGATGCAGGTTCTCCGAAGTCAGTGCCTTCACCCCACGGGAGGCGGGGCTGTGGGCAAGATCTACTTGTACCGGTAGACGATCCGGCCGCGCGTCAGGTCGTACGGAGACAGCTCCACCACGACCCGGTCGTCGGGAAGGATACGGATGTAGTGCATCCGCATCTTGCCGCTGATGTGCGCGAGGACCTTGTGACCGTTCTGGAGCTCCACCTTGAACATGGCGTTCGGCAGAGACTCGATCACGGTGCCCTCGATCTCGATGGCACCTTGCTTCTTGGCCACGCTTCGCCTTTCGAATCGGCTACCTTGATCAACTCTGGTGTTCGCACGGCCACGCGGAACGCGGGCATGCGGATAGACGAGAGCCGACGCGTCAGTCTACGTCAGTGAAACGGGAAAGCCTAATCGAGGGTGATACGTCCACCCACTCCCCGACCTGCCACTGCGGGGGCGGCGCCCCCGCCCTCGCTGCAGGCCACTGCCTCCGTACGTTGCCCGGTGCCGGCCGTCCTGGGCCGGTCGCGCAGTTCCCCGCGCCCCTACGGGGCGCGGCCCCCGTCAGGGGCTAGGCCAACGGGTCCGGGGCCGCCGTGATGCCGAGCGCAGCGAGCTTGGCGCGGCCGCCGTCCGGTGAGGTGAGGACCAGCGGTCCCTCCTCCGTGACGGCGATCGAGTGCTCCCAGTGCGACGACCACGTCTTGTCGTCCGTCAGCACCGTCCACTCGTCCGCAAGGACGTACGTCTTCGCCGTCCCCAGGCTCACCATCGGCTCGATGGCGATGCAGAAGCCCGGCACCAGCTTCGGCCCCTTGCCGCGCTTGCGGGAGACGTAGTTCAGCAGGTGCGGGTCCATGTGCATCTCGGAGCCGATGCCGTGCCCGCCGTAGTCCTCGATGATCCCGTACTTGCCGCTCGCGGGGCGCGGCTGGCGGCGGATGTAGCCCTCGATGGCCTTGGAGAGGTCGACCAGGCGGTTGCCGGCCTTCACGGCGGCGATGCCGGCCCACATGGACTCCTCGGTCACCCGGGAGAGCTCGACCAGCTCCGGAGCGTGACCGGAGCCCACGAAGGCCGTGAAGGCCGCGTCCGCGTGCCAGCCGTCGATGATCGCACCGGCGTCGATCGAGATGATGTCGCCGTCCTTCAGGACCGTCTTCGTGTCCGGGATGCCGTGCACGACGACCTCGTTCACCGAGGTGCAGATGGTGGCGGGGAAGCCGCCGTAGCCCAGGAAGTTCGACTTCGCGCCGTGCTCGGCGATCACCTTGCGGGCGACCTCGTCCAGGTCCTTGGTCGTGGCACCGGGAACGGCCGCCTCCCGGGTGGCCGCGTGGATGGCGGCGACGACCAGCCCCGCCTCGCGCATCTTCGCGATCTGCTGGGGGGTTTTGATCTCCACCATGTGGGGTGCCTTTCTCGGCTCTCTGTTCGTGGGGTCGGGAACAACACTACGGCCGCGGTGCCCTTGCGGGCACCGCGGCCGTGTACGGACCGTGAGGGTCAGGCGCGCTGCGCCGACAGGGCGTCCATCGCCCGCCCGGTGACCTCGGCGACCTTGCCGAGGGCCGAGATCGTCACCACGAGGCCCTGGGCCTTGTAGTAGTCGATGATCGGCTCCGTCTGCGTGTGGTAGACCTCCAGCCGCTTGCGGACGGTCTCCTCGCTGTCGTCGTCGCGCTGGTACAGCTCGCCGCCGCACACGTCGCAGACGCCGTCCTGCTGCGGGCGGCTGTAGGTGACGTGGAAGACGTGGCTGGAGTCGTTCCGGCAGATCCGGCGGCCGGCGATGCGCTTGACCACCTCGTCCTCGGGGACCTCCAGGTCCAGCACGGCGTCCAGCTTCACGCCGTCCGCCTTGAGGGCCTCGTCGAGGGCCTCGGCCTGGGCGACGTTCCGCGGGAAGCCGTCCAGCAGGAAGCCGTTCTCCGCGTCCGGCTGGTTCATCCGGTCCTGGGCCATCCCGATGGTGACCTCGTCCGGCACCAGCTGGCCCTGGTCCATGTACTGCTTGGCCCGCAGGCCCAGCTCCGTGCCCTGGCTGATGTTCGCCCGGAACAGGTCACCCGTCGAGATGTGCGGGATCGCGAGATTCTTGGCGAGGTACGCGGCCTGCGTACCCTTGCCGGCGCCGGGCGGCCCGACGAGGACGATTCGCATCAGCGGAGGAACCCTTCGTAGTTGCGCTGCTGAAGCTGGCTCTCGATCTGCTTCACAGTCTCCAGACCGACACCCACGATGATCAGGATGCTGGTTCCACCGAACGGGAAGTTCTGGTTTGCGTTGAGTGTGACCAGTGCCACGGTCGGCACCAACGCGATCAAGCCCAGGTACAGCGAGCCGGGCCACGTGATGCGATTCAGCACGTAGCTCAGATACTCCGCGGTGGGTCGGCCGGCCCGGATGCCCGGGATGAACCCACCATACTTCTTCATGTTGTCTGCAACTTCTTCGGGGTTGAAGGAGATGGCGACGTAGAAGAAGGCGAAGAAAACGATCAGCAGGAAGTACGTGGCGATGTAGACGGGGTGGTCGCCCTTCACCAGGTTGGACTGCACCCACGTCGCCCAGCCCGCCTTGGAGCCGGTGAACTGCACCAGCAGCGCCGGGATATAGAGGAGCGACGAGGCGAAGATGACGGGGATCACACCCGCCTGGTTCACCTTCAACGGGATGTAGGTGGACGTGCCGCCGTACGAACGGCGGCCGATCATGCGCTTCGCGTACTGCACGGGGATCCGCCGCTGTGCCTGCTCGACGAAGACGACGAGCGCGACCATGGCCAGACCACAGAGGATCACCAGGCCGAACTCCAGCCAGCCGCCCATCAGCTTGCCCTGCATCTTGATGCCCCACAGGGCGCTCGGGAAGCCGGCGGCGATGGAGGTGAACATCAGGATGGACATGCCGTTGCCGATGCCGCGGTCGGTGATGAGCTCACCGAGCCACATGATGAGGCAGGTACCGGCGGTCATCGTGATGACCATCGTGATCGTGGTGAAGATCGAGTGGTTGGGCACGATCTGGTTGCCGACCGGGCAGCTCCCGAAGAGCGCACCAGTGCTGGCGGTGGCCACGAGACCGGTGCCCTGGAGGACGGCGAGGGCGACCGTCAGATAACGCGTGTACTGCGTGATCTTGGTCTGGCCCGACTGCCCCTCCTTCTTGAGGGCTTCCAGGCGCGGGATCACGACCGTGAGCAGCTGCAGGATGATGCTCGCAGTGATGTACGGCATGATGCCGAGCGCGAAGATCGTGACCTGCAGCAGTGCACCACCGCTGAACATGTTCACGAGGCCGAAAAGGCTCTGGCCGCTCTTGGCCTGGTCGAGGCACGTCTGGACATTGCGGTAGTCGACGCCCGGCACGGGGACGTGCGCCCCGAGCCTGAAGAGCACCATGATGCCCAGCGTGAACAGTAGCTTCTTGCGCAGGTCGGGCGTCTTGAACGCCCGGGCGAACGCGGTGAGCACGGTGCCTCCTGCGCCTCTCACGCAGCCACGCGAGAGGTGACGGTCTTGAGGATCGACGAATACATATCGGTCAAAGTCCGCACGGAAGCAGGCCGCACGGAGGTTAACAGCAGTGCACGCCACCTTACCGGCGACCGTGCCCCCCTTGGAACGACCAACCGGGGATGCCCCGTTATGGGACATCCCCGGTTGTCAGATCAACGAACTCAGATGAGCTCGGTGACGGTGCCGCCGGCGGCGGCGATCTTCTCCTTGGCGGAGCCGGAGACGGCGTCGACCGTCACCTGCAGCGCCACGGAGATCTCGCCCTGGCCAAGGACCTTGACGAGCTCGTTCTTGCGAACCGCACCCTTGGCGACCAGACCGGCCACCGTGACCTCGCCACCCTGCGGGTAGAGCTCGGCCAGCTTGTCCAGGTTCACGACCTGGAACTGCTTGTGGGCGGGGTTCTTGAAGCCCTTCAGCTTCGGGAGGCGCATGTGGAGGGGCATCTGCCCACCCTCGAAGCGCTCCGGAACCTGGTAACGGGCCTTCGTACCCTTGGTACCGCGACCAGCCGTCTTACCCTTCGACGCCTCACCACGACCGACACGGGTCTTGGCGGTCTTGGCGCCCGGGGCGGGACGGAGGTTGTGGACCTTCAGCGGGTTCTGCTCCGCCATGTCAGTCGACCTCCTCGACCGTCACGAGGTGGCGGACGGTCTGCACCATGCCGCGGATCTCGGGGCGGTCCTCCTTGACAACCACGTCGTTCAGGCGCTTGAGCCCGAGCGAACGCAGGGTGTCGCGGTGGTTCTGCTTGCTGCCGATGTAGGACTTGACCTGCGTGACCTTGAGGCGAGCCATTACGCACCCGCCCCTGCACGCGCCCGCAGCAGTGCGGCGGGGGCGACGTCCTCGAGCGGCAGACCACGACGGGCGGCGATCTCCTCGGGACGCTGCAGTCCCTTGAGGGCCTCCACCGTGGCGTGCACGATGTTGATCGGGTTCGACGAACCGAGCGACTTCGACAGAATGTCGTGGATGCCGGCGCACTCGAGCACCGCACGCACCGGGCCACCGGCGATAACACCGGTACCGGGGGACGCGGGCTTGAGCAGCACGACACCGGCCGCCTTCTCGCCAGTGATCGGGTGCGGGACGGTGCCCTGGATACGGGGGACCTTGAAGAAGTTCTTCTTGGCCTCTTCCACGCCCTTGGCGATGGCAGCCGGAACTTCCTTGGCCTTGCCGTAACCGACACCGACCGTGCCGTCACCGTCGCCCACCACGACCAGCGCGGTGAAGCTGAAGCGGCGACCACCCTTGACAACCTTGGCGACGCGGTTGATCGCGACTACGCGCTCAACGTATGCGGTCTTCTCGGCGGCAGCGCCACCGTCACGGCCCTTCCGGTCCCGCCGCTCGCCGCCACCGGCACCGCTCCCGCGGCGCTGGGGTCCAGCCATTGGAATTACCTCTCTCTGTTACGTCCGCTAGCTCCGGAACCGGGGCTTAGAACTTCAGCCCGGCTTCGCGGGCGGCGTCCGCCAGAGCGGCAATGCGCCCGGCGTACTGGTTGCCACCGCGGTCGAACACGACGGCCTCGACACCGGCGGCCTTGGCACGCTCGGCGACCAGGGCGCCCACCTTCTTGGCCTGGGCGCCCTTGTCGCCCTCGCCACCACGGATCGACGCGTCCAGGTGCGACGCCGACGCCAGGGTGTGACCCTTGATGTCGTCGATGACCTGAGCGGTGATGCCACGGTTGGAACGCGTCACCACGAGGCGGGGGCGCTCAGCCGTACCCGAGACGTTCTTACGGATGCGGATGTGACGGCGCTGCTTGGCGGCACGCTTGTAGGCGTCGCCCTTAGCAATCTTGACACCGTATGCCATGGCTTACTTACCAGCCTTTCCGACCTTGCGGCGGATGACCTCGCCCGCGTACTTGACGCCCTTGGCCTTGTACGGGTCGGGCTTCCGCAGCTTGCGGATGTTCGCGGCGACCTCGCCGACCTTCTGCTTGTCGATGCCCTCGACAGACAGCTTGGTCGGGGACTCCACCTTGAAGGTGATGCCCTCGGGAGCCTCGATCAGGATCGGGTGGCTGTAGCCCAGGGCGAACTCCAGGTTGGAGCCCTTCGCCTGGACGCGGTAACCGACACCGCTGATCTCGAGATTCTTGCTGTAACCCTGGGTCACGCCGGTGATCATGTTCGCCACCAGCGTGCGGGACAGGCCGTGCAGGGCCTTGTTCTGACGCTCGTCGTTCGGACGGGTCAGCTGCAGGATGCCGTCCTCGCCCTTGACGATCTCGATGGGCGCGGCCACGGTGTGGGTCAGGGTGCCCTTGGGGCCCTTCACCTGGACCGTGCGGCCATCAATGGTGACGTCCACACCAGCGGGAACCTGGATGGGCTGCTTGCCAATGCGCGACATTAGCTCTTCCTCCGTTCCCGATTACCAGACGTAGGCGAGGACTTCCCCACCCACGCCCTTCTTGCTGGCCTGCTGACCGGTCAGGAGACCGTGGGACGTGGAGATGATCGCCACGCCCAGGCCGCCGAGGACCTTCGGCAGGTTGGTGGACTTTGCGTAGACCCGCAGGCCCGGCTTCGAAATCCGCTTGATGCCCGCGATGGAGCGCTCACGGTTCGGACCGAACTTCAGGTCGATGACGAGGGACTTGCCGACCTCGGCGTCCTCGACCTTCCAGCCGGCGATGTAGCCCTCCTGCTGCAGGATCTCGGCGATGTGCGCCTTGATCTTGCTCGCAGGCATGGCCACGGAGTCGTGGTACGCCGAGTTCGCGTTCCGCAGACGGGTCAGCATGTCTGCGATCGGATCGGTCATGGTCATGTTTGGCCTTCGGCCTCTCTCGCCGTGGTTTCCTATCTGCGCCATCCCTCTCCCCGAACTTCGTCGGGACGGGTGCGGCGCGGGGACCTACGGCGTAGTAAGACGGTCATGGGCGGCGGGCGCCCAACCCTTCAACTCTACGTGAGCCGGGGTCGGGCCCCCACCATCCTTGATGCTTACCGAGAGCCCTGGTCAACCCAAGTGGGTTGTTACCAGGAGCTCTTGGTCACGCCCGGCAGCTCGCCACGGTGAGCCATCTCACGAAGGCACACGCGGCAGAGGCCGAACTTGCGGTAGACGGAGTGCGGGCGGCCGCAGCGGTTGCAGCGGGTGTACGCGCGAACCGAGAACTTCGGCTTGCGAGCGGCCTTGGCAATCAGAGACTTCTTCGCCACGGTCAGTTCTCCTTGAAGGGGAAGCCGAGGTGACGAAGCAGGGCGCGGCCCTCGTCGTCGTTCTTCGCCGTGGTCACCACGGTGATGTCCATGCCCCGGACCCGGTCGATCTTGTCCTGGTCGATCTCGTGGAACATGACCTGCTCCGTGAGACCGAAGGTGTAGTTGCCCCGACCGTCGAACTGCTTGGGGGAGAGACCACGGAAGTCGCGGATGCGCGGCAGCGCGAGCGACAGGGTGCGGTCCAGGAACTCCCACATGCGGTCGCCACGAAGGGTGACGTGGGCACCGATCGGCTGGCCCTCGCGCAGCTTGAACTGCGCGATGGACTTACGAGCCTTGGTGACGGCGGGCTTCTGACCGGTGATCGTGGTGAGGTCGCGGATGGCGCCCTCGATCAGCTTGGAGTCGCGGGCGGCGTCGCCCACACCCATGTTGACCACGATCTTGGTCAGGCCGGGAACCTGCATGACGTTCTCGTACGAGAACTCCTCACGCAGCTTGCCCGAGATCTCCTCGCGGTACTTCGTCTTCAGACGCGGAGTGGTAGCCATCAGATGTCCTCACCCGTCCGCTTGGCAACGCGGATCTTGTTGCCGTTGTCGTCGAAGCGGTAACCGACGCGGGTGACAACCTTCTTGCCGTCCTTCTCCACGACCAGCTGAACGTTGCTGACGTGGATCGGGGCCTCGGTCGTCACGATGCCGCCGGTCTTGGAACCGCGAGCGGTCTGGCCGGCCTTGGTGTGCTTCTTGACCCGGTTGACACCCTCGACGAGGACACGGTTCTCAGCGGGCATGGCCTGAACGACCTTGCCCTGCTTGCCCTTGTCCTTGCCGGTGATGACCTGAACCAGGTCGCCCTTCTTGATCTTCATGCTTACAGCACCTCCGGCGCGAGCGAGACGATCTTCATGAACTTCTTCTCGCGCAGCTCTCGGCCGACGGGGCCGAAGATACGGGTGCCGCGGGGGTCGCCGTCGTTCTTCAGAATGACGGCGGCGTTCTCGTCGAAGCGGATGTACGAGCCGTCCGGACGGCGGCGCTCCTTGACGGTGCGAACGACGACGGCCTTGACGACGTCGCCCTTCTTCACGTTGCCACCGGGGATCGCGTCCTTGACGGTGGCGACGATGACGTCACCGATGCCCGCGTAGCGGCGACCCGAGCCACCGAGAACACGGATGCAAAGGATCTCCTTGGCACCAGTGTTGTCGGCGACGCGAAGTCGCGACTCCTGCTGGATCACGTCTATCTCCTGATCGTCTGCCGGTTCCCGGCGGGGGCCTCATTGCTGAGGCCCCACGCCGAGCCTGGCGGAACTTATCCGAGGGAGAACCCCTCAGACTGCGTTACTTGGAATTCCCTTGCGGGAATTACCTACTTGGCCTTCTCGAGGATCTCGACGACGCGCCAGCGCTTCGTCGCGGACAGCGGCCGGGTCTCCATGAGGAGGACGCGGTCGCCGACACCCGCGGCGTTCTGCTCGTCGTGCGCCTTGAGCTTGTTGGTACGGCGGATGACCTTGCCGTACAGCGCGTGCTTGACGCGGTCCTCGACAGCGACGACGACGGTCTTGTCCATCTTGTCGCTGACGACGAGGCCCTCACGGGTCTTGCGGAAGCCGCGCTCGTTCGTCTCAGTCATGTTCTTCTCGCTCATCAGGCGCTCTCCACCGTCTCGATGCCGAGCTCGCGCTCACGCATCAGGGTGTAGATCCGGGCGATGTCCTTGCGGACGGCCTTCAGCCGGCCGTGGTTCTCAAGCTGTCCGGTCGCCGCCTGGAAACGGAGGTTGAACAGCTCTTCCTTGGCCTCACGGAGCTTGGCAACGAGGTCCTCGTTGTTCAGCTCACGCAGCTCGGTCGCCTTGGTACCGGCAGCCATCACGACTCACCTGCCTCGCGCCGAACAATGCGGCACTTCATCGGAAGCTTGTGGGCGGCTCGGGTGAGCGCCTCACGTGCAACCTTCTCGTTCGGGAAGGACAGCTCGAACATCACCCGACCGGGCTTGACGTTCGCGACCCACCACTCGGGGGAACCCTTACCGGAACCCATGCGGGTCTCGGCGGGCTTCTTCGTGAGGGGACGGTCCGGGTAGATGTTGATCCACACCTTGCCGCCACGCTTGATGTGACGCGTCATGGCGATACGAGCGGACTCGATCTGACGGTTCGTCACATAGGCCGGGGTCAGGGCCTGGATACCGTACTCACCGAAGGCGAGCTCGGTGCCACCCTTGGCCATGCCGTTCCGCTTGGGGTGGTGCTGCTTGCGGTGCTTGACCCTGCGAGGGATCAGCATGTCGGTCAGGCCTCCGTTCCGGTGGTCTCAGCCGGAGCAGCGGTGGCCTCGGCCTTGGGGGCCTCGGCAGCAGCCTGCTGCGGCTTGCGGCCGCGGCCGCCACGCTCGCCACCACGGCCACCACGGGCCGGGCGCTCGCCGGCGCCACGCGACGGGCGGTTGCCCGCACGGGCCGCAGCGTTCTCGGCGCGGACCTCGGCGATGTTCTTGACGTCGCCCTTGTAGATCCAGACCTTCACGCCGATACGGCCGAAGGTGGTCTTGGCCTCGAAGAAGCCGTAGTCGACGTTCGCGCGGAGCGTGTGCAGGGGCACACGGCCCTCGCGGTAGAACTCCGAGCGGGACATCTCGGCGCCGCCGAGACGGCCACCACACTGGATCTTGATGCCCTTGGCGCCGGCCTTCATCGTCGACTGCATGCTCTTGCGCATGGCACGACGGAAGGAGACGCGGGAGGACAGCTGCTCGGCGACGGCCTGGGCCACCAGCTGAGCGTCCACCTCGGGGTTCTTGACCTCGAGGATGTTCAGCTGGACCTGCTTGCCGGTCAGCTTCTCCAGCTCGCCACGGATGCGGTCGGCCTCGGCGCCACGGCGGCCGATGACGATGCCCGGGCGGGCGGTGTGGATGTCGACGCGGACGCGGTCGCGGGTGCGCTCGATCTCAACCTTCGAGATACCGGCGCGCTCCATGCCCTTCGTCATCATGCGACGAATGGCAACGTCTTCCTTGACGTAGTCCTTGTACAGCTTGTCGGCGTACCAGCGGGACTTGAAGTCCGTGGTGATGCCGAGCCGGAACCCGTGCGGGTTAACCTTCTGGCCCATTACCGGGTTCCTTCCTTGCTGCTGACGACCACGGTGATGTGGCTGGTCCGCTTGCGGATCCGGTAGGCACGGCCCTGAGCACGCGGACGGAACCGCTTCAGGGTCGGGCCCTCGTCGACGTACGCCTCGCTGATGTACAGCGCAGAGGCGTCCGTGTGGTCGTAGTTGTGCGCGGCGTTGGCAATGGCGCTGTCCAGCACCTTGCCGACCGGCACGCTCGCGGCCTGCGGGGCGAAACGCAGGACCGCCTGAGCCTCCGTGGCATCCATGCCACGGATGAGGTCCACCACGCGGCGGGCCTTCATGGGCGTGACGCGGATGTACCGCGCCTGGGCCCTGGCTTCCATGGTTGTCCCTTCGGTGTCAGTCATAGTCGTTCGCACCCCGCTTAGCGGCGCTTCGACTTGCGGTCGTCCTTGACGTGGCCGCGGAAGGTGCGGGTCGGCGAGAACTCGCCGAGCTTGTGGCCGACCATGGACTCGGTGACGAACACCGGGACGTGGGTCTTGCCGTTGTGCACCGCGAGCGTGTGGCCGAGCATGGCCGGCACGATCATGGAGCGACGGGACCAGGTCTTGATGACGTTCTTGGTACCAGCCTCGTTCTGAGCGTCCACCTTCTTGATGAGGTGTCCGTCGACGAAGGGTCCCTTCTTGAGACTACGCGGCATCTAAACCCGCTCCTAGCGCTTCTTGTTCGTCTTGCGGCGGCGGACGATGTACTTGCTGGACGCCTTCTTCGGCGAGCGAGTACGACCCTCCTTCTGACCCCACGGCGAGACCGGGTGGCGACCACCGGAGGTCTTGCCCTCACCACCACCGTGCGGGTGGTCAACGGGGTTCATGGCGACACCGCGGACGGTCGGGCGAACGCCCTTCCAGCGCATACGGCCGGCCTTGCCCCAGTTGATGTTCGACTGCTCGGCGTTGCCGACCTCGCCGACGGTGGCGCGGCAGCGGATGTCGACCAGGCGAACCTCACCGGACGGCATGCGCAGGTGGGCGTAGGCGCCCTCCTTCGCCAGCAGCTGCACGGAGGAACCGGCGGAACGGGCGATCTTCGCACCGCCGCCGGGCCGCAGCTCGATGGCGTGGATCGTCGTACCGACCGGGATGTTGCGCAGCGGCAGGTTGTTGCCCGGCTTGATGTCGGCCCCGGGGCCGTTCTCGATCCGGTCGCCCTGGTTCAGGCCACGCGGAGCGATGATGTAGCGCTTCTCGCCGTCCAGGTAGTGGAGCAGCGCGATGCGCGCGGTGCGGTTCGGGTCGTACTCGATGTGAGCGACCTTGGCCGGCACGCCGTCCTTGTCGTGACGACGGAAGTCGATCACGCGGTAGGCGCGCTTGTGGCCACCACCCTGGTGGCGAACGGTCACACGACCGGCGTTGTTACGGCCGCCCTTGCTGTGCAGGGGGCGGACCAGCGACTTCTCCGGCGTGGACCGCGTGATCTCGACAAAGTCGGCGACGCTGGAGCCACGACGGCCCGGGGTCGTCGGCTTGTACTTGCGGATACCCATTTCTCAGTCCTCGTCCGATTCCGGACGACTCGAACTCCGTTAGGAGACCGGGCCGCCGAAGATGTCGATACGGTCGCCCTCGGCGAGGGTCACGATGGCGCGCTTGGTGTTGGCGCGCTTGCCGAAACCGGTCTTGGTGCGCTTGCGCTTACCCTGACGGTTGATCGTGTTGACCCCGGTGACCTTGACCGAGAAGACCGCCTCGACGGCCTGCTTGATCTGGGTCTTGTTGGCGCGCGGGTCGACGATGAACGTGTACTTGTTCTCGTCCAGCAGCGCGTAGCTCTTCTCCGAGACAACCGGCTTGACCAGAAGGTCGCGCGGGTCCGAGAAGGTCTTGCTGGTGACGACGGCCTCAGTCATCAGGCCTCGCTCCCTTCGGTCTCAACGGCCTTGGGGCCAGACACGAAGGACTCCAGAGCGGCCTGGGTGAAGACCACGTCGTCGGAGACGAGCACGTCGTACGTGTTCAGCTGGCCCGGCTCCAGGATGTGCACCTGGGGCAGGTTGCGGGCGGACAGCCACGCGGCCTCGTCGGACCGGTCGGCGACCAGGAGCAGGTTCTTGCGCTCCGAGATCTTGCCGAACAGGGTCTTGGCGGCCTTGGTGGACACCGCGCCGTCGACCACGCCGGAGACGACGTGGATGCGGCTGTGGCGCGCCCGGTCGGTGAGGGCACCGCGCAGGGCGGCGGCCTTCATCTTCTTCGGGGTCCGCTGCGAGTAGTCACGCGGCACGGGACCGTGCACGACGCCACCACCGGCGAACTGCGGCGCGCGGGTCGAACCCTGACGGGCGCGACCGGTGCCCTTCTGGCGGTACGGCTTCTTGCCACCGCCGCGGACCTCGCCACGAGTCTTGGTCTTGTGCGTGCCCTGACGGGCAGCGGCCAGCTGCGCGACGACGACCTGGTGGATCAGCGGAACGCTGACCTTGGCGTCGAAGATCTCCGCGGGGAGCTCGACGGTCCCGGCCTTGTCGCCTGCCGGCGAAAGGATGTCAATGGTGCTCATCGGTTACCTCAGGCCCCCTTGGCCGCGGTACGGACCAGGACGAGGCCGCCGTTCGGACCAGGAACCGCGCCCTTGATGAGCAGCAGGCCCTTCTCCGCGTCAACGGCGTGGACGGTCAGGTTCTGGGTGGTGACCCGCTCGTTGCCCATGCGGCCCGCCATGCGGAGGCCCTTGAACACACGGCCCGGGGTGGCACAGCCACCGATGGAGCCGGGGGAGCGGTGCTTGCGCTGGGTGCCGTGCCCGGCGCCGAGGCCACGGAAGTTGTGGCGCTTCATGACACCGGCGAAGCCCTTGCCCTTGCTCTTGCCGGTGACGTCGACCTTGACGCCGGCCTCGAACACGTCCGCGGCGATCTCCTGGCCGAGCGTGTACTCGGACGCGTCGGAGGTGCGGAGCTCCACCAGGTGGCGGCGGGGGGTCACGTCGGCCTTGGCGAAGTGGCCCTTGAGGGGCTTGTTCACCTTGCGCGGGTCGATCTCGCCGAAGGCGATCTGGACCGACTCGTAGCCGTCGGTGTCGTTGGTGCGGACCTGGGTAACGACACAGGGCCCGGCCTTGACGACGGTCACCGGGACGACACGGTTGTTCTCGTCCCAGACCTGCGTCATGCCGAGCTTCTCGCCCAGGACGCCCTTGATCTGCTTAGCCATCTCGCGCGTCACCTCAGAGCTTGATCTCGATGTCGACGCCGGCCGGCAGGTCGAGACGCATAAGCGAGTCAACCGTCTTCGGCGTGGGGTCGAGGATGTCGATGAGGCGCTTGTGCGTGCGCATCTCGAAGTGCTCGCGCGAGTCCTTGTACTTGTGCGGCGACTTGATGACGCAGTACACGTTCTTCTCAGTGGGCAGCGGCACCGGGCCCGCGACCGACGCACCAGTGCGGGTCACCGTCTCGACGATCTTCTTCGCCGAGGAGTCGATGACCTCGTGGTCGTAGGCCTTGAGCCGGATGCGGATCTTCTGTCCCGCCATGGCTACTTCGTAGTCCTGTCTCTCGTAACGCTCCGGAACTCGGCGGGCTGTGCGGCCGCACTGCCCCTCCCCGCTCCACCCTCCGACCCACGCGGTCGGGCGTGTCGCGCCCCTTCCAGCAGATCTCCCCGAAGGAAGATCCCTGCTCAAGGGGGTTGTGGGGGAAGAACACCCACCGAGTGCCTGGCTGGGGCCCCGCTGACACTTCCCGGAAGATTCCCGTACTTCCACCCCTGAAAAGAGGTGACGAGTACTGCGGGACTCGCTTCCAGTCCTCCCGGCGGGAGGCGCGCAGCATCGGCACTCAACCGAGCAACCTGAACAGTGTGCCATACGGGCCCGAAGGGACGCCAATCGTGGCCGAAGAAGGTACCTCTAGCGGCGCAGTTGTCAAACCAACCCGCCGCGCACAGGCGACACTGTGGATCTCCAGGAGGCTTTGTGAGTGCTTGGGCAACCCGCCCGGACCCTGTGCCGTCCCCCTACTACGCGGGGGCATCCGGGGGCTGCACGCTGCACAACGGGACGGAGTCGTTAGTTGAACATCTCACAGCGTGGGGTCGTCACACGCCGCAGCGTACTCGCGGGGATCGCGGTCGCCACGGCGGCCGTCGCCACCGGGTGCAGCAGCGGCGGCGACGGCTCGTCCAAACCCTCCGAGTCGCCCGTCACCGCCGTCGACCCGGCCTCCCGGCAGTCCTTCACGGGCGCCGAGAACCCCCTGCTGCTCCAGGTGATGGCGCACCCCGACGACGACCTGTTCTTCATGAACCCCGACGCCGAGCGGATCGTGCAGGCCGGCGTCCCCGTCGTCTCCGTGTACGTCACCGCCGGCGAGTCCGTCGGGCAGAACTGGATCAAGGGCATGCCCAGGAGCAGGCCCGACAAGGCCGGCTACTCCTCCGCGCGCCACCAGGGCCTGCGCCAGGCGTACGCGGAGATGCTGGGCACCGACCGGTTCACGCCCTGGAAGAAGTCCGTGCTGGACCTGCCGGGCGGCGTCCGGGCCGAGACGAACGAGCTCGTCCACGGCAACCGCAGGGCCCGGCTGATCTTCCTCAACATCGCCATGCTCTCCCCCGGCAACACCCGCCTCCCCCAGCTCTGGGACGCCCCGTACGCGGTCATGGAGTCCCTCGTCGCCACCGGCTCGCCGTGCACCAGCGTCAGCAAGTACGAACACGGCACCCTGGTCGACACGCTGGCCTCGATCATGGACACGTACCGGCCGACCGTGGTCCACACCATGGACCCGGACCCGGACTACCAGGTCCACGACGCCACCCACCCCAAGGACAACGACTACGGGTCGTGCTCGGACCACCGCGACCACACCCCGACGGCGCTCTTCACCTGGAAGGCGCTCTCCCAGTGGGTCGCGGACACCACCCGCCGCAAGGGCCACCCGCCCCGCTTCACCACCACGTCCTTCCGCGGCTACTACAACCAGCGCTGGCCGCACAATCTCCCGCAGCAGATCGTCGAGGACAAGCACAGGCTCGTCGCCGACTACGGCGGCGCCCCCGACTGGCAGTGCGGCAACACCGCGGGCTGCGGCGACTACGGCCAGGGCGGCGACCGGCCGCTCACCAACCGCAAGGGCTGGATCCGCTCCACCCACTACCGCCACCCCGGCGCCATGCCCGTCGCCGTCAGCGACCGCGCCGGCCGCCTGGAGGCCTTCGGCGTGCTGGGCCTGCAGGCCGTGCGCTGGCAGGAGACCTCCGCCGGCAGCGGCCGCTGGGGCACCCCGCAGAACCTCGGCGGCGGGCCGCTGGCCCCCGCGCTCGCCGCGGTCGAGGACTCGGGCGGCCGGCAGCTGCTGTTCGCCATGCGCTTCGCCAAGCTGGAGGGCCAGGGCCGGGCCGACTCCCGGGAGATCGTCGTCCTGGAGCAGCACACCCCGGGCGGCGCCTTCAAGGCCTGGAAGGGCCTGGGCAACCCCGAGCACAAGGCCGAGCGCGGCCGCCGCGTCGGCATGCCCGCCGCCGTCGCCACGCCCGACGGGCGGGTGTACGTCTTCGTCCGCAACGCGGGCAAGGGCGTCTCCTGCCGGATGCGCGCGGCCGACGGCAAGTGGGGCAAGTGGCAGAGCCTGCACGGCCAGGAGATCCAGGAGGGCCTCACCGCCGTGCTGGACAAGGACCACCGCGTCCACGTCTTCGGCATCGGCCGGGACACCGTGCACCACTGGAGCCAGGAGGCCCCGGACAAGCCGGTCAGCTTCATGCCGCTCAAGGGCCTGCCGGGCCCCGGCGGCGAGCCCGTCGCCGCGGACCTGGGCCCGGACGGCGCCGTCACCCTCGTCTACCGCGTCCCGGAGGCGGCGGAGCCCGTCTCCTACCGCCTCGCCGCGAGCGGCGACGGCACGGAGGAGGTGAGCGCCTCGGGGCTGCACGGCTTCTCGGGCTACGGGCCGCTGGCCGCCACCCTGCTCCCGCAGCGCGGCGGCAAGGACGCCCTGATGGTCCTGGGCCGGTCGATGGACGGCCGCGTCCAGCTCGTCGACACGGAGTCGGGCGGCTCCCCCGCCCAGGGCGACCAGCTGCCGGTCGGCACCCCGTCCCTGTCGGTCGACGCGGCGCACCGGCTGTGCGCCGTCGGCATGGGCATGGACGCGACGCCGTGGATCTGGCGGCCCTCGGCCACGTAGGTTGGCCGCATGCCGCAGTTACCCGCGCCCTCGCTCCTCGCCGTCAGTGACCTGCACACCGGCGTCGCCGACAACGTGCCCATCGCCGAGTCGCTGCGCCCCGTCTCGGACGGGGACTGGCTGATCGTCGCGGGCGATGTCGCCGAGCAGTTCGACGACATCGAACGCACCCTGCGCATGCTCGCCGGGCGGTTCGCCAAGGTCGTCTGGACGCCGGGCAACCACGAGCTGTGGACGCCGCGCGCCGACCCCGTCCAGCTGCGCGGCAAGGCCCGCTACGAGCGCCTGGTGGAGCTGTGCCGCAGCCTCGGCGTGGCGACGCCCGAGGATCCGTACCCGGTGTGGCGGGGCGAGGGCGGGCCGGCCGCGGTGGCGCCCGTGTTCACGCTGTACGACTACACGTTCCGCACGCCCACGGCGGCCACCAAGGAGCAGTCCCTGGCCCAGGCGCACGAGGCGGGCATCGTCTGCACGGACGAGTACCTGCTGCACCCCGAGCCGTACGCCGGCATCGACGACTGGTGCCGTGAACGGGTCGCGGAGACCGAGGCCAGGCTGGCGGCCCACGACCCGGCGCTGCCGCTGGTGCTGATCAGCCACTGGCCGCTGGTGCGCGAGCCCACCGACGTGCTGACGTACCCGGAGTTCGCCCAGTGGTGCGGCACCGTCCGCACCGGCGACTGGCACCGGCGCTTCAACGTCGCCGCCGCGGTCTACGGGCACCTGCACATCCCGCGGACGACCTGGTACGACGGCGTGCGCTTCGAGGAGGTCTCGATCGGCTATCCGAGGGAGTGGCGCCGCCGCGGCCACCCGCGCGGCCTGCTGCGGCGGATCCTGCCGTACGACGCGTAGAGCGAGACGCACAAAAGCAAGCGGGCCCCGCATCCCGGAGGATGCGGGGCCCGCTCAGATCCCGAGCAAGCGGAGCTTACTTGGTGATCTTGGTGACCTGGCCGGCGCCGACGGTGCGGCCGCCCTCACGGATGGTGAAGCGCAGGCCCTCCTCCATCGCGACGGGCTGGATCAGGGAGACGGACATCTCGGCGTTGTCGCCGGGCATGACCATCTCCGTGCCCTCCTTGAGGGTCACAACACCGGTCACGTCAGTCGTACGGAAGTAGAACTGCGGACGGTAGTTGTTGAAGAACGGGGTGTGGCGGCCGCCCTCGTCCTTGGAGAGGATGTACGCCGTGGCCTCGAACTCGGTGTGCGGGGTGACCGAACCCGGCTTGATGATGCACTGGCCGCGCTCGACGTCCTCGCGCTTGATGCCACGGAGGAGCAGACCGACGTTCTCACCGGCCTGGCCCTCGTCGAGCAGCTTGCGGAACATCTCGATACCGGTGACGGTGGTCGAGGTCTTCTCGGTCTTGATGCCGATGATGTCGACGGTCTCGTTGACCTTGAGGACACCACGCTCGATACGACCGGTGACGACGGTGCCACGACCGGTGATCGTGAAGACGTCCTCGATCGGCATGAGGAACGGCTTGTCGACGTCGCGCTCCGGCTGCGGGATGTTCTCGTCCACAGCGTCCATCAGGTCCTCGACGGACTTGACCCAGGTCGGGTCGCCCTCGAGCGCCTTCAGAGCGGAGATCTTGACGACCGGGGCGTCGTCGCCCGGGAACTCGTACTCGTTGAGGAGCTCACGGACCTCGAGCTCGACGAGCTCCAGGATCTCCTCGTCGTCCACCATGTCGGCCTTGTTCAGGGCGACGACGATGTACGGAACGCCGGACTGACGGGCCAGGAGCACGTGCTCCTTGGTCTGCGGCATCGGGCCGTCGGTGGCGGCCACGACCAGGATCGCGCCGTCCATCTGGGCGGCACCGGTGATCATGTTCTTGATGTAGTCCGCGTGACCGGGGCAGTCGACGTGAGCGTAGTGACGGGCATCCGTCTGGTACTCAACGTGCGCGATGGAGATGGTGATACCGCGCTGACGCTCCTCCGGGGCCTTGTCGATGTCCTCGAAAGGCGTGTACGGGTTCAGGTCAGGGAACTTGTCGTGCAGCACCTTGGTAATCGCCGCGGTAAGCGTCGTCTTACCGTGGTCGACGTGACCGATGGTGCCGATGTTGACGTGCGGCTTAGTCCGCTCGAACTTCGCCTTCGCCACTGGGTCCTCCTACGGAGTGGTTCTGTACGCCTTACTCATCGGCGCCAGGTGATCTTTGCTGGGGTGCCGTCCGCCGGGGTGCGCCGCCGCATTCCTTGCGGTTTGCGGTGGTACACCCCGACAGTCGGTGTAAAGCCTAAAGCGTGTGCCCCGCCCATGAAGACGGGAGCCGGTTACTCGCCCTTGGCCTTCGCGATGATCTCCTCGGCGACGTTCCGCGGAACCTCGGCGTAGGAGTCGAACTGCATCGAGTAGCTTGCGCGACCCGAGGTCTTGCTGCGGAGGTCGCCGACGTAGCCGAACATCTCCGACAGCGGAACCAGGCCCTTGACGAGCTTGGCACCGTGACGGTCCTCCATGGCCTGGATCTGGCCACGGCGGGAGTTGATGTCACCGATCACGTCGCCCATGTAGTCCTCGGGAGTGGTGACCTCGACGGACATCATCGGCTCGAGCAGAGCCGGCGACGCCTTGCGGGCACCCTCCTTGAACGCCATGGAACCGGCGATCTTGAAGGCGAGCTCGGAGGAGTCGACGTCGTGGTAGGCACCGTCGAGCAGCGTCACCTTGACGCCGGTCAGCGGGTAGCCGGCCAGAACACCGAACTCCATGGCCTCCTGGCAGCCCGCGTCCACGGACGGGATGTACTCCCGCGGGATACGGCCACCGGTGACCTTGTTCTCGAACTC
This sequence comes from Streptomyces sp. AM25, assembly GCF_058146165.1. Lineage (NCBI taxonomy): Bacteria > Bacillati > Actinomycetota > Actinomycetes > Kitasatosporales > Streptomycetaceae > Streptomyces > Streptomyces sp. AM25. The sequence continues at coordinate 172,681 of NZ_JBKIWN010000016.1, read as the reverse complement.
GTAACCGTCGCCCTCGAGGGGCGCGATTGCGATCTGCACCTTGGCGAACTGGCCCGAACCGCCAGTCTGCTTCTTGTGCGTGTAGTCGATACGCTCGACGGCCTTGCGGATCGTCTCGCGGTACGCGACCTGCGGCTTGCCGACGTTGGCCTCGACCTTGAACTCACGCTTCATACGGTCGACCAGCACGTCGAGGTGCAGCTCGCCCATACCCGCGATGATGGTCTGGCCCGTCTCCTCGTCCGTGTGGACCTGGAAGGAGGGGTCCTCCTCCGCGAGACGCTGGATGGCGACACCCAGCTTCTCCTGGTCGCCCTTGGACTTGGGCTCGATCGCGACCTGGATGACCGGCGCCGGGAAGTCCATGGACTCCAGGATCACCGGGTTCGCGGCGTCGCAGAGGGTCTCACCGGTGGTGGTCTGCTTCAGACCCATGACGGCGACGATGTCACCGGCACCCACCGACTCGATCTCCTCACGCTTGTTCGCGTGCATCCGGTAGATCTTGCCGATGCGCTCCTTCTTGCCCTTGACGGAGTTCTGCACCTGGGTGCCCGCCGTCATGCGGCCCGAGTAAACCCGGACGAAGGTGAGCTTGCCGAGGTGCGGGTCGCTCATGATCTTGAAGGCAAGGCCGGCGAACGGCTCTTCGTCGGACGGCTTGCGCTTCACGACCTCGTCGGCGTTGTTGACGGCGTGGCCCTCAACGGCCTCGACGTCGAGCGGCGACGGCAGGTAGCGGACGACTGCGTCGAGCAGGGGCTGGACGCCCTTGTTCTTGAACGCGGTGCCACAGAACACCGGGGTGACGGTGACGGAGTCGCCGCCGCCACGCGAGGCGAGGGTGATGCGGCGGATGGCCGCCATCAGCTGCTCCTCGGTCGGCTCCTCGCCGCCCAGGTACAGCTCCATCATCTCTTCGTCGTTCTCGGCGACGCCCTCGAGGAGCTTGCCGCGCCATTCCTCGGCAGCCTCGATGTGGGTGTCCGGGATGTCGACGGTGTCGTACATCTCGCCCTTGGCGGCCTCGGCGGACCAGACCAGCGCCTTCATCTGGACGAGGTCGACCACGCCCTTGAAGTCGGCCTCGGTGCCGATCGGCAGCTGCATGACCAGCGGAACCGCGCCCAGGCGGTCGACGATCATGTCGACACAGCGGTGGAACTCGGCACCGGTGCGGTCGAGCTTGTTGACGAAGCAGATACGCGGCACGCCGTAGCGGTCCGCCTGACGCCAAACGGTCTCGGACTGCGGCTCAACACCGGCAACGCCGTCGAACACCGTCACGGCACCGTCGAGGACGCGCAGCGAACGCTCCACCTCGACGGTGAAGTCGACGTGGCCCGGGGTGTCGATGATGTTGATGGTGTGGTCGACGTTGTTCAGCGGCCAGTGGCAGGTCGTCGCGGCAGACGTGATCGTGATGCCGCGCTCCTGCTCCTGCTCCATCCAGTCCATCGTGGCAGCGCCGTCGTGGACTTCACCGATCTTGTAAGAGACACCGGTGTAGAACAGGATCCGCTCGGTGGTGGTCGTCTTGCCCGCGTCGATGTGGGCCATGATCCCGATGTTGCGGACCTTGGCCAGGTCAAGCGAAGTGGTGGCCATATGGCTCAGTCTTCTCTCGGTTCTCGATGGGGGTAGCGACTACCAGCGGTAGTGCGCGAAGGCCTTGTTGGACTCGGCCATCTTGTGCGTGTCCTCACGCTTCTTGACCGAGGCGCCGAGACCGTTCGAGGCGTCCAGCAGCTCGTTCATGAGGCGCTCGGTCATGGTCTTCTCGCGACGGGCGCGGGAGTAACCGACCAGCCAGCGCAGCGCCAGGGTGGAGGCGCGGCCGGGCTTGACCTCGACCGGGACCTGGTAGGTCGCGCCACCGACACGGCGGGACTTGACCTCGAGAGCGGGCTTGACGTTCTCGAGGGCGCGCTTGAGGGTGATGACCGGGTCGTTGCCGGTCTTCTCGCGCAGACCCTCCATGGCGCCGTACACGATGCGCTCGGCGGTGGAGCGCTTGCCGTGCAGCAGGATCTTGTTGATCAGCGAGGTGACAAGAGGAGAACCGTAGACCGGGTCGATGATGACCGGGCGCTTCGGGGCGGGGCCCTTACGAGGCATTCTTACTTCTCCTTCTTGGCGCCGTAGCGGCTGCGAGCCTGCTTGCGGTTCTTGACGCCCTGGGTGTCGAGCGAGCCGCGAATGATCTTGTAGCGGACGCCCGGCAGGTCCTTCACACGGCCACCGCGCACGAGCACGATGGAGTGCTCCTGCAGGTTGTGACCCTCACCCGGAATGTAAGCGGTGACCTCGATGCCGCTGGTCAGACGCACACGCGCGACCTTACGGAGGGCCGAGTTCGGCTTCTTCGGGGTGGTCGTGAAAACACGCGTGCAGACGCCACGACGCTGGGGCGAACCCTCGAGTGCGGGCGTCTTGTTCTTCTCGACCTTGTCCTGCCGGCCCTTTCGGACCAGCTGCTGGATCGTAGGCACCGTTTCTCCGGTTTCTGTGATCGCGATAAAACTAACCCGGGAGCAAACACCGACCCACGCGGTCGGGTGTGTCGAAGGCTGCAGACCCCCGCCGATGGCGGGAAGTGGCGCAGATTCCGGTGTCGCCGAGTCGGTGCGGACCGCTCGGTTCCGGGCGTCCCGTACGGTTTGAAGGCACGCACGAGAGCCCAGGGACACCCCAGGCACAAGGTCAGAGCGTACCTACCGCATGGGCTGCGGTCAAAACAAATGCACACGCGGACGACGCCCCTGTGTGCGGTCTCACCCGCAGATCAGAGGCGCCCCGCCGGGTCCCGCCGGGACCACCCGGGGCGGGGCGGGCGGCGTGACGCCGCTCCGCCCAACGGGTGACATCCGGGGGCGAGTTGTCCACCCTGACAACCGTCCGGTTGCCACCGGCCCGCCGCACTCCGGCCTCGGGCAGGCCCTAGCGCCCGGTCGCCGTCTTCCGCGGATCCTCCGGCTTGGTGCCGCCGACGGCGATGATCATTTCCGTCATCTCCACGAACTGCCGGCGGTGGCTGTCCGGGATGCCGAGCAGGTCGGCGGCCTCGGCGGGGGTCACCCGCCCGCCGCCCGGGACCCGCTCCGCGGCCGCGGCCGCCGCGGCGCGCGGGGCGCCCGGCAGCGGCAGGTCCTCCGGGGTGACCTTGCCGGACTGGATGAGCATGTCCCGCAGCGAGACGCCGAGCACCCGCGCGAGGGCCCGCATGGTCTCCAGGTCGGGCATGCTCTGCCGCTGCAGCAGCCGGGTCACCGCCGCGCGATGCACCCCCGCGTCCTCCGCCAGCCGGGACCGGCCGCCGCCCCGGGGGCTGTCGATGTCATATCCGCGGTCCCGCATAAGACCTTCGACCCAGCCCGCGAACCGCTCCATCTCCGAGCCCTTTTCGCCCATGGCACTGCTCCCTCCGCAACTTCAGACCCTACCGTCCGATCGCGCACGCAATAACCAGAATGCTGTGCGCGGGCGCAACTTGCCACCTCGGGCGGGTAAATTCGCGCCGTTTGGCTGATCAATAGTGGTTCAAGTCCGGCTTGAGCAAGGGGGAAATCCCTTCAGGCCCCTTCAGATCCCTTCAGTGATGTGACGGGAGCCACGAGAGGAACGAGAGGTGGGCAAGGGGCGGAAGTTGTTGCGATGCCGCACGCAAGCCCGTACAGTCTGATTGCGCCACCGCAACAACTCCCCGCTCCGCCCGCCCCGTTCCCGAAGGGGACCGCTCCCGTATGCCCGCCCCCGCCCTCCGCGCCCCGCTCCCCCAGGACCACTACCCCTCCGCCTCCCGCCGCCCCGCCGACTGGCGCTCCCTCGCCGCCTGCACCGGCCTCCCCGACCACACCGTCTTCGCCCGCCGCCCGAAGGCCGCCCTCCCGGCCCTGCGCGCATGCGCCGTCTGCCGCGTCCAACGCCCGTGCCTGGAGGCCGTCGCCCCGCGCGAGAGCTGGTTCGACGGCGTCTGCGCGGGGCGCCTGTGGCGCAACGGCCGGGAGGTCCGCATCCCCGAGGAGTACTGCCCATGACCACCGCTTCGACCTCTTCCTCCTTCTGGCTGGGCGTTCTGCTCCGCCAGTTCCCGGAGCTGAACCGGGAACTGGCCCCCAGCCGCACGGCCCGCCCGGCGACGGGCGTGCCGAACCGCTCGGGCATGCCGCCCTCCGCCCCCATCCGCCTCTTCGTCTCCGACACGATCCGCGACATCACGGACGGCGTGGTCGAGTTGGAGGAGGCGGTCTGCGGCCGGCTCCGCCTCCCGCGCCCACCGCGCGGCACGGTGGGACAACGCCTGGTCCGCCTGCTCGCCCTGGACCGTGACATCACGGACGACCCGCTCCTCGCGGACCACGTCCGCGCCGAGGCCCGCCGCATGGCCCGCCGTTGCTCCCTCGCCCTGGGCGACGCCGAGACCCCCGTCCGCGTACGCGGCCGCTGCCCGCACTGCGACTCCGTCTCGCTGCGGGTGTTCCCCCACCGCGAGACGGTCCTCTGCATCAACCCCGGCTGCCGCTGCGCGGATCCGTCCTGCACCTGCACGACGGACGGCCGTCACCGCCACGCGTGGCCGCGCGACCAGTGGCAGCGGCTGACGGAGGCGGTCGCCGCCGACCTGAAGGAACTCACGGCGGCAACGGACGAGGAGGGCTCGGCACGATGACGACACCACTGACGACTTTGGTGACCACGGCCATCGCCGCCCAGGAGGCGGCGGTCTCCCCGGACGCCGTCCGCAAATGGGTCCAGCTCGCCCACCTCACCCCGGCGGGCCGCCGGGGCCGCGCGAACCTGTTCCGCCTGGAGGACGTGTTCGCCGCGGAACGGGCGACACGGAGGGGCATGAGAAGGGCCCCTATATATAGGGGCCCCGTACGGCACGTGCGGGGGTGACACCTCTGGGGATCGCTTGTGCCGGTGGGAACCGGCTCCCTACGTTCGGACACTGTGGACGACACCGCTGCCGACACGGACAGCCCCTGCCTGCTCACCCCCCAGCCGGCCGGCACCCTGGAAGACCTCCGGTCCGCACTGGCGCTGGCGGCTCCCCAGTCGCTGCCCGCCTTCGACGCGGAACGGACAGCTGCTGCACAGCAGGCGCGCGAGACGGTGAACGTGGCACCTCTGCGGCGTTTCGCCGGGCAGTGGTCGGTGTACGTCGCCATTGAACGGCAGCCGCACCGGGCCGCGCGCCTGCGCGAGTTGGAGGTCTGCGTGGACCAGGCCGAGAACATCGACGAAGTCCGCGCACTCACCGCGGAGATCGGCCGCATTCTCGATGCGGCATTCGCCGAAGCGGGCGGGCCACTTGGAGGGCACGATGCCCCATGAGTAACAAGGGCCGGTGGCAATGGGAGCACGTCCCGGGCACCGGACACGTTGCCGGACGCCCCCGGCGAGTCGTCACGGAAGTCGAGCGACTCGCATCGCATCTCGTCGCTCTCGCCGAGTTCGGTGTCGACATCACCGACATCGGCCACGGCCCGCACAACGGAGCGCCGGGCGGGGTGCGCCGGATCCCGCTTCTCACCGACGGGTGGCTCTGCTTCGTGGCGGCGCCCCGCTGCCGACTGATCGCCATCACGCACGTTGTCCCGCAGTAGGGCGCGTCGCGACAGGTCTACCGGCGCCCCGTCGGCCGAGCCGGCCCGGCCCCGTCAGCTCGCGGCCCGCCCGCCGCGGAACACCGCCGTGATGAGCCTGTCCAGCGCCTTCGGGAATTCCTGCGCCGGGTCCATCGCGGAGTCGCCGGTGGTCAGCCCCGCGGCGAGTTCGCCGGTGCAGTTGTACACCCCGCTGGTGTGCTGCAGCAGCATCCGGACCGTGATCCGGCGGTCCAGCCCGAGTTGGGGCAGGTGTTCGGCCACCGGGGCGTCCAGCGCGATCGTGCCGTCGGCCACGAGTTGCAGCACCAGCGTCGCGACGAAGGTCTTGGTGGTGCCACCCACCCAGAACTGCCCGTCCGTCGACGGCTTCGCGGCCTCGCCCGGCTTGCGCACCCCCGCGCTGCCGGCCCACTCGCCGCGCTCGTCGTGCACGCGCATCCGCATCCCGGCGAAACCGGCGTCGACGAACGCCTGGACGGCTTCCTGCAGTTCCGGACGACCCTGCTGCCGGAGCCACTCTCGGCGGTCTGAAGAACCGCACTCATGGTCATTCCCTGTCTGGCAATGGGGAGTTGGCGGGCAGAGCCGGAGCGGGCTACAGGCTGCGAGCGGTGATGTCGCCGTAGGAGGTGGTGGCGCGGATCTGGAGTTCGGCGGTGCCGTCGTTCCTGAGGGCGTTGCTGATGCGGCCGTGGCTGGTGCCGGCGTCGAGGGAGGCGGAGGCGCCGGCAGCGACGCCGACCGTGATGCTGCCGGACTGGGTGTGGAGCACGACCGAGCCGCGCACGGCTTCGGCGATGCGGATGTCGCCGTGTGCGGTGCTGATTTCGGCGGGGCCGCCCAGCCGGCCGACCTCGACGTCGCCGTCGACCGCGGTGAGGCGGAGGCTCGCGGCCTCGTCGATCTTGATCCGGCGGTAGGCGCCGTCGAAGGTGACGTCGCCGAGGCGGCCGACGCCGCGCAGCTCGCACGCGGAGGTCCTGGCCTCGACGCGGGAGCCGGCGGGCAGTTGGACGGTGACCTCGACGGCTCCGGAGCCGAGGAGCCGGTTCTCGGCCTCGGGGGTGTGGATCCGCAGGACGCCGTCGGTGCAGGCAACGGTGGTCTGCTCGGCGGTCTGGACGTCGCGGCTCTTGGCGGGGTCGGCGGGCCGGACCTCGACGGTGGTGTCGGCGCGGTCGGCGGCGATGAACTGGATACGGCCGGCGGGGACGTCCAGGGCGGCGACGACCGGGGCGGGAGTGTTGAACGTACGCATCGCTTTTCTCCTTCTTCGGCGGCGGGCGCCTCACCGGCCCGTCGTTTCTAATAGAGGAAAAGCTACGTTGCGTTCGCGGCTCTGGCAACATACTCGTTGCACTAAATCCCAATCCATGCAGGTCAGATCACAGATTTCATTGCAACGAGCCTGAATTGAATGCAACACCCATCTCCCCGGGCGTTGCAATGAATCGGGAGCGAACGCTACGCTGGAGCCGCGCACGGACCACGAAGGAGGCCGCAATGCCGGGAGGCAGACTCACCCAGCCCGAACGCCAGCAGATCGCGCTGGGGCTGGCCGACGGGCTCGCCTATGCGGAGATCGCCAGACGCCTGGAGCGCCCGACGTCGACCATCACGCGCGAGGTGATGCGCAACGGCGGCCCCACCGCCTACCGCGCCGACCTGGCCCACCGCGCGACCGAACGCCGCGCCCAGCGCCGCCGGCAGACCGCCGCCCGAGGTCCGGAGACGCCTCCCCAGGTCCACGGGCGCAACGCGGAGGCGGTGCGCGCCTACGAGGACACGTTCACGACCGTCCTCATGCAGTCGGGCACGCCCAAGATGATGGCCCGGGTACTGGCCTGCCTCTGCACCACCGACACGGGCAGCCTCACCGCCTCCGAACTCGCCCGGCACCTCCAGGTCAGCCCGTCGTCCGTCTCCAAGGCGGTCACGTACCTGGAGGAACAGGGCCTCGTCCGCCGGGAACGCGACGAACGCCGCCGTGAGCGCTATGTCGTCGACGACGACGTCTGGTACCAGTCCATGATGGCCAGCGCCCGCGGCACCGCCCACGTCGCCGACATCGCACGTCAGGGCGTCGGCATCCTCGTCCCGGGCACGCCGGCCGCCGTCCGTCTCGAGAACATCACCCGCTTCCTCGAATTCGTCTCCGAGAGCATCGCCCGAGCCGCGGACCAGGCCCGCGAAGTCCTCCACACGAAAACGGAGGCGACTTCGGGCGGCGCTGCCACGCCGAGTTCGTCAGAGGACGAACTCGGCGTGCTCCTGCGCACAGCTCCACACGGCGTCGAAGGCTGACGCGTAGAGGCGGCCGGGTGGCTGCAATGCGGAGTGGTCGCTTCCAGCAGCGGAAACCTTGAATTTCCGGGCCCAAAAGTGAGGGTTTCCGCCACCGGAAGCATGCACTCCGGTTACTGCGAGCGCACCCGCATGACGGCCGCGGGCGGAACCGACCGACTCCACTGCCCGTCCGTCTCCCTCGGCGATTGGCGCTTGCCGTCTCCGGGCTCGCCCATCAGACTTCCCCCTCCGACGGCTTCGTCCTGTCCATCGAGCGACGTGAGCCCGTAATGGGCCATGCAACTCGGGCAGGCATGCACTCTCGCCGCCACCTGGTCCCCATAGACCACTGCGACCGCGACGGGCAGTGCCGTCACTCCCTTGTGCCACGCACACCAGCCGGTCGCCGCTGCCGACTTCACTTCTCCGGGCCGATCAGCCTGCGCAGGACTGCGGGGTCGCACAGCCCTTCGGTGTCGTCCGGCGGCGTCAGGAGCCAGTACGCACCGGGCGGCTCGGCCCGGTGCGGGGCGGGTACGCGGACGTAGCCGAGCGGGTGTTCCGCGCCCAGGCAGCCGATGCCGGGCACGCTCCAGCCGGTGCTCGTGCCGGGCGGTACGAGCACGGTGTAGCTGCGGTTCGGCCGGTCGACGATGACGGCACCGCCGATGCCGGCCACGCGGAAGACCCACTCGACGGCGTCCCGTTCACCGCTCCCGGAGAGGCGGTGCACGACGTGGGCGGGCAGCACCACCGCGTCGAAGTGCAGGCCCGCTCGCAGCGGCGCTGCGGTATCGCGCATCCACGCTTCCCGGGCCAGGTAGGGGTGCTGCTCCCTCGACAGGAGCCAACGGCTGGCGGGGGCGTCCATGTTGGGACCCCTGTGAGACGAACCACCTTTAAGCATGGCCATGTCGCTCCTTGAAACAGGATGTTTCGATCAGCCCAACGGACACGTCACGTCACGGACCGTCCGGTTCGGCGAGCAAGTCAGAACGGTGAGGCTGAGGAACAACGGCCGCCCCAGGTAGTACCCGAAGCAGACGTCCCCACCCCACCTCAAGTTCTCCACGGTGCACGCGATTCGATGCGACAGCCGGTCAGGAGCCCTATCGGACTGCGCGGCGAATCGCGGCGCATACTCTGTCAGCCGTTCGCTCAGCCAGTCCGCAGCCGCTTGGGGACACTCCCAGGTTCCCTGAATCAACTTGCACGGCTTGACCAGCCAATATGCCACTTCCAGGGGCGGCACCTCAGTCACTCGCCACTCCGCCGCGGCCTCCCGGTACCTCTCCAGCACATCCGGAGAACTCGTGGCCGTCGGCTCGACCGGCGAGGGTGGGCGCCGAATGCTCTCCTTGTCGAAGACGCCTTTGTCGCCGACCCACAGATAGCCGTGGAAGTGCACATGATGTCCCGTTCTACGAAGTGGGAGCGGCTCGCGCCCTCCAGGAACGGGAGGGCACGAGCCGCGGTTCGGGTGTCAGACCGTGATGCCGAAGCGAGCCGGATCGATGCCGGCTGCGTTGAGCTCGGCGGTGGTGAACCTCAGCGGCTCAGCCTCCGAGCGCTTGCTGTCGCCCACTGCCCACGCGTCGGAACCGAGGTGCGCGAGCGTCACACACGCCTCACCATCCGGATGTGTGTTGCCGCCGCAGGCCCTCGCGAAGATGACGCCGGTGATGTCGAGCCCGTACAGGTCAGTCATGGGAACCTTCCTGAGAGATGGGACACCGGTCGGGTGCAGCAACCAGGCACAAGGCGTTGCAGGGCTGCCGCGGTGTCCGCCACGACGCTATGAACCGGAGCATGTTGAGCACCACGCGATTGCAAGCGATTGCAGGGATTCACTCGAGGGAGTCGATGGCCCTGGTGATGCATGCACGCGCCTGCGCGCCATAGACGGCCGTCTCTTGCAGTTGCGCAAAGGCCTTGCTGTAGACCGCGATCTCTCCGGGCGACGTGATGTTGACGAAGGCGGACAGCGTCTCGACAGAGACGAGCCCATCGTCGAACATGTAGAACGCCTCCAGCGGCCACACCCGGCGCGCGGCCGTGAGAGGGATGACCCCCAGTGACACCGACGGCATCGGCATCACCGTCAGCAGGTGGCCGAGCTGACCGGCCATCGTTGGGGCATCACCGACACGCGCTCGCAGGACCCACTCCTCGATCAGCACCGAGAATCGGTGATCGCCCTCCACGAGCAGGCGAGAGCGGGCCAGCCTCGCAGCCACGGCGTCGTCCACATCATCAGGTGTCCCCTGAAAGTCGGTGATGGCCGACATCAGTGCCCGCGCGTACGCCTCGGTCTGGAAGAACCCCGCAATGACGTTGGAGGCGTAGACACGGCATACGCGCGTCCGTTCGTACAGTGGCAGCACATCGTCCTGCGATTTGCGCATGCCTGTGCGGTGCACCCGCTTCCACTCCACATACATGGACTCCGCGGTGCGGGAAGCGGCGATGAGGTCGCCAATCTGGTCTTCCGCTCGACAGGCTGCACACCAGAGACGGATGTCCGCGTCAGAAGGCCAAGTCTTCCCGTTGGCGATACGGGAAGACTTGGCAGGGTGCCAACCACAGAGTGCCGCCAACTCCTGCCCTGTGAGCCCGGCGTCCTTCCTGATCTCGGCAAGTCGCTGGGCCACGGCCTCACGGGCTGCCTGCGCGCTGGCGAACGGCGAGGGCATGGGCTTGTCGTCTCCGTGTGGCTCTAGATGATGAAGTCAGCGTGATCCTTCGCTCTGCTCCACACGGACTCGAAAGCTGCGGCGCAGAACTTGACGACGGAAGGCCCCTCCAAGAAGTCGGCGTGCTCCCAACGTCCGTCGCTTGCGAAGACGTTGAACTGCGCAGGCCGGTTGTCGAAGAGCCAGAAGCCGTTGCCCGGCAGACGAAGGTCCGAGGCTTCGCGGCGGGGCAGCCAGCGAACTTGTTCCCCAGCAGCGACATTCACGATGGTCGTTGCGTGTTCGAACCGGATGTAGTCGCTCGGCGGGGCAGAGAAAACGCGAGCCCTGCGCATGTCGACCCCGCGGGCGACGGCTTCCCGCACCAGCTCGGACCAAGGCCGCCAGTACTCGGAGTCAGGATCGGCGTCGAAGGCGCCGGTCTCCTTCCACGTGGCGAAGTCCGCAGCTTCGCCCTCGACCCCGTAGAAGTCGCGCGTCTCCAGGTGGAGCGCGGAAGTGCGGGTGGCGTCCAGAAGCTCAGCGAAGCTCTCCACGCTCTGCGACATCACATGCCTCCCTCAACGCCCGCACCATGCGAGCCGGAATCCGGATCACTGCCTCGTCAGCAGGAATGGGGCCCACGCTCAAGACGTCGGCCTCCGTCCGCTCGTCGGCCTTCCAACCCTGCAGGACGAAGTCGGACGTCTCCTCGTCAACGAAGACCGACGGCGAGCCGTTGACCCCTGACTTGTCGCCCTTGGCGATGAACCGTAGTGCCACGAACCCGCCTGCGCCGAGTGGGTTGCGCCAGCTTGCACGAACTTCGGTCGTGGGCGGTTGTACCGTCAAGAGGACCTCACGCCGGACGCTGTCCTGGAACCACTGATGAAACCCATCATGGGGGCTCTCCTACATCAGTCAGAGCTCAACTTGCAATAATTGACCGCCAGTCACGCCCCGTGCGCTACGGTGCCAACAACAAAACGACCCCCGCACCGGTTGCACCCGGCGCGAGGGTCTTCACCCACAAGGAATCAGAGGTTCCCTGGGATGCTCCGGCATGTTATCGCCCCTGCCCGCTTCTTCTCCCAAGTACCGAACGAGATCATCCGCCATCCGCGCCTCTCCTCGGACGCCGTCCGGCTCCTGCTCTGGCAGCTGTCGCTCCCCGAAGGCGCGAACGAACCGCTGTACGAGTCCGCGAAGCGGGCCGGGATCAAGAAGACCGCATTCCTGTGCGCGAAGCGGGAGTTGGCGGGCGAGGGGTACCTGCACGACTGGCGCCGTCAGGACGGAGCCGGCCGGTGGTCGCGGTCGCAGCTCGTCTCCAACGTGCCGTTGACCGCTGAACAGGCCATCGCCGTAAGGGATACGGGCCAGCCGCCGACCACCCCGAAACCGGCGGTCGGTGAGCCGGGTGCCCGGTCCGTCGGCCGTTCCCCACACATCAACACCGGGGAGAACACCTCCCACCCGCTCGCCACCCGCGGCGCCGAGGCGCTGGCCGCCGCCGTGCACGGCGAACGCCGACTCGCGCTCAACAGCCGGGAGGTGCGCCGCCTCGCCCCGCTGGCAGGCGAATGGCTGGTGCGCGGCGCCACGTTGCAGGAGCTGCGCGAGGCGCTGACGTCCGGGCTGCCGGACCGTATCCACTCCCCCGTCGAGATCACGCGGGACCGGCTGCTGCGGAAGATGCCGGATCCACTGCCCGAGCGGACCCGGCGGATCCCGGTCCCGGTCCCGGTCCCGGTCCCGGCACCCTCCACGGCCGCCCCGTCACCGGCCCCGTACGACGTATCGGCCGCCGTCGCGGCCACCAGACGCGGCGCCGCCGCAGTGCGCGAGGCCCTGCTGCAGCGGCACGGCTGACTACTCGTCGCCCTTCCCGGCGGGCCCGCTCTCCAGCGCGCCCCACGACGGCATCCGGTACACCTGCGCACCGGCCGCGCCGGTGCGCTTCTCCTGCATGACCTCGACCGCCTCCTGCCACCCGCTGACGAAGCCCTGGACCTCGGCGGCATCGAAGGCCTTCCCGGCGAGCTTCTCCACGACCGAGGTCAGCGCCTTGGCGACCTCACCGGTGAAGGCCCCGGCCTGCCCGGACTCGGCGGCCACTTCCACCGTGGCAGCCACGACATCCGCGAGCTGCTCGCTGCGCATGCTCACTGAGTGGTTCCTCCGCACATCCCGAACTGCTCGCTCATGCCACCCCCAGGTGCCGTCCACCGACTGATTTGCCCCCGCCAAGACGCCTCCGGGGTATCTGTACGGGATACCCGGGAGTGTGTGCGATCGCCCACTTAATCTATCCCGAGGGTCTGACACTCCGTCGCCAGACCGGCAGTCGGCCGGAAGTTCGCGAGGCGGCGCTACTTTCCCATCGCGAAGCGGAGCAGGCTGTCCCGGTCGCCCTGCTGGACGGTGCCGCGCTCGTTGACGACCTCCAGTTTCCAGGAGGCGCCGACCCGGTACGCCTTCGCGACGGCGATGGCGTTGCCGGCGCCGAGCAGCGACGGCCAGATGTCGGCGACCTGCGCCGTGCTGCCGCCGGTGCTGTCGTAGATCTTGAAGGAGATGTTGGCGGCGTGCTGGAAGTCGCTGCCCTTCTTGAAGGCGGCGCACACGAACACGATGGAGGTCACCTGGGGCGGGACCTTGTCGAAGGTGACCTCGATGAGCTCGTCGTCGCCGTCGCCGCGGCCCGTCCGGTTGTCGCCGGAGTGCGTGATCCCACCGTTCTTCAGCGGGTCGGTCACGTCCAGACCGGCGAACCGGACCGGGTCGTCGCCGCTCATGAGGATCGCGATCGCGTCCAGATCGGTGCCACGGGCCTTCCGCAGCGCGCCCATCAGCCCGCCGCCGAGGCCGGCCGTGGTGTCCCACGAGGCGCCGACACCCATCTTCGTCACGCCGTCCAGGTCGGCCGCCCCGTCCGCCTTGGTCAGGGTGATCACAGCAGGGGTGTTGGGCGTGGTCACGGCGCGAGCCCTTCGTCGTTACGTCGTTTCGTCGTTTCCGGACACGGGCCGCAGTCGGCCCCACTTCTACGCAAAACGTAACACGCACGTGATCATGAAAAGGAGGGTCCAAAGGGACCGGAACGGCAACGGGGTGGGAGTTCACCATGTGGGGACGCAGACGGGTACGGCGCGCGCAGGAATACGAAGCGGCCGTCGCCGAGGCGCGCAGCGATCTGGCGGAAGTCCTCCGCATCGCCGACGAGACACACGCGGGCATCGCGGACGTCTTCGGCAAACTCCGCGACGCCTACGCCATGATCGAGGAACTGCTCGACCAGGGGGACGGCCTCCCGGCCAAGTCCGCACGGGCCCGGCTCGCCTGCCACCGGGAGGCGTGGGACGAGATCGAGGAGGACATGGCCTCCTTCGTGGAGACCCGGCGCGCCTGGCACGGCGACCGGACGGCCGATGCCGACCTCCTCGAACTGACCGAAGCAGCAGAGCACTTCGCCGAGTACGTCTCCTCCTGCGCGCAGACCATGGAGGAGATGGCCGGCCTCATGAGCTCGTTCCACGACCTCTACCTGAACATGGTCGAACTCCGCGACAAGCTCGCCCCCATCCGTGACCGCGCCCACGCCGCGGTCGCCGCCGCCGCGAACGAACTCGCCTGGGCGGGCCCCACGGCCCAGGGCAAGTTCGCCCTCGAAGTCCGCCTCCACACGATCGGGGACCGGCTCCGGGAGCTGGACGCGGGGCGCGTGGAGCTGGAGCCGGGGCGCAAGGTGACGGACTGGTACCGGGACGTCGAGGCGGAGATCGCGGAGATCCGCGAGGCGGTGCTGCGGCTGGGGTACTGACCGACCCCGTTCGATCGGCCCCGCAACTTCTTGTTGCGCTCGCGCGCGATCTCGTTCACAATAGATGCAGCGGCGGAGCTGTGCCCACAACTCGGGTACGGAGTCCGCCGCTTGGCGTTGAGCCGGCCAGTACGCCGGGCCACCTGCACGGCGGTGCCGTCGACAGCGACGGGCCGCAATGGCCGACCGGAGACGACTGCGCGGCTCGACCGCCTGCACGCGACAGCGTGCCGAACTCCCATCACTTCAGCCCCCGATGGAGGGCACATTTAAAAATGGCCAATACAGCTAAGGCAATGCTCGACGAGGCCGCCAAGCACATCGGATACAAGGAAGGGCCGAACAACGACAACATGTTCGGCCGCTGGTACCCGATGAACAACGAGCCTTGGTGCGCGATGTTCATCTCGTACTGCGCCTACAAGTCGGGCAACGACGACATCATTCCGAAGTTCGCCTACTGCCCGAACGGCGTGAGCTGGTTCAACGATCGCCGCCTGTGGAGCAGGACGCCTTCCGTCGGCGCGATCGTGTTCTACGGAACCGAAGGACAGGACCACGTCGAGGTCGTCGAGTCTTTCGACGACGACACCATCACCACCATCGGCGGAAACACCAACACCGACGGCTCCTCCAACGGCGACGGTGTTTACCGCCGCCACATCAGCCGAAACTCTTCCCGCATCTACGGATACGGCCACCCCAACTACACCGAGGACATTGACATGCCGAAGCGCGTCAGCCTTGCCCGTAAGACCGAGCTCGTTCTGAAGCGGAACACCGTTACGCAGATTCCGTTCATCGACGAGTACTCCGACGGCGGCGACCAGCACCCCGACAAGGGCGGCCCGGCCTTCATCTCCAGCAACTCGGACTACATCGCCACCGCCGCGGCGACCCTCAAGGACGTCAAGCCCGGCCTGACGATCCAGACCCGCTTCAACGAGATCAACGCCAAGGGCGAGATCGCGAAGGAGGGCCCGATCGAGGAGCACCTGGGCACCGGTGGCAACACCTACATCACCCAGACCCGCGCCGGTGCCGTCTGCGGCCCGGGCAACCGTGTCGTCTGGACCATCGAGATCATCAACGGCGATGTCGACCCGACCCTGACCTACGCCGAGGTCCAGGCCAACTACTGGCCGCGATAAGTCTTGGCGCTCGCTGAGCATCAGGGGTGTCCCGGCATGCAATGCATGCCGGGACACCCCTTTCCCGTATTCCCTTTGAAAGGAAATCAGCATGGTTTCGGTCAGTGACCTGCTGCCGTACAAGCTCACGTACACCCAGCAGCCGTGGAGCTTCGACGCCGACCAGCGGAGCAACGCCCAGGCAATCCTGGAAGAGGCGCTCAAGGCAGGTCTCGGTCACCGCGGTGCGGTCGTCGGTGTTGCCACCGCGCTCCAGGAGTCGGGAATGCGCAACCTCGACCACGGTGACGCGACCAGCATCGGTATGTTCCAGCAGCAGGACTGGTGGGGCACCCGCGCCCAGCGACTCGATCCGCACTGGACGTCCTGGAAGTTCTTCTCCGAGATGAAGAACATCTGCCCCGGAAAGTTCGGCGCCGATTACCTCAACTCAACGCAGCTCTACCAGGTGGCCCAGGCCGTCCAGGTCAGCGCGTTCCCGACGTATTACGCCAAACACGAGCAGGCAGCGGCCGAACTGATCGCCGAACTCGTCGACAAGGGCGACGACGCCCCCAAGCGCGTCAGCCTCGCCCGCAAGGCGGATCTCGTCCTGAAGCGGAACACGGTCACCGCGATCCCGTTCATCGACGAGTACTCCGACGGCGGCAACCAGCACCCCGACAAGGCCGACCCCGCCTTCATCACCGGCAACTCCGACTACATCGCCACCGCTGCCGCGACCCTCAAGGGCGTCGCCCCGGGCCTGACCGTCCAGACCCGCTTCAACGAGCTCAGCGCCAAGGGCGAGGTCGTCAAGGAAGGCCCGATCGAGGAGCACCTCGGCACTACGGGCAACACCTACATCACCCAGACCCGCGCGGGCGCCGTCTGCGACCCCGGCAACCACGTCGTGTGGACCATCGAGATCATCAACGGCGACGTCGACCCCACCCTCACCTACGCCGAGGTCCAGGCCAACTACTGGCCGCGGTGACGGCGATGAGCGAGGCCCTGCTGTCGTTCCCCGATGTGGAACGCCTCATCGTCGACAACCTCAAGTACCGGCCGGAGCTCGCGGGCGTCGTGGTCGACAACCGTCCGCCGAGCGGATTCGACGGTACGCAGAAGGTCGTGCTGGTCTCCCGGACCGGCGGTGCGTGGGTGGACGACCTTCATCTCGACACGCCGCTCGTGGAGTTGGAGGTGTACGGCCCCGACAAGACCACCGCGCACGCCGTCTCCCTCGCCATGCGCGCCGCGCTGCTCCAGCTCCGCGGCACCGTCCACGGCACGGCCGTCGTGACCGACGTGGTCGAGACGGAGGCCGTGCGCTGGCTGCCGGACTACAACCGGCCCGCGGGCAACCGCTATCTCACGACGGTGCGCTTCTCCCTCCGCCCGGCGTGACCCGCCGCTTTCTCCCAAGCCTTTTTCCTCCCTCTTTTCCTCCCTCCTAGGAGTTCTCATGTCCGGAATGAACCCGAGCGAGATCCGCGTTGCCGGCACCGGCCGCATCCTGATCGCCAAGGTCGGCACCGACGCCCCCGCCGACACCACCACCGAGTGGGGCGCCGCCTGGCACGACCTGGGTTACACGAGCACCGACGGCGTGAAGTTCGGCCGCAAGGGCAAGACCGCCAACATCGACACCTGGCAGTCGCTCACCCCCGCCCGCACGATCTACACCGAGCGCGAACTGACCCTGAAGTTCGGCATGCTGCAGCTGAACGAGGACACGCTGCCGTTCTTCTTCGGCGGCGGCGAGGTCGTCGAGACGGCGCCGAACTCGGGCCTGTTCAAGTACGAGATCCACAGCGACCAGGGCGAGGACGAGCGCGCGCTGGGCGTCGAGTTCAGCGACGGTGCGGACGTCCGATACCGCTTCGTGGTGCCGCGCGGTCTGGTGACCGTCAGCGACGACATGGACCTCAACCGCAAGGGCGCGGTCAAGCTGGGCGTCACCTTCGCGGCGATGGCGCCGAAGCCGGGTGCGCCGCTGGCGACGTGGCTGATGAAGGACAAGGCGTTCGCGCCGGCGACGGCGCCGGCCGGCAAGTAATCGCCCCCACCTTCCCCGAACCGGGGCGCCGCCCTTCCCCGGTTCGGGGAAGGGCGGCGCCCCATTTCCCCTCTCACCTCAAGGAGCATTCCATGCCCGCTTTCGACGTCAACGCGGCCCGCGCCCAGCGCTTGGAGGCCCACGGCCGTTCGTGGTCCTTCTCGCTGGACGACGACACCTTCGAACTCCCCACGGAGATCGGCCATCGCACGGCGCGCGCCCTGCGCGAGCTCGACGACAACGACGTGGACGGGCTGCTGGGCCTGCTGCTGGGCAAGGAGCAGTTCGCGCGCTTCGTCGAGCACGACGTGACGATGCAGGACATCGCCGCGATCCTGGAGGCGTACGGCAAGGAGACCGGGCTCGGCCTGGGGGAAGACTGAGCCTCGACGCGTTCGTAGAAGAACACGCCGAGGCTCTCGAAGCCGATCTGCTGCGGCACTTTGGCGTGGATCTGCTGGACTGGCACCGGGGGTCGCTGTCTTCGCGGCGACTGACGGTGCTGGTCAAGCACATGCCGCGGGACAGTGCGGTGAACCGGGACCTCCACGGCGAGGCCGTGGAGTGGGATGCGGGGACGCACTTGCTGGCAGCGGCAGTTGACCACTTGGCTGTCGCCAACTGGATGACGGCGACGGTCAACAGTGGCGAGGACGGCGAGCCGCTGGACTATCCGGAGCCGGTGCCGAGGCCGTCCGCTGCGGTTTCCGAGGAACCGGCCCTTGCCGAGCCCGGGAGCGGAGAAGGTCCCGCTCCAGTTGGTCTCCCAACGCCAGGTGAGCTTGCGCGGTTCTTTTCCTGATTCCAGGCCACAGCACCAATATCGCCGAGCCGACGAGCAACGGCTAAATGAAGATCTTGTAGAAGAACGCATGCATGGCGACCAGCAGCCCGATGCCGCCCCAAAGGTTCCGCCACGCCTCGGACTTCCTCGCGAGCTCACGTTCGGTCCGGGCCCGCTTGGGGTTCCGCGGATCGTACACAAGATCCACCACTTCGCCGTTGCCGGCCACGCGACTGCCACGCAGAGGGGACCTGTACAGCACATGCCGCCCCTCTCCGGTCTGAAACTCAAAATGCTCCGAGACGCGGTCCTCCGACCAGTATCCGCCCGTGCACTCCGCCTTCACCTTCACACCCGCAGAGCGGAGGCGGCGGTCTATCAGCAATGGGCGAAGCCCGAAGGGAAGGACCAGACCACCGAAGATGAACAACCACATGAACCCGTAAATAAACCATCCGACCACGGGAAAATCTCCAAGACAGGCGGCTCGAATCTCGCGACAGCGCCGCTCACATGAGGTTGTAAAAAATCACGTACACCCAAAGCAGCTGCGGGATCAGGAAGATGCCCTCGATCGCGAGGACCACCCGCTTGACAAAGCGATGCCCAGGCTCTCCATCGAGCCACTTTTCCAGTTGCGCCACATGCGGCTTGTCCGGATCGTAAACGATGTCAACGACATCACCGGGATCGATTGGCATGGAGTAATTCGGGCCCGTGGTGTGCAGAAACTTCCGGCCACCAACAGCGGAATACTCGATCGTCGATATCGAAGAGTTCTCGTCCCATGAAATTCTGACGCAGACGCCGGGAACCTTCACCCCCACCCGCATTAACCTCTTACTGCGCCGCCGCGGGACAACAATAAAAGCAACGACGAATGGAATCGGGCAGAGCAATCCCAGCCCGATGATGCAAATAACAGTCACGACTACCCCCTGTCCTGCTCCTAAATGAGCGGAGTTCATCGTACACCGCACCCCGTCCAGACCTAACGACGATTCAGATCGCGACAGAGGGATTCAACGTGTCCAAGGACCCCACCATACCCTCGCCAGGGGATGCAATCCCGAGCTGGCTGAACGACCTGGGCCGCCTGTACTTCTCCAAGGAGGACGGGGACCAGGTAAAAGCAAAAATCAACGGCCTCAGCGTCGGCATCGATCACCTGAAGTTGGCTGTCGGCTTGCTGGCCACTGGCGCGACGGCAGTCAAAGCCGACTTCACGGGCATCAAAATCGACGAAAAAGGGATCACCGTCCTCGGCCGCCAGAAAGTTACTTGGCCGCACGCCAGAGACGACAAGGCGAAAGCCGACTCGGCAGAGAAGCTGATAACCAAGCGGATCGGTCAATTCGACAAGAAACTCGGGGAGCTCGGCACGCTGCGCAGAGCGAACGCAATGAGCGGCGGCGACAAGTATCTCGAGAAGCAAATTCGCAAGGTTTCCGGGAAGCTCCAGAAATTTCAGCGCGACATCGACAAGCAGCAGAAGGAACTGCAAAGGATCGAAGCTTCGGACAGTTCGAAGAAGGCGGGCCACAAGAAGTTCCGCGAAGACGAAAGCGGACAGATCACCAAGATCGAACGTGAAGTCAAACGACTCAGCACCGCACTGGCCGGAGGGTCTTAAGCATGTCTCTAGTTCAATCCCTCGGCCGCGCCGGTGGCGCCGCCCGGGATTTCAGAAGCAAAGTCGACGCCGCCGGAAAGGCGGCGGGGCTCCTCGGCCGACAGGCCGGGACGGCGAACACCGGCATCGGGAAGATCCGCGGGTCCGCCCAGCAGTCCACCCGTGAGCTCAAGGGCATGAAGACCGCCGCCGACCAGGCGGCCAAGTCCGTGGCCAAGGTCGGCAAGGAGGCCGGCAAGGGCGGCCCCGCCATGGCGAAGTTCCAGGGTGGGCTCAAGAAGGCCGACGGCGGGGTCAAGGGGCTCAACAAGTCCATGAAGGGCAACGTCATCGGGATGTTGCTCGGGCTGCTCGCGCCGCTCATCGAGAAGGTCGTCGAGATGGCGTCCCGTTCGAAGGCGATGCAGAAGATCATGAAGGTGGCCTTCGACGTCATCGGCAAGGTCGTCAACACCGTCATGAAGGCCATCGGGCCGCTGATGAAGTCCACCGGAGCCCTCATCTCCAAGGTGTGGAACGGCATCAAGGCCGCGATCCTCCCGATCGCGCTCTGGATCGGCTCCGCCATCCCCGACGCCTTCCACACGGTCAGCAGCGCGCTCTCCAGCGCCTGGGGCGGGCTCTCCTCCTTTGCCGGATCCGTCTTCAACGGCATCCTGTGGGCCGTCAAGGCTCCGATCAACGGGGTCATCAGCCTCATCAACAGCGCCATCGGCGCCCTCAACGGCATCAGCGTCACCATCCCGGGATGGGTGCCCTTCGTCGGCGGCAAGACGTTCGGCGTGCACATCCCGTCCATCCCCATGCTCGCCGAGGGCGGCATCGTCGCGCCGCGCAGCGGCGGTGTTCCGGCGATCGTCGCCGAGGCCGGGGAGTCCGAGGCCGTCATGCCGCTGTCCAAGCTCGACCGGCTGCTGACGCGTACCGCCATTGAAGCGCGCCTCGCCGGAGCCCGAGTCGGTGCCCGGCAGTCCGCCGGTGCCGGGTTCCACATCGAGAACTACTACGCCACCCGGGCCAGCAGCCCCCAGGACACCGCCCGGTCCCTGATGTTCCTGGCCAAGGCCCGTGGGTGAGCCACGTGCCCGCCGCCACAGCTCTCCCCCGTGCCCGTAATCCCCTCGCCGACTCGGCCGGTGCGTTCCGCAACTTCGGCTCCGCCCTCGGCCAGGCCGCCCGGTCCGTACAGACCGGTCAGCGTGCCATCGCCACCGCCTCCCGCGTCCTCGACCGCATCAAGCAGTCATCAGCCCAATCCGGCCCGCAGATCAAGCAGTTCGGGACCGGCGCCACCACCGCAGGCCGCGCCGCACAAGCACTCGGCAAGCAAGCAGGCACCGCCAACTCCGGCCTGCTGAGGACCAAGACCGGCTCCCAGCAGTCCGCCCGCCTGCTCAAGAACGTCAAGCGGCAGTCCGACACCACCGCCAAGTCCCTCACCCTGCTCGGCAAGGGCGCCGGCAAGGCAGGCGCCTTCGCCGGGAAACTCGGCGGCAGCCTCAAAATCGCCGGCGGCGTCATGAACGTCGTCAATCTGGTGATGAAGGCGAACCCCTTCGTCCTCCTCATCACCCTGCTCGCCCCGTTCGCCGAGCAGCTCATCGAGTTCGCCCTGAACTCCGAGCTCGGTCAGCAGCTCATGGAGCAGGTCTTCGACACCGTCAGCCAACTGATCGGCGCCGCACTGACCGTCATCGTGCCCGTCGTCACGGCCTACCTCACCGTCGTCACCGGCTTCTGGAAGGGCGTCTTCAACGTCGTCAAACCCGTGGCCAAATGGGTCGCCGAGAAGATCCCCGGCGGTTTCCGCAAGGTCAGCTCCGCCATGGTGAAGGCCCTGCACGGCATGGGCGGCTTCCTCCAGACCGCCTTCCAGACGGTCGCCGGTGTCGTCGAGGGGCCCATCAGCGGGCTCATCGGCTTCGCCAACTGGGTCATCGACGGCCTCAACAGCATCAGCGTCAACATCCTCGGCAAGAAGTTCGGCATCCACCTGCCGAAGATCCCGATGCTCGCCCAGGGCGGAGTCGTCTCGCCCCGCAACGGCGGTGTCCCCGTCATCCTCGCCGAGGCCGGCGAGGCCGAGGCCGTGCTGCCGCTGTCCAAGCTCGACCGGCTGCTCGCGCAGACGGCCCAGGCCGCCCGGGCCACCGCCACCACGACGACAACGGTCCCGCGCATCGACCACTACTACGAGCCCGAAGGCCGCGGCTCCCGCGGCATCGCCGCGGACCTGCTCTTCCTCGCACAGACACAACAGACGAGAAGGTGAGGGCCAACTCCCCATGCCCCCGGTAGACATGAACACCGCCATCGAACCCCCCGGCTCACTGATCACCCAAGACGGGCAGGTCCAGTGGGCCGGGCTTCTTTTCGGCCCCGGCACGCCCTACCAGATCGACGCCAAGGGCCTGACCGGCTGGGACGACCTGCCGGAGCTCGACTCGGCCGACGTGCCCAAGCCCGGCCAGCACGGCTCCTGGCCCGGCGCCCAGTGGGCGAAGCCGCGGACGGTCTCCGCGACCGTCTGGCTGCTGCCCGACCGCCCGGACCAGGCACAGGCCGTCGCCCAGGCCTTCCGCGCCGCCACGGGCATCAACAGCGGCGAACGGTGGCTTGCCGTACGACTGCACGGTCAGACGCTCGCCTGCCGGGCGCGCGTCGACCGCCGCGCAGCAACGACCGACCGCACATACGTCACCCACGGCATCGCCTCGGTGTCGATCCAGTGGCTGTGCACCGACCCGCGTCGCCTCGGCATCACCGAGCAGCGCGGCCGGACCGCCCTCCCCACACCCGAGCCCGGACTGCTGTGGGAGCCGGGCAGCGGCCTGGAATGGCCCCTGGAGTGGGGCACGCCCGGCAGCACCGGCACGATCACCGCCGTCAACACGGGTGACGCACCGGTGAGTCCCGTGATCGAGTTCCGGGGGCCGGTCGAGACGCCGGCCCTCACCCGGCTCAGCGACGGTCAGCAGCTCGAATACGACATCCGGCTCGCCGAGTCCGACGTGCTGACCGTCGACACCACGGCAGGCACCGTCACCCTCAACGGCACCGCCTCCCGGCTCTACACCGCCACCGCCCGCTCCACCCCGGAGCAGCTCTTCCAACTGGAGCCCGGCGTCACCTCGCTCGCCTTCCGCGCGGGCCCCGCCTCGGACGCATCACACGCCTCGGTGACCGTCCGCTGGCGCGACGCCCACTGGTGACAGCACCCCCCTTCTCAGCCCCTTACCACCCACTTCTCGGAGGACGAGATGAACAGCGTCCGCAGCGCATGGCTGCTCAACCGCACCGACGCAGGCGGCGGTCAGTCCCGCGTCGACACCCGGCTCGCCCCGCTCGGCACCATGACCCCGTCCGGCGTGCTGGCCTCGCGCGACGGTGTGATCCCCGGTTCCCAGTACGGCAAGTACGTCATGGACGGCCTGTACGTCTTCGGCGACCAGGCGGGCATGACCGGCAAGATCGCACCGGGCCGCGCCGTCGTCCAGAGCACCGAGCAGGCCGGCGCCTACCCGGTGACCGTCACCGACTACGTCCCGCTCGTCTTCACCGACGGCGACGCGAGCAACCCGCGCGTCGACCTCGTCGTCGTGCGCGTCTACGACGCCCAGCAGGACGCCTCGAACCGCACCGAGGCCGTCATCGAGATCGTCCAGGGCGTTCCCGCCGCCAACCCGGCCGCGCCCTCGACGCCCGCCGGCGCCCTCGCCCTGGCCGAAGTGACCGTGCCCGCCGGCGCCTCCGCCGGCAAGGGCGGCATCGACTGGGACACCGCCGTCCGCGACCGCCGCCGCGCCACCGTCTCCGTCGGCGGCATCATCCCGCGCGGCTGGGGCCTGAACTTCCCCGGCGCCTACCCCGGCCAGTACCGCGACACCGGTACGGGCCTGGAGCGCTGGGACGGTGCGCAGTGGAAGGTGTACCCGGAGCCGCGGCCGCGCTGGCAGGACTACACGCCCGAGTGGGGCGCGGACAACGGACCGAAGCCGGTTATCGGAAACGGATCGCTGTACGGCCGGTATCTGCACGACGGTGCGATCGTCCACTTCACCGCGACGCTGAAGATCGGTTCGAGCACGAAGTGGGCCGACACGAACGGCAACTGGTGGCTCTCCCTGCCGGTCCGCCCGACCGGCCCCGCCATCAACGGCCTTCTCCGATCCCGCCTCACCAAGGGCTACTACACGGGAAGTTGCTTCCTCGACACCACCCGCCACGCAAACGGCGCCGCGTGCGGCTGGACGACGAGCAAGTACACCGGCGAGGCCGCCCCCGATTGGGCCGACGGCAACTTCCCGGAGACTGCCTCCGACGGCCAGTGGTACACCGTGTGGGGCAGCTACGAGGCCTCCCAGTGATCACGGCCGTCCAGCCCGCCTACCGAGCACTCTTCTGCGACCTGCGCACCGACCAGATCGTCGACAGCCTGCCACTGACAGGCGTCGAGTTCGACGACTACATCGGCAAGGCCGGTTCGCTGCGCGCCACGGTCCCCCTCCCCGACCAGGCGCTCGCCCAGCGGGCCCGCACCGCGCTCCAGCCCGGCCGCACGGCGGTCTGGCTGGAGCGCGGCGGCGAGATCTGGTGGGGCGGCATCCTGTGGACCTGCACACCGTCCGGTGACGAACAGGGCCGGATGGCGGCCGAGATCCAGGCGGGCACCTTCGACTCGTACTTGGACCACCGGATCCTGTCGAACAGCCTCGAAGCCAAGGAACCGGTCGACCAGTTCGACATCGTCCGCACGCTCGTCGACCACATCCAGGCCCAGCCCGGCGGCGACATCGGCATCGAGTACGGGACCGAGATCTCGGGCGTCACCCGCAGCCAGAACTACGCCTACACGGACGTCGCCCGTGTCCGCGAGATCCTGGACGGCCTCGCCGCCCACCAGGACGGCTTCGAGTGGCGGATCCACTGCTACCGCGACCCCGTCACCGCCCGGCGCGTCAAGCGGCTCCAGCTCGGCCACTCGCAGATCCGCGTCGGCACGCAGGACATCGTGCTCGACCGACCCGGGCCACTGCTGTCCTACTCCCTGCCCAGTGACGCGACCCTGCAGGCCAACATCTGGGTCGCGCGCGGGGATTCGGCCAACCGCAATCAGGCTGCGGACTCCGTCCCGACGATGTCCGAGAAGAAGACGGCGATCGCCGACCTGGACGCCGGCTGGCCCCGGCTCGAAGGGACCTCCGACCACAGCTCCGTCAGCGACCGGGCGACCCTGAACAGCCTCGCCCGGGCCGAACTCGACCGCTCCCGCCGCCCCCAGCTCATCCCGGAGGCCACCATCCGGCTGGACGGGCGGATGACCCCGGCCCTCATCGGCGCCACGGTCAGGCTGCGCATCACCGACCTGTGGCACCCGGAAGGGCTCAGCGCCCGCTTCCGGGTGGTGGGCATGACCGTGTCGCCTCCGGAACGCGCAAAGGCCGAGACCGCCAAGCTCTATCTGGAAGGAATCTGATGGCTGCCATACCCCTCGATCTCCTCGACCGCATCCGCGACTTGGAGCGCCAGGTACGCGCCCTCATGGGCAGCGCCAACACCCGTCCCCGGATGGACGAGATCCAGGGCGGCCGGGTCGTCATCGGCGACGGCGGGTCGCTGACGGTACGCACCCCCGATGGCAAGGACCTCGCCTACGTCGGCCGGGTCTACCCCGACCGGCCAGGTAACCAGTTCCAGCAAGGTGTCGTCCTCCGGCGCGACGACGGTTCACTGGCCTTCAGCGTGTGGACGGGCGATGCCCAGGACCTGCCCGTCCAGCCCATCCGCATGTGGGACCGCAACGGCAACATCATCTTCGCGGAGGACTCCAGGAACTTCGGCCTGGCCAAGCCGTTCATCCCGTACCCGCTGCCCACCCCGGAGAACACCGACAGGTGGGAGTCCACCAGTTCCACCGGCTGGACGACCCTGTACAACGGCAACGCCATCGTCCAGCACCCCAAGCTCTACTGCCTGATCGCCGCGACGCTGGGCGGCGAGATCCGGCTGCTGGTCAACGACCGCCAGGTCGGGCCGACTTCGAAGGGCACGCTGGAGTTCACCGATCTCATCGGTGCGGACTACGACAGCCACATCACCTTCAAGGTGCAGGCCCGCGCGGTCGGCAGCAACAGCAGCGTGGCCTGCTCTCCGCGCGCCCTCTACGGCGTTCTCTCCTGACCCGCTCCTCCTTCATCCGCACAACAGGAAGGCGTCTTTCGTGCTCCCCAGTGCCATCCCCACGGTCACTGTGACCGCCCGCTATCTCTCCCCGGACGGCAACGCCCTCACCGGCAGCGTCGTCTTCGAGCCGCCCCCGCTGCTGACCCACAGCGCGAGCGACGTCATGCTCGGCGGCCCCGTCACCGGCGCGCTCGACGCCGACGGGCGGATGTCCGTCACGCTGCCCGCCACGGACACGCCCGGCATGAACCCGCAGAACTGGGCCTACACCGTCACCGAGAAGCTGTCCGGGGTGACGGGGCGCGCCCCGTACAAGATCCTGCTGCCGGCTGCACAGCCGAAGGCCGATCTCGCCGAGATCGCACCCACCGATCCCCACACGCCCGATTACGTCGCCGTGGCCGGCCTCCCGGGCCCGCCCGGACCGCCCGGACCGGTCGGTCCCGCGGGCCCCGTGCGCTCCGTCAACGGCCGCTCGGAGACCGACATCCGCCTCGGCGCCGAGGACGTGGGCGCCCTCCCGGCCGCCGGCGGCACGGTCGCCGGTCCGCTGGCGGTGACCGGTACGTTCACCGCGCGCGGCGCCGACGTGCAGGACACGACGGGCGCCACCCGCGTCCGCATCGACCCGTCCGGCCGGCTCACGGCCACCGCCGACGCCCAGTTCACCGGCAACGTCCAGATCGGCGCCGCCGTCACCGACGCCGCGGGCGGCCAGGCCGTTCTCGGCATCAAGAACGCCACCGCCGTGCCGAACGGCAAGCCCACGGACGGCATCGTGCTCTACGCCAACGGCGGCACACTGGCCTACCGCAAGCCCGACGGCACCACGGTCACGCTGGACGAGCGCGCTGCGGGCGTGCGGTCCGTCAACGGCCACGGCGGCGACGTGCAGCTCACTGCCTCCGACGTGGGCGCGGAACCCACCGGGCGGGCCGTGCTGCTCGCCGGAGCGCAGACTGTTGACGGCGCCAAGACCTTCAGCACCGTGCCGTCCGCGACGGCCGATCCGACGGCGCCCGAGCAACTGGCTCGTAAGTCCTACGTGGACAGTGCAGCGCGCTCCGACGCCTGGGCACCGGCCGATCTCGGCTTCCTGGCCTGGACGTTCGACCCCGGGCTCGGAGACGGCAGCAGCGCAAGGAACAGTGCGCCCGGTGACATTCCGGCCAGCGGCCGTATCTACTACAACGCCGTGGTCGTACGCTCGGCGGCCACGGTCAAGGAGCTCTGCGTCCACACGCTCGGTTACTCCGGTGCGTCCGGTGGCATCGGCGCAGGCTCCTTCGCGGGCCTCTACAACGCCTCGGGCAAGCGGATAGCCCAGACCGCCGACCTGAGCATGGTCTACCCGGAGGAGCACAGCGTCGGTGGCGCGACCACCTTCCTCCCACTGAACGCCCCCGCAGCACTCCAGCCCGGCATCTACGTCGTCGCGCTGCTGCTCAACTTCTCCAACTCGGCCAACGCCCCCCGGATCATGACCGGCAACGGCGGCTACGACGTCCCGGGCCGCTTCGGCCGCCCCGGCACCGTCCCGCGCACGGTCATGTCGCCCACGAAGGCCAACACTGCGCTGCCCACCGACATCGTCTGGGCCACCGGAACCGTCGCACTGGGCACCCGGTACTGGTTCGCGCTGGCCTGACACATCCAACGAAAGGGAGATCCCCATGACCACCCGCTCCATCTTTACCGGTGCCATCAAGACCATCGAGACGCGTACCGAGAAGTTCACTGTCACCAGCCTGCTCGACGGCCCGTTCACTGTCCGAATTCCCGAAGGCGGCCTGCTCCTCGGCGGCGGCCAGCGATTCACGCTACTCACCGCCGGAATCGACTGGCGAGGTGACCTCAATGTCGTCGGGCAGCTCTCCGCCGACGGGCTCGGCTGGGAGGTCACGCCTCCCCGCGGCCTCCAGATCAGCGGCACCGAGCCGTGGAAGGGCGAACTGACCGTCACCGTCTCCTACGCCGTCCCCGCCTGACACCAGTTTCCCCGCCCCGCACCGCCCCTCGGCGGTGCGGGGCGCCCTCATTCGCACCCCTGGAGTGAACCCGCATGGCAACTCCCCTCTCCGCCACCCAATTCGTCACCGCCCTCCGCGCCGAAGGCGTCCAGGTAGACGAAGTTGACGACTGGCGCGACCACAACCGCAACCACAAGGGCGCCTGGGGCCCCGTCCACGGTGTGATCGTCCACCACACCGTCACCTCCGGCACCGCCTCCTCCGTCGAGCTCTGCCACGACGGCTACGACGAGCTCCCCGGTCCGCTCTGCCACGGCGTGATCGACAAGGACGGCGTCGTCCACCTCGTCGGCAACGGCCGCGCCAACCACGCCGGTACGGGCGACAGCGACGTCCTCTCGGCCGTCGTCAACGAGTCCGCGCTTCCCCGCCCCGCCGCCAACGACACCGACGGCAACGCACGGTTCTACGGCTTCGAGTGCATCAACCTCGGCGACGGCGACGACCCGTGGCCCGCCGCCCAGTTGGACGCCATCGAGCGGGTCTCGGCCGCACTGTGCCGCGCGCACGGCTGGGAGGCCGGATCCGTCATCGGCCACAAGGAGTGGACGAACACCAAGATCGACCCCGTCGGCTTCGCCATGGCCGACATGCGCGACCGCGTCGCAGCGCGCCTCAGCGGCCGAAACGATGGCACCAACTCCCGCCCTGCCGCTGCCACTTACACCGTCCAGCCCGGCGACACCCTCACCGCCATCGCCGAGTCCCACGCCACCACCGTCGACCGGCTGGCCGCCCTCAACGACCTGTCCGACCCCGACACCATCCACTCCGGACAGGAGCTCGCCGTCCCCGCCGCCGGCAACAGCTACGAGCCCTTCCCCGGCGCCGACTTCTTCCGCAAGGCGCCCGACTCCCCCATCGTCACGGCCATGGGACGCCGCCTCGTCGAGGAGGGCTGCTCCGCCTACTCCCAGGGGCCGGGCCCCCGCTGGAGCGACGCCGACCGGCAGTCGTACGCCAACTGGCAGCGCAAGCAAGGGTTCACCGGCTCCGACGCCGACGGCCGGCCCGGGCGCGTCACCTGGGACGCGCTGAAGGTCCCCCACTCCTGACCCCGAAAGCCCCGAAATCCCCGAAAGGCAATTCCGTGTCCGACGCCGCCAAGCGGACCCTCCGCACCCTCCTCCAGACCGCCGTCGGTCTCGCCGTCGCGCTTCCCGCGATCGTCGACGCCTCCGGCATCCCCGCCTCCCTCCCCTGGGTCGCCGGCGCCCTCGCCGTGGCCGGCGGGCTCGCGCGCGTCATGGCGCTGCCGGCCGTTCAGACGCTGCTGCCCACCTGGCTGCGCACCGAGCAGCCGGACAAGCAGCTGGACAAGCACCGGGCGCACGGGGCCACGCATGAGTGACGAGCCCGCATCCCCCGTCGCCCTCGAACTGGAGCGGCTGCGCGGCACCATGGAGGCCGGGTTCGCCCGCGTCGACGGGTCGCTCGCGCTGCTCGTGCAGCGCAGCGATCAGACCGACAAGCAACTGGCCGACCATGAAGCCCGGTTGGACGCGCTGGAGCGCAACCGCTGGCCGCTCGCCAGTATCGGAGCGGTGACGGCGGTCGCGGGGGTCGCCGTCTCCGTGTTCCAGCTCACCGCACGATAAGACGCACGCTGAAACGCCGCAGGGCGGTCACCCCGTTTCGGGGTGACCGCCCTGCGCGCGGATCAATCAACTCACTGGTTGTACGGACCGTAGTCGTAGTCCTCCAGCGGCACCGCCTGGCCCGAACCCGTGCCGAACGGCGAGTAGTCGATGTCGTCGTAGCCGACGGCCGAGTACATCGCGGCCTTGGCCTCCTCGGTCGGCTCGACCCGGATGTTGCGGTAGCGGGAGAGACCCGTACCGGCCGGGATGAGCTTACCGATGATGACGTTCTCCTTGAGGCCGATGAGGCTGTCGGACTTGGCGTTGATCGCCGCATCCGTCAGGACTCGGGTCGTCTCCTGGAAGGAGGCGGCCGACAGCCAGGACTCCGTCGCCAGCGAGGCCTTGGTGATACCCATCAGCTGCGGACGGCCGGAGGCCGGGTGGCCGCCTTCCGTCACGACCCGACGGTTCTCGGACTCGAAGCGCGAGCGCTCCACGAGCTCGCCCGGCAGCAGCTCCGCGTCGCCGGACTCGATGATCGTCACGCGGCGCAGCATCTGCCGGATGATGATCTCGATGTGCTTGTCGTGGATCGACACACCCTGCGAGTTGTAGACCTTCTGGACCTCGCCGACCAGGTGGACCTGGACGGCGCGCTGGCCGAGGATCCGCAGGACGTCGTGCGGGTTGGTGGCACCCACGGTGAGCTTCTGGCCCACCTCGACGTGCTCGCCCTCGGTGACCAGCAGACGGGCACGCTTCGAGATCGCGAACGCGGTCTCGTCGGAGCCGTCGTCCGGGGTGACGACGATCTTCTTGGTCTTCTCGGTCTCCTCGATCCGCACGCGGCCGGCGGCCTCGGAGATCGGGGCGACACCCTTCGGGGTACGGGCCTCGAAGAGCTCGACGACACGGGGCAGACCCTGGGTGATGTCGTCACCGGCCACACCACCGGTGTGGAAGGTACGCATCGTCAGCTGGGTACCGGGCTCACCGATGGACTGGGCGGCGATGATGCCGACCGCCTCACCGATGTCCACCAGCTTGCCGGTCGCCAGCGAGCGGCCGTAGCAGAAGGCACAAGTGCCGACCGCGGACTCACAGGTGAGGACCGAGCGGGTCTTGACCGTCTCGACGCCGTGGGCGACGAGCTGGTCGATGAGCACGTCACCGAGGTCGACGTTGGCCGGCGCGATGACCTTGCCGTCGACGACGACATCCTCGGCCAGCATGCGGGCGTAGACCGACGTCTCGACGTCCTCGGCCTTGCGCAGGACGCCGTCCTCGCCCCTGGAGGCGATCGACAGCTTGAGGCCGCGCTCGGTGCCGCAGTCCTCCTCGCGGATGATCACGTCCTGCGAGACGTCCACCAGACGACGGGTCAGGTAACCCGAGTCGGCGGTACGCAGAGCGGTGTCCGCGAGACCCTTACGGGCACCGTGCGTGGCGATGAAGTACTCCAGCACGGTGAGACCCTCACGGAACGACGCCTTAATGGGTCGCGGGATGGTCTCGTTCTTCGCGTTCGACACCAGACCACGCATACCGGCGATCTGCCGCATCTGCATCATGTTTCCTCGGGCACCCGAGTCAACCATCATGAAGATGGGGTTCGTCTTGGGGAAGTTCGCGTTCATCGCCTCGGCAACCTCGTTGGTCGCCTTGGTCCAGATCGCGATGAGCTCCTGCGTGCGCTCGTCCTTGGTGATCAGACCGCGCTCGTACTGCTTCTGGACCTTCTCGTCCTGGGCCTCGTAGCCCGCCACGATGGCGCGCTTGGCCTCGGGGACGATGATGTCCGAGAACGCGACGGTGACACCGGAACGGGTCGCCCAGTAGAAGCCGGCCGCCTTCAGGTTGTCGAGCGTCGCCGCCACGATGACCTTGGGGTAGCGCTCGGCCAGGTCGTTGACGATCTCGGAGAGCTGCTTCTTGCCCACCGAGTAGTCGACGAACGGGTAGTCCTCGGGCAGCAGCTCGTTGAAGAGCGCGCGGCCCAGGGTGGTGCGCAGGCGGAACGAGTCGCCCTGCTGCCACTCCGGCTCGCCCTCCTCGGCGACCGGGGGAACCCAGCCGCGCGGGGGAACGGTGCCGATCGGGAAGCGGATGTCGACCTTCGCCTGGAGCGAGAGCTCACGGGCGTCGAACGCCATGATCGCCTCGGCGACCGAGCCGAAGGACCGGCCCTCACCGATGACCTTGCGCTCTTCCTCGTCGGTGGTGAGGAAGAACAGACCGAGCACCATGTCCTGGGTCGGCATGGTGACCGGACGGCCGTCGGCCGGCTTGAGGATGTTGTTCGAGGACAGCATCAGGATGCGGGCCTCGGCCTGCGCCTCCGCGGAGAGCGGCAGGTGGACGGCCATCTGGTCACCGTCGAAGTCCGCGTTGAACGCGGTGCAGACGAGCGGGTGGATCTGGATGGCCTTGCCCTCGACCAGCTGCGGCTCGAAGGCCTGGATGCCGAGGCGGTGCAGCGTGGGCGCACGGTTCAGCAGAACCGGGTGCTCCGCGATGACCTCTTCCAGCACGTCGTACACGACCGTGCGGCCGCGCTCGACCATGCGCTTCGCCGACTTGATGTTCTGCGCGTGGTTGAGGTCCACCAGGCGCTTCATCACGAACGGCTTGAAGAGCTCCAGCGCCATGGCCTTGGGCAGACCGCACTGGTGCAGCTTGAGCTGCGGGCCGACGACGATGACGGAACGGGCCGAGTAGTCGACACGCTTACCGAGCAGGTTCTGACGGAATCGACCCTGCTTGCCCTTCAGCATGTCGCTGAGGGACTTCAGCGGACGGTTGCCGGGGCCCGTGACCGGGCGGCCGCGACGGCCGTTGTCGAAGAGGGCGTCGACCGCCTCCTGGAGCATCCGCTTCTCGTTGTTCACGATGATCTCGGGGGCACCGAGGTCGAGCAGACGCTTCAGACGGTTGTTGCGGTTGATGACACGGCGGTACAGGTCGTTCAGGTCGGAGGTCGCGAAGCGGCCACCGTCCAGCTGCACCATCGGACGCAGGTCCGGCGGGATGACCGGGATGCAGTCCAGCACCATGCCGCTGGGGCTGTTGCGGGTCTGCAGGAAGGCGGAGACGACCTTGAGGCGCTTGAGCGCACGGGTCTTCTTCTGGCCCTTGCCGGTACGGATGATCTCGCGGAGGCGCTCGGCCTCCTCGTCCAGGTCGAAGGACTCCAGGCGCTTCTGCAGCGCGGCGGCGCCCATCGCACCCATGAAGTAGGTGCCGAAGCGGTCGCGCAGCTCGCGGTAGAGCAGCTCGTCGCCCTCGAGGTCCTGGACCTTGAGGTTCTTGAAGCGGCTCCAGACCTCGTCGAGGCGGTCGATCTCGCGCTGCGCACGGTCGCGCAGCTGCTTCATCTCACGCTCGGCGCCCTCGCGCACCTTGCGGCGCACGTCGGCCTTGGCACCCTCGGCCTCGAGCTCGGCCAGGTCGGCCTCGAGCTTCTTGGCGCGGGCCTCGAGGTCGGCGTCGCGGCGCTGCTCGATCTGCTGGCGCTCGACGGAGACGTGGGCCTCCAGCGAGGGCAGGTCGCGCGTACGGCGCTCCTCGTCCACCCACGTGATCATGTAGGCGGCGAAGTAGATGACCTTCTCGAGGTCCTTCGGGGCCAGGTCCAGCAGGTAGCCCAGGCGGGACGGAACGCCCTTGAAGTACCAGATGTGGGTGACGGGGGCGGCGAGCTCGATGTGGCCCATCCGCTCACGGCGCACCTTGGCGCGGGTGACCTCGACGCCACAGCGCTCACAGATGATGCCCTTGAAGCGGACACGCTTGTACTTGCCGCAGTAGCACTCCCAGTCCCGGGTGGGGCCGAAGATCTTCTCGCAGAAGAGCCCGTCCTTTTCCGGCTTCAGGGTGCGGTAGTTGATGGTCTCCGGCTTCTTGACCTCGCCGTGGGACCAGGTTCGGATGTCGTCCGCGGTCGCCAGGCCGATCCGCAGCTCGTCGAAGAAGTTGACGTCGAGCACTTTGTCGTCAATCCCTCTTTCAGGGTTCGTGCCCTCCCGCCGTGGCGGGATATGGGCTCTACATCAGTGGTCTGGGGGTCCGGGGACGGTGGGGGGCTTCCCGGGGGAAGCCCCCCACCAGACCCGTCAGACCTCTTCGACGCTGCTCGGCTCGCGCCGGGACAGGTCGATACCGAGCTCCTCCGCAGCGCGGAAGACGTCCTCGTCGGTGTCGCGCATCTCGATGGACATGCCGTCCGAGGACAGCACCTCCACGTTGAGGCACAGAGACTGCATCTCCTTGATGAGCACCTTGAAGGACTCGGGGATGCCGGGCTCGGGGATGTTCTCGCCCTTGACGATCGCCTCGTAGACCTTCACACGGCCGGTGACGTCGTCGGACTTGATGGTCAGCAGCTCCTGGAGGGCGTATGCGGCGCCGTATGCCTCCAGCGCCCACACCTCCATCTCACCGAAGCGCTGGCCACCGAACTGAGCCTTACCACCCAGCGGCTGCTGGGTGATCATGGAGTACGGACCGGTCGAACGCGCGTGCAGCTTGTCGTCGACCAGGTGGTGCAGCTTGAGGATGTACATGTACCCGACCGAGATCGGGTCCGGGAACGGCTCGCCGGAGCGGCCGTCGAACATCCGGGCCTTGCCGGACGGGAGCACGAGGCGCTCGCCGTCGCGGTTGGGGATCGTGGACTCGAAGAGACCGGCGATCTCGTCCTCGCGGGCGCCGTCGAAGACCGGGGTCGCGACGTTGGTGCCGGCGGCGACCTCGTCGGCGCCGATCGCCTGGAGGCGCTTCATCCAGTCCTCGTCGCCCTCGACCTTCCAGCCGCGGCTGGCGAGCCAGCCGAGGTGGATCTCGAGGACCTGTCCCGGGTTCATTCGGGACGGGACACCGAGCGGGTTGAGGATGATGTCGACCGGGGTGCCGTCCTCGAGGAAGGGCATGTCCTCGACCGGAAGGATCTTGGAGATGACACCCTTGTTGCCGTGGCGGCCGGCGAGCTTGTCACCGTCGGTGATCTTGCGCTTCTGGGCCACGTAGACGCGGACCAGCTGGTTCACGCCCGGGGGCAGTTCGTCGCCCTCTTCGCGGTCGAAGACGCGGACGCCGATGACCTTGCCGATCTCGCCGTGCGGGACCTTGAGCGAGGTGTCACGGACCTCACGGGCCTTCTCACCGAAGATCGCGCGGAGCAGGCGCTCCTCCGGGGTCAGCTCGGTCTCACCCTTCGGGGTGACCTTGCCGACCAGGATGTCGCCGGCCACGACCTCGGCACCGATGCGGATGATGCCGCGCTCGTCGAGGTCGGCGAGGACCTCCTCGGAGACGTTCGGGATGTCCCGGGTGATCTCCTCGGGGCCCAGCTTGGTGTCACGGGCGTCGACCTCGTGCTCCTCGATGTGGATCGAGGAGAGGACGTCGTCCTGGACGAGGCGCTGCGACAGGATGATCGCGTCCTCGTAGTTGTGGCCCTCCCACGGCATGAACGCCACGAGGAGGTTCTTGCCGAGGGCCATCTCGCCCTCGTCCGTGGACGGACCGTCGGCGAGCACCTGGCCGGCGACGACGCGGGCGCCCTCGTCGACGACGACCTTCTGGTTGAAGGAGGTGCCCTGGTTCGACCGGGAGAACTTGGCGACGCGGTACGTGTTGTACGTGCCGTCGTCGTTGGCCACCGTGACGTAGTCGGCGGAGACCTCCTGGACGACACCGTCCTTCTCGGCCTTGATGACGTCACCGGCGTCGACCGCGCAGCGGTACTCCATGCCGGTGCCGACGAGCGGGGCCTCGGCCTTGATCAGCGGCACGGCCTGGCGCATCATGTTCGATCCCATGAGCGCGCGGTTGGCGTCGTCGTGCTCGAGGAACGGGATCATGGCGGTCGCGACCGACACCATCTGGCGCGGCGAGACGTCCATGTAGTCGACCTCGGACGGGTCGACGTAGTCGACCTCGCCGCCACGGCGGCGGACCAGGACGCGCGGCTCGGCGAAACGCAGGTCCTCGTTGAGGGCGGCGTTGGCCTGGGCGATGACGAAGCGGTCCTCCTCGTCGGCGGTCAGGTAGTGCACCTCGTCGGTGACCTGACCCTCGACGACCTTGCGGTACGGGGTCTCCACGAAGCCGAACGCGTTGACGCGGCCGTAGGACGCGAGCGAGCCGATCAGACCGATGTTCGGGCCTTCGGGGGTCTCGATCGGGCACATGCGGCCGTAGTGCGACGGGTGAACGTCACGGACCTCGAAGCCGGCCCGCTCACGGGAGAGACCACCCGGGCCCAGCGCCGACAGACGGCGCTTGTGGGTCAGACCCGACAGCGGGTTGGTCTGGTCCATGAACTGGGACAGCTGGCTGGTGCCGAAGAACTCCTTGATGGAGGCGACGACCGGCCGGATGTTGATCAGGGTCTGCGGCGTGATCGCCTCGACGTCCTGGGTGGTCATCCGCTCGCGGACGACGCGCTCCATACGGGCCAGACCGGTGCGGACCTGGTTCTGGATGAGCTCGCCGACGTTGCGCAGGCGGCGGTTGCCGAAGTGGTCGATGTCGTCGACCTCGACGACGATCGAGGAGCCGTTCTCGCCGGCCGTCTCGACCTCGCCCGCGTGCAGCTTCACCAGGTACTTGATCGTCGCGATGACATCGTCGACGGTCAGCACACCGGCGTCGAGCGGGGCGTCCGCGCCCAGCTTCTTGTTGACCTTGTAGCGGCCGACCTTGGCCAGGTCGTAGCGCTTCGGGTTGAAGTAGAGGTTCTCGAGCAGCGTCTGCGCGGCCTCACGGGTCGGGGGCTCGCCCGGGCGCAGCTTGCGGTAGATGTCGAGCAGCGCGTCGTCCTGGCCCTGGGTGTGGTCCTTCTCCAGGGTGGCGCGCATGGACTCGTACTCGCCGAACTCCTCGAGGATCTGCTCGGTCGTCCAGCCGAGCGCCTTCAGGAGGACGGTGACGGACTGCTTGCGCTTGCGGTCGATGCGGACACCGACCATGTCGCGCTTGTCGACCTCCATCTCCAGCCAGGCACCCCGGGACGGGATGATCTTGGCGGTGAAGATGTCCTTGTCGGAGGTCTTGTCGATCGACGAGTCGAAGTAGACGCCCGGCGAGCGGACCAGCTGCGAGACCACGACACGCTCGGTGCCGTTGATGACGAAGGTGCCCTTGTTCGTCATGAGCGGGAAGTCGCCCATGAAGACCGTCTGGGACTTGATCTCGCCGGTCTCGTTGTTGGTGAACTCGGCCGTGACGAAGAGCGGAGCCGCGTACGTGAAGTCGCGCTCCTTGCACTCGTCGATGGAGTTCTTCGGGGGCTCGAAGCGGTGGTCACGGAAGGTCAGCGACATCGACCCGCTGAAGTCCTCGATCGGGGAGATCTCCTCGAAGATCTCCTCCAGACCGGACTTGGTGGGGACGTCCTGACCACTGTCCAGCGCAGCCTCGACGCGAGCCTTCCAGGCGGCGTTGCCGAGCAGCCAGTCGAAGCTCTCGGTCTGCAGCGCAAGGAGGTTCGGAACCTCGAGGGGCTCCTTGATCTTCGCAAAGGAGATGCGCAGCGGGGCAGTGCTGGCGCCGGTGTTCGTATTGGCGGTCGAGGCGTTGCGCGAGGCGGCCAAGAGGGGGTCCTTCCGAGGGCTCGGACTCACTACGCGCGTACCGGTCCCACTACGTGCAGCACGGGGAGAAATCCCAGGTCAGAGGGTCTCTCTCAGCAATGCTCGGAAGTGGGCATGCCCCTGGTGACGGGCAGGGAGCAGCTAACAGGCAGCGCAAAGGGTCAGTGTAGCCACTTGGCCCACTGATGTCCAGAGCGGATTTCCGGAGACCGGTGCGATACCAATCTCTCCCTCCGGGATCCTGTTGTTCCTCGCCGTCCGCTGCGCCCGACCTGCGCCCGGCCCACGCCTGACGCGAGCCATGCGCCGGAAGCGCATGACGATACTTCCCTGCCCGCCTTCGATCCATGCCTCGGACGGAGGATCGATGTGGCGACGCGTCCTGAGAATTGCGCGCGGCGTGCCGTTCGTCAAGGCCCCCGGGCTCCCGGGCGCCCCCTCGAGCACCCCGGACAACGAAGATCACCATACTCGCACCCTCCGACAGTCACACGCATCCGTCCCGGGAACGCCCAAGGGCGACCACCCGCATGGGTGATCGCCCTTGAGTTGTCCGACCGGGGCCGCAGGGGCCCGGGCCGGCAGGTGTTACTTGACCTCGACGGAGGCGCCGGCGCCCTTGAGGGACTCGGCGGCCTTCTCCGCGGCGTCCTTGGCGACCTTCTCGAGGACCGGCTTCGGGGTGCCGTCGACGAGGTCCTTGGCCTCCTTCAGACCCAGGGAGGTCAGCTCACGCACGACCTTGATGACCTGGATCTTCTTGTCACCGGCGGCGGTGAGGATGACGTCGAACTCGTCCTTCTCCTCGACCTCGGCGGCAGCGGCGCCACCGGCGGCACCGGCGACGACGACCGGCGCAGCGGCGGCGGCGGTGACGTCGAACTTCTCCTCGAAGGCGGAGACGAACTCGGCCAGCTCGATGAGGGTCATCTCCTCGAACTGCGCGAGCAGCTCGTCCTTGGTCAGCTTCGCCATGGTGGCGGGTCCTTCCACTAATTCGGCAGGTGCCGGGATGTACATGTCGGCGGGCGTACGGCCCGCTGCGACCGGCGCCTCAAGCGGCACCGGTCAATGCGCGAGCCGAATTACTCGGCACCGCCCTGCTCGGCGAGCTTGGCGCGAAGAGCGTCCGCAGTGCGGACGAGCTTCGTCGGCAGCGCCTGGAAGAGCGAGGCAGCCTGGGACTGCTTGCCCTTCATGGCACCGGCCAGCTTGCTGAGCAGAACCTCGCGGGACTCGAGGTCCGCAAGCTTCTTGATCTCATCGGCGGACAGCGCCTTACCGTCAAGGACACCGCCCTTGATGATCAGGTTGGGGTTGTCCTTGGCGAAGTCACGGAGACCCTTCGCCGACTCCACCGGGTCACCGGTGACGAAGGCGACAGCCGTCGGACCAGCAAAAAGCTGGGCGTCGAGCTGGAACCCGGCCTCTTCGGCCGCGATCTTGGTCAGCGTGTTCTTCACCACGGCGTACTGCGCGTTCTCACCGAGCGAACGGCGCAGCGTCTTGAGCTGCGCCACGGTGAGACCGCGGTACTCGGTCAGCACAGCGGCATTGGAGCTGCGGAACTTGTCCGTCAGCTCGGCAACCGCGGCGGCCTTGGCGGACGTCGCCATGAGCCTCGGCCTCCTTCCGGGTGATGTCGGACCGCATAGGCGCGAGAAGGGACCTGAGGCAAAACGAAACGCCCCGGCGCAGGCGCTCGGGGCGTGACTCGACCAGACGGACTCACATCCGTATGGGAGTTGCAACCACAGTCACCTGCGCAGGTCGCCCGCAGCTAGCGGATCCTTCGGCCACCACGCCTCCGAGACGGAGGCACAGCAACGACCAGCGGTCTTTGGCTTCCGGGACACCATAGGTGAGCGACCTGCGGTCAGGCAAATCGAGGCCGGCCGGACGGCTCAGAGGCTCTTCGGGGCCCCGCCCGGACCGCCGCCCAGGCCACCCGGGCGGTCGCCCATGTCGGCCGTGTCGCCGGCCGCCGGGGCCTCTATGGTGACCGGCTTGTCGAAGTCCTTGAAGACCATCGTCATGTCGAGCGGGCCCTTGGCGGCCTGCCCGCGCTCGTGCATCTGCACCGGCCGGCCGTTCTTGTCGATCCACAGGTCGACGTCGAGCTTCTGGATGCCCTGCTGCCGGAGCTGCTCGACCGACTTGCGACGGCTCTCCTTGGTCGCGTCACTGCCGCCCTGACCGACTGCCTTGTCCATCTCGTCGGCTGTGACGGAGCCCGCGTAGTGCGTGGCCGGGATGCCGTCGACGGTCTCCTCGCCGACCTTCTTGATGTCCTTGGAGCCGGTGAGCAGGCCCGTCTGGGCGGACGGGTCCTGGCGAGCCGCGCCCATGCCGTCCGGGGAGTCCTTCATCGTGCCGTTCAGCGGCAGCTTCATCCAGTGCTTGCCGTCCAGCTGGCCGGATATCTTCTCGCTGCCGCCCAGGTACATGGCGTCCCCGACGAGCTTGATCGTGACCCTGCCGGTCTCCCCCTGGCCGGGGACCTCCATGTTCATCTCCATGGCCTTCGGGTCCATGGTCATCGCCATCTCGGCCTTCATCCGCCCCGGGACGCCCGGCGTCGTGCCGCTCATCTCGACCCGCAGGGACTTCAGCTCCGCGGCCTTCTTCGCTGCGGCCTGCACGGCGGCTGCAGAGGCCCCGGAGGCGGCCTCCGAGGAGGCTGCGGCCGATGTGGCGGTGCGCTTGCCGTCCGAGGACGAGCAGCCCGTGACGGCCCCGCAGAGCAGCAGCCCGGCGGCCATACCGGTGGTGACGTGGAGCGTACGGCGATTCATGAACACGACCCCCCATAAACGATGTTGTACGGACGATATCCCCGGGCACCAACAGCCCGGCAACCGGATATCCGGCCCCGCCG
This sequence comes from Streptomyces sp. AM25, assembly GCF_058146165.1. NCBI lineage: Bacteria > Bacillati > Actinomycetota > Actinomycetes > Kitasatosporales > Streptomycetaceae > Streptomyces > Streptomyces sp. AM25. The sequence continues at coordinate 132,410 of NZ_JBKIWN010000016.1, read as the reverse complement.
CACCGCCCCCGGACAACGCACCGGGCCCCGCACCCAGAAAGGGTGCGGGGCCCGGTGGAAGCCCGTTACAAGCGGTCTCAGACGGTCTCGTCCTCGGCCAGCAGGTTGCGGGTGCGGTTCGGGTCCAGGGCGATGCCCGAGCCCATCGTGGTGGCCAGGGTCGCCTTCTTGACGTAGCGGCCCTTGGCGGCCGACGGCTTCAGACGGAGGATCTCCTCCAGGGCCGCGGCGTAGTTCTCCACCAGCTTGGTGTCGTCGAACGAGACCTTGCCGATGATGAAGTGCAGGTTCGAGTGCTTGTCGACGCGGAACTCGATCTTGCCGCCCTTGATGTCCGTGACAGCCTTGGCGGTGTCCGGGGTGACCGTGCCGGTCTTCGGGTTCGGCATCAGACCACGCGGACCGAGCACGCGGCCGAGGCGGCCGACCTTGCCCATGAGGTCCGGGGTGGCGACGACGGCGTCGAAGTCCAGACGGCCCTTCGCGACCTCGTCGATCAGCTCGTCGGCACCGACGATGTCGGCGCCCGCGGCACGCGCGGCCTCGGCACGGTCGCCGGTCGCGAAGACCAGGACCCGGGCGGTCTTACCGGTGCCGTGCGGAAGGTTCACGGTGCCACGGACCATCTGGTCGGCCTTGCGCGGGTCGACACCCAGGCGGAAGGCAACCTCGACGGTCGCGTCGAACTTGGCGGTGGAGGTCTCCTTCGCCAGACGGACGGCCTCGAGCGGGGCGTACAGGCGCTCCGCATCGATCTTGGCGTCCGCAGCGCGGAGGTTCTTGCTGCGCTTCACTGCTTCTCCTCAGTGTTTATGGAGTTCGTGGTACGGACCGCGCCGGCCCTTCCACGGGTACTGCGAGGTGGTGGCCGTCAGCCCTCGACCGTGACGCCCATGGAGCGCGCGGTGCCGGCGATGATCTTCGCCGCGGCGTCCAGGTCGTTGGCGTTCAGGTCGGGCATCTTGGTGGTGGCGATCTCGCGGACCTGCGCCTCGGTGATCTTGGCGACCTTGGTCTTGTGCGGCTCGCCGGAGCCCTTCTCCACGCCCGCAGCCTTGAGGATCAGCTTCGCGGCCGGCGGAGTCTTGGTGACGAAGGTGAAGGAACGGTCCTCGTAGACCGTGATCTCCACCGGCACGACCATGCCACGCTGCGACTCGGTCGCGGCGTTGTAGGCCTTGCAGAACTCCATGATGTTGACGCCGTGCTGGCCCAGCGCGGGGCCGACCGGCGGAGCCGGGTTCGCGGCACCGGCGCTGATCTGGAGCTTGATAAGCCCCGTGACCTTCTTCTTCTTGGGAGGCATTGCTCTCTCCGGGTCCTAGTGAGAGGTTTTGCGCCTGCACACACTGCGCGCAGGCATACCGCACCACGATAACGGGTAACGTGGCCGGGCCAAAAACCGAGAGGCCAGACCGGGTCCGGTCTGGCCTCTCGGATGTCTGGAAGCTAGTTCTTCTGGATCTGGTCGAAGCTCAGCTCGACCGGGGTCTCGCGGCCGAAGATCTCGACGAGGCCCTTGACCTTCTTCGAGTCGGCGTTGATCTCGTTGATCGTCGCCTGCAGCGTCGCGAACGGGCCGTCGGTGACGGTGACCGAGTCGCCCACCTCGAAGTCCAGCACCTGGACCTCGACCTTGCGGGACGGCACGGGCTTGCCCTCGGCCTCGGCGGCCTCGCGGGCGGCCTTCTCCTCCGCCTCCGGGGCGAGCATCTTGACGATCTCGTCCAGGGTCAGCGGGTACGGGTCGTAGGCGTTGCCGACGAAGCCGGTGACGCCCGGCGTGTTGCGGACGACGCCCCAGGACTCGTTCGTCAGGTCCATGCGCACCAGCACGTAGCCGGGGAGCTTGTTCTGGCGGACGGTGCGGCGGTCGCCGTTCTTGATCTGGACGACCTCTTCCTGCGGCACCTCGGCCTGGAAGATGTAGTCCTCGACGTTCAGCGAGACGGCGCGCTGCTCGAGGTTGGTCTTCACACGGTTCTCGTAGCCCGCGTAGGTGTGGATGACGTACCACTCGCCGGGCAGGCCGCGCAGCTCCTCGCGGAGGGCGGCGATCGGGTCGGCCGGGGCCTCCTGGACGGGCAGCTCGGCGGCGGCCTCGTCGGCCGCCTCGGCGGCAGCAGCGTCCTCGTCGCTCTCGACGTGCAGAGCGGCCTCCTCGGCCGGCTCGCCCGCGGCGGCTTCCTCTGCGTCGAGCTCGTCGGTGCCGTCGGCGTTCTCGACGATCTCCTGCGCGGTGTCGTCGCCCTCGACCTCGGCCGAGACGGCCGCCGCGTCCACGTCGGCCTCGGCCTTCTCGACGGAGTCGACGGCGTCGTTCAGGTTCGGGTCAGACACGTGGCTGCTTCTTCCTGGCTTCAAGGGGTGGAACGTGCGAAGAGGCGAACCTCCCTGGAGGCCGCCTTACGCGCGGGCTCAGCCGAAGACGTACTTGACGGCCTGGTTGAACCCATAGTCAATCACGGTCACCAGTCCAATGACGATGACAACGAAGACGATCACCACGGTGGTGTACGTCGACAGCTGATTCCTGGTGGGCCAGACGACCTTGCGGAGCTCCGCGACCACCTGGCGGTAGAACAGCGCGAGGCGGCCCAGAGGGCCCTTCTTCCCGCGCTTCCCGCCACGGCGGCCCTTCTTGGAGGCCAGCTCGTCCTCAGGACGACCGCTCTCAGGTGTCGCGGTGGAGCCCAGGGCTTCCGTCACTACGTCCTCACCTGAATCCGGGTCGTGGCCGTGCCGCGCCCGGTTCGAGCCGCACGGCGGTGCATCAGTACATCTGCACGCACGCACCTGGTGACGATGCGTGTAGCAGGGCCGAAGGGACTTGAACCCCCAACCGCTGGTTTTGGAGACCAGTGCTCTACCAATTGAGCTACGACCCTTTGTGGTTCCCCCAACGTACCGCATCCGCCCGGACGCACGGAGTGCGTGGACTGGAGTTGCCGGTGAGGGGCCAACGACGCATGAGTGTACGTGGTCCTGGGCCCAGCGTCGAACGGCTTGCGGTGCGGAGGGCCGGAACGGTCTCCTCCACGGGCCTCCGGCGGGCCTTTGCGGCGATGTGGATGACTGCTCTGCGAAACGTATGTGTCCGCCTCCTGCCGGGTCTGCGACGATGCCTCTATGAGCGCTGCGACTCCGCCCGTCCCCCCCGTCCAGTCCCCCACCGAGCGCCGGGTCTCCGCCCGCATCGGTGCGATCTCCGAGTCCGCCACCCTCGCCGTGGACGCCAAGGCGAAGGCCCTCAAGGCCGCCGGGCGCCCGGTGATCGGCTTCGGCGCCGGCGAGCCCGACTTCCCGACGCCCGGCTACATCGTCGAGGCCGCCGTGGAGGCCTGCCGCAACCCCAAGTACCACCGCTACACGCCCGCCGGCGGCCTCCCCGAGCTGAAGGCCGCCATCGCCGCGAAGACGCTGCGCGACTCCGGCTACGAGGTCGAGGCGTCCCAGGTGCTCGTCACCAACGGCGGCAAGCAGGCGATCTACGAGGCGTTCGCCGCGATCCTCGACCCGGGCGACGAGGTCATCGTCCCGGCCCCGTACTGGACCACGTACCCGGAGTCCATCCGTCTGGCCGGCGGCGTGCCGGTCCCGGTCGTCGCCGACGAGACCACCGGCTACCGCGTCTCCGTGGAGCAGCTGGAGGCCGCGCGCACCGAGCGCACCAAGGTGCTGCTCTTCGTCTCGCCGTCGAACCCGACCGGTGCGGTCTACAGCCGCGAGCAGATCGAGGCCGTCGGCCGCTGGGCCGCCGAGCACGGCCTGTGGGTGCTGACGGACGAGATCTACGAGCACCTGGTCTACGGCGACGCCGAGTTCCACTCGCTGCCGGTCGTCGTGCCCGAGCTGCGCGACAAGTGCATCGTCGTCAACGGCGTCGCCAAGACGTACGCGATGACCGGCTGGCGCGTCGGGTGGGTCATCGGCCCGAAGGACGTGGTGAAGGCCGCGACCAACCTGCAGTCGCACGCCACGTCCAACGTGAGCAACGTCGCACAGGCCGCGGCCGTGGCGGCCGTCTCCGGTGACCTGAAGGCCGTCGAGGAGATGAAGACCGCCTTCGACCGCCGCCGCCGCAAGATCGTGCAGATGCTCAACGAGATCGACGGCGTCGTCTGCCCCGAGCCCGAGGGCGCGTTCTACGCGTACCCGTCCGTCAAGGGCCTCCTCGGCAAGGAGATCCGCGGCAAGCGGCCCGCCACGTCCGTGGAGCTGGCCGCGCTGATCCTGGACGAGGTCGAGGTCGCGGTCGTCCCGGGCGAGGCCTTCGGCACGCCGGGCTACCTGCGCCTGTCCTACGCCCTGGGCGACGAGGACCTCGTCGAGGGCGTCTCGCGCGTCCAGAAGCTGCTGGCCGAGGCCAAGTAGCCTGCGGCTCGCTTGCACCCGGCCGACGTCCGCAGTCGGCCGGGCGCGGGCCGGTGGGGGTTGATCGCGCAGTTCCCCGCGCCCCTCACGGGGCGCAGGCCCAGGAAACGTTTTCGGGCTTCCCGTAGGCCGCCCTCCTGCGGCAGGATCGGCCAATGGAAGACGTTCGTGACCTCCGCCGCCTGCCGAAGGCCCACCTGCACCTGCACTTCACCGGGTCCATGCGCCCCTCGACCCTGCTGGAGCTGGCCGACAAGTACGGCGTGCACCTGCCCGAGGCGCTGAGCAGCGGGGAGCCGCCGAAGCTGCGGGCCACGGACGAGCGCGGCTGGTTCCGCTTCCAGCGGCTCTACGACATCGCGCGGTCGTGCCTGCGCTCCCCCGAGGACATCCGGCGGCTGGTGCGGGAGGCCGCCGAGGAGGACGTGCGGGACGGCTCGGGGTGGCTGGAGATCCAGGTCGACCCCACGTCGTACGCCCCCCGGCTGGGCGGGCTGATCCCCGCGCTGGAGATCATCCTGGACGCGGTGGAGACCGCGTCGCGGGACACGGGCCTGGGGATACGGGTGCTCGTCGCCGCGAACCGGATGAAGCACCCGCTGGACGCCCGTACCCTCGCCCGGCTCGCCGTGCGCTACGCGGACCGCGGCGTGGTGGGCTTCGGGCTCTCCAACGACGAGCGGCGCGGGCTCGCCCGCGACTTCGACCGCGCCTTCCAGATCGCCCGCGAGGGCGGCCTGCTGGCCGCTCCGCACGGCGGCGAGCTGGCCGGGCCGGGCAGCGTGCGCGACTGCCTGGACGACCTGCACGCGGGCCGCGTGGGCCACGGCGTGCGGGCCGCCGAGGACCCGAAGCTGCTGCGCAAGCTCGCCCAGCGCGGCGTGACGTGCGAGGTGTGCCCGGCGTCGAACGTCGCCCTCGGCGTCTACGAGAAGGCCGCCGACGTGCCGCTGCGCACGCTGTACGAGGCCGGGGTGCCGATAGCGCTGGGCGCGGACGACCCGCTGCTCTTCGGCTCGCGGCTGGCCGCCCAGTACGAGCTGGCGCGGGAGCACCACGACTTCACGGACGCGGAGCTGGCCGAGCTGGCCCGCCAGTCCGTCCGGGCCTCCAGGGCGCCGGAGGACGTGCGCGGGCGGCTGCTGGCGGGCGTGGACGAATGGCTGGCCGCGGGCTGACGCCGGAGGCGACGGCTACAGGCTGACGCCGACCGTGACCGGCTCGTTGACGAGGGTCACCCCGAAGGCCGCGTGGACGCCGTCGCGCACCTCGCGAGCGAGGGCGAGGAGGTCCTCGGTGGTCGCGCCGCCGCGGTTGGTGAGGGCGAGCGTGTGCTTGGTGGAGATGCGGGCCGCGCCGGTCCCGTAGCCCTTGGTGAAACCGGCCCTGTCGATCAGCCAGGCGGCCGAGGTCTTGACCATGCCGTCGCCCGCGGGGAACGCGGGCGGCATGACGTCCGGGCCGAGCCGCTCGGTCACGCGGGCCAGGAAGGCCTCGTGCTCCGCCGCGGTGAGGACGGGGTTGGTGAAGAAGGACCCGGCCGACCAGGTGTCGTGGTCCTCGGGGTCGAGGACCATGCCCTTGCCGGAGCGCAGCCTGAGCACCGTCTCGCGGGCGACCGCGGCGGGGACCCGGTCGCCGGCCTCGACGCCGAGGGTGCGGGCCGTCTCCGGGTACTTGATCGGTGCCGACAGCCCGCCCGCGTCCTCCAGCTCGAAGCGGACGCGCAGCACGACGTGCCGGTCCGGCTCCTGCTTGAAGCGGCTGTGCCGGTACGAGAAGCCGCACTCGGCGTTGGGGACGGTGACGACCTCGCCGGAGCGGCGGTCGTAGACGACGGCCTCGGTGAGCGTCGCGGAGACGTCCTGCCCGTAGGCGCCGACGTTCTGGATCGGGGTGGCGCCCGCGGAGCCGGGGATGCCGGCCAGGCACTCGATGCCCGCCAGGCCGGCCTCGACGGTGCGGGCGACGGCGTCGGACCAGTTCTCGCCGGCGGCGAGCTCCAGCGACGTGCCGTCGAGCACGAAGCCCTCGGTGGCGATGCGCAGGGCGGTGCCCTCGAAGCCCTTGTCGGAGATGACGAGGTTGCTGCCGCCGCCGATGATCAGCAGCGGGGTGCCGCTCGCGTCGGCCTCGCGGACGGCCGCGATCACCTCGTCGTCGGTGACGGCCGTGACGAGGCGGGAGGCGGGCCCGCCGAGCCGGAAGGTGGTCAGGGGCGCGAGGGGGGCATCGTGGTTTTCCTGCACGCGCACAAGAGTACGGGCCCGGGCCGCACGGTAAGGGGCGCCCGCTACTGCGGGCGCCCCTTACCGTGCGCCTCAGACGAGCTTGACGACCGCCCGCGACATGCCCAGGACCTTCTGGTCGGCGCACCGCACCACCAGGTCGACGCGGACCGTGCGGGCCTCGTCGTCCAGCTTGGCCGCGACCTTGGCGCTGACCTCGAGGAGCGCGCCCTTGTCGTCGTTCGGCACCACGACCGGCTTGGTGAAGCGCACGCCGTAGTCGACGACGGCCGCCGGGTCGCCGGCCCAGTCGGTCACCACGCGGATCGCCTCGGCCATGGTGAACATGCCGTGCGCGATGACGTCCGGGAGCCCGACCTCCTTGGCGAACTTCTCGTTCCAGTGGATCGGGTTGAAGTCGCCGGACGCGCCCGCGTAGCGGACCAGGGTGTCCCGGGCGACGGGGAAGGTCTGCGCCGGCAGCTCCATGCCGACCTCGACGTCCGCGTAAGCGACCTTGGCGGCCATCACGCCTCCTCGGCGGCGCGCGCCACCAGCTTGGTCTCCGCGGTCACCACGTGCTCGCCGTTCTCGTCGTGGACGTCGCCACGGATCGTCAGCACGTCGTTGCCCGCGAGGGACTTGATCGACTCGATGGTGGAGACGACCGTCAGCCGGTCGCCCGCGCACACCGGGCGGCTGTAGGCGAACTTCTGGTCGCCGTGCACCACGCGGCTGTAGTCCAGCCCGAGCTGCGGGTCCTCGACGACCTGGCCGGCGGCCTTGTACGTGATGGCGAACACGAAGGTCGGCGGGGCGATCACGTCGCGGTGCCCGAGCGCGCGGGCGGCCTCGGGGTCGGTGTACGCCGGGTTGGCGTCACCGATGGCCTCGGCGAATTCGCGGATCTTCTCCCGCCCGACCTCGTACGGGTCGGTGGCCGGATAGGTCCGTCCGACGAAGGACTGGTCGAGCGGCATCGCTCGGCACCTCCTGGACTGGGGGATTCGGTACGCCATGGGTACACCCATGGATACACCTGGGTACGTCTGGATACGCCACGAGGCCGCCCCCATCAGAATGGGGACGGCCTCATGTGACGACGTATGCGTTTAGCGAGTCTCGCGGTGCGCCGTGTGGGCGTTGCAACGCGGGCAGTGCTTCTGCATCTCAAGTCGGTCCGGGTTGTTGCGCCGGTTCTTCTTGGTGATGTAGTTCCGCTCCTTGCACTCCACGCAGGCCAGCGTGATCTTCGGGCGGACGTCGGTGGCAGCCACGTGAGTGCTCCTTGACGGATGGACGGATTAACGCAGACAAGAGTAGCCGACCGGAGGACCGACCCCACAATCGGCTACTGTGTGTAGCGGTGACCGGACTTGAACCGGTGACACAGCGATTATGAGCCGCTTGCTCTACCGACTGAGCTACACCGCTGTGATGCGGGAGGGATTCCCCGTCCGAAGACGGGGAAACCTCTCGCACCAGAGCCCCAAAACGGAATCGAACCGTTGACCTTCTCCTTACCATGGAGACGCTCTGCCGACTGAGCTATTGGGGCGAGCGAGGAAGACATTACACGGTCTGCCGCCGAAGGTGAAATCCGTATCGGGCCACCCCCGCGGCCCCCGTCCCGGCACGACGCGCGGGCCACACCGGTACGACTATTCGGCGCCTGCTCGAAGCGGCTGCACAGGCGTCCTACGCTCGGACCACGCTGCGTGATCATGCATGCCCCGGCCCCCGGAGGAGCGCGATGCCCGACAGTCAGCCGCAGCCCGCCAGAAACCCCGACGGCGACGCCAGCAGCCCGCCCGGCGGCCTGCCCGCGCCGCTGTCCGCCGGCGACGGTGCGCTGCTGCTCTGCGGCGCGCGGCTGGCCGACGGCCGCATCGTGGACGTGCGGCTGAGCGGCGGGCGCATCGAGGCCGTGGGCACGGCGGGCAGCCTCGCACCCGGACCCCGCGTCGACCTGGGCGGCTACCTGCTGCTGCCCGCCCCCGCCGAGCCGCACGCCCACTGCGACACCGCGCTGACGGCCGACCTCGGCGGCCCCGTCCCGCACTCCGCCGAGGACGTCCAGCGCCGCACCACCGAGGCCGCCCTGCTGCAACTCGGCCACGGCGCAACGGCGGTGCGCACCCACGTCCGCATCGGCGACGTCCAGGGCCTGCGCCCGCTGGAGGGGGTGCTCCAGGCCCGCCGGACGCTGCGCGGGCTCACGGAGCTGTCCGCCGTGGCCGTGCCCCGGCTGCTGACGGGCGTGGCGGGCGCCGACGGGCTGGCCATGCTGCGGGACGCGGTGAAGATGGGCGCCACGGCCGTCGGCGGCTGCCCCGACCTCGACCCCGACCCCACCGGCTACGCCGAGGCCGTGCTGGACGTCGCCGCCGAGTACGGCTGCGCCGTCGACCTGCACACCGACGGCGAGGACCCCGTCCGCCTGGCCCGGCTGGCCGCCATGGCGGGGCGGCTGCGCCCGGGCGTCGCCCTCGGCCCCTGCGGCGGCCTGGGCCGGCTGCCGTACGACCAGGCCGTGCGGGCGGCCGAGCAACTCGCCGCCGCCGGCGTGACGGTGGTGTGCCTGCCGCAGGGCGACTGCCCCGCCGCACGGGGTGCGGCCGCCGTGCCCGTGCGGCTGCTGCGGGCGGCGGGCGTGCGGATCGCGGCGGGCAGCGGCGCCCTGCGGGACGCGGCCAACCCGGTCGGCCGCGGCGACCCCCTGGAGGCCGCCTTCCTGCTGGCCGCGCGGGCCGAACTGCCGCCCGCCGGGGCGTACGAGGCCGTGGCCGGCCGGGCCCGCGCGGCGATGGGGCTGCCGGAGGTGCGGGTGGAGGCCGGGTTCCCCGCGGAACTGCTGGCGGTGCGGGGCGGGGGGATCGCGGGGGTCCTGTCGCTGGGATACAGCCGGCTCGTGGTGCACCGGGGGCGGGTGGTGGCGAGGACGAGCGCGGTACGGGAGTTCTGCGACGCCCAGGCCGCGGTGGCCCTGGACCTGCCGCGGCAGGCGCCGCGCGGCGCGGACCCGGCCTGACCGCCGGTAGCGGGCTACGGTCGGATCATGCGCATTGTCATCGCAGGTGGACATGGTCGGATCGCGCTGCGGCTGGAGCGGCTGCTCGCCGCGCGCGGTGACGAAGTGGCGGGCGTCATCCGCCGCACGGAACAGGCGGGCGATCTGCTCGCGGCAGGTGCCGAACCGGTCGTGTGCGACCTGGAGTCGGCGACGGTCGGGGATGTGGCACGGCATCTGGAGGGCGCCGACGCCGCGGTGTTCGCGGCCGGCGCGGGCCCGGGCAGCGGCACGGAACGCAAGGACACGGTGGACCGCGCGGCGGCCTCGCTCTTCGCCGATGCGGCCGAGGCGGCCGGGGTGCGCCGCTTCGTGGTCGTCTCCTCGATGGGCGCCGACCACGAGCCCCCGGAGGGCACGGATCCGGTCTTCGCCGCGTACCTGCGCGCGAAGGGCGCCGCCGACGCGGACGTCCGCTCCCGGCCCGGCCTGGACTGGACGATCCTGCGCCCGGGACGCCTGACGGACGGGCCGGGCACGGGCCTGGTGGCCCTGGCGGACGCCACGGGCCGGGGCGACGTCACCCGCGACGACGTGGCGGCCGTGCTGGCGGCGCTGCTGGACGAGCCCGGGACGGCGGGCCGGACGCTGGAGCTGACCGGCGGCGACACGCCGGTGGCGGAAGCGGTTGCAAAGGCGTCGGGGGCCTGATCCGCAGGCCGCGCCGGGCCGGGCCGTGCCGCAAACGGAAAGGCCCCCGATCCGAAGATCGGGGGCCTTGTCCGGTGGCGGCGCCAGGATTCGAACCTGGGTAGGCTAAGCCGACGGATTTACAGTCCGCTCCCATTGGCCACTCGGGCACACCGCCATGGGTTGTCGCCTCGGGTCCCTTGCGAGATCCCCCGGAGCAACGACGTAAACCATACCCGATGACCAGGGGTGGTCCGCCACTCGGTTCAGAGCACCCCTGTGCGGGCCGGGATGACTAGGCTGGCGGCGCGGCCGTCCCCGGCCACCGGCCCGGGTGCCACCGGGCCGCTCCCCTGATGGATCTATGTACGAGGAGCCAACTCAATATGGCCGACTCCAGTTTCGACATCGTCTCGAAGGTCGAGCGGCAGGAGGTCGACAACGCCCTCAACCAGGCCGCCAAGGAGATCTCGCAGCGCTACGACTTCAAGAACGTCGGTGCGTCGATCGCCTGGTCCGGCGAGAAGATCGAGATGCGTGCCAACTCCGAGGAGCGGGTCAACGCGATTCTCGACGTCTTCCAGTCCAAGCTCATCAAGCGCGGCATCTCGCTGAAGGCCCTGGACGCGGGCGAACCGCAGGCCTCCGGCAAGGAGTACAAGATCTTCGCCTCGCTCGAGGAGGGCATCTCCCAGGAGAACGCGAAGAAGGTCGCCAAGATCATTCGCGATGAGGGCCCCAAGGGCGTCAAGGCCCAGGTCCAGGGCGACGAACTGCGGGTCTCCTCCAAGAGCCGCGACGACCTCCAGGCCGTCCAGGCCCTGCTGAAGGGCAAGGACCTGGACTTCGCCCTGCAGTTCGTCAACTACCGCTAGACGACTGCCGGTTGCAGCGACCCGAAGAGGGCGCGTCAGGGACGGTTCCGCCGTCCCCGACGCGCCCTTTCCGCATGCGGGCCGCCGGCTCGCTGCTACCAGCGCCCGAACGCCTCGTCCGTGGACACGATTTCCCTGCCGAGCGGCATCAGCGAAATCGGGATCAGCTTGAAGTTGGCGATGCCCAGCGGAATGCCGATGATCGTGCAGCAGAGCGCGATTCCGGTGAAGATGTGGCCCAACGCGAGCCACCAGCCTGCGAACACGATCCAGATGACATTGCCGAGGAACGAACCCGCACCCGCGTCACGCCGCTCGACCGTCGTGCGGCCGAAAGGCCACAGGGCGTACGAGGCGATACGGAAGCTGGCGATGCCGAACGGGATCGTGACGATGAGTACGCAGCAGATGAGGCCTGCGATGCAGTAGCCGATGGCCATCCACAGCCCGCAGAGGACCAGCCAGACGATATTCAGGATGAACCTCATAGTTGACAGCCTTCCACGCGACCGGTTCTCCGGCCACTGAGACGCCGTAGAGCTGAGCTTCGGTTGCTCCTTCTCGCAGGTAGAACGTCTGATCCGGTCAGCCGCCGGCAGGCCGAGAACCGCGACCGTGCAGGAGCTCGCCGGCGGTAACCCTCCTCAAGCCCGGGCAACGCCTTCCCCGCACTGACCAGGCCTCTGGGACGCTGGCGGCCGACGGCGAGAGGGGTATCACGCATGCGGTGGAAGACCCACGGCGAGCGGCAGACATACACAAATCCCTGGGTGAACCTGTGCCTTGTGGATGTCGAGCAGCCCGACGGGCGGCGCTGGGAGCATCACGTCGTGCGGCTGCGGCACCCGGCGGTGGCGGCCGTGGTGAACGAGTGGAACGCACGGCCGCGGTTGTTGTCGGGGTGGGCGCGTCTCAGGGCGTCTGCAACGAGCGGCTCGGCGGCGCCTGCTTGGCCGAGCCGGCCACGGGCAATACCCGTGTCCACGATCAGCTTGGCCTCGTCGAAGTAGGTGACCCGAGCGGGGCCGGGGCCCTCGGTGATGACGCGTTCGAACCGGCTGCGCACTTCGGCGAGTGCAGCGTGGGTTGCCGACCGCTCGTTCGGGGAGGCGTAGGCAAAGGCCTCCCGCATCGACAGCATCGACATGAAGGGACACCGGGCGTTGAGGGCCTCGACCGCCTAAACGCTCAATCGGGACACCTATAGCGCTGAGTCACATCCGTGAGCGCCGCGTAGGAGGCGTCGCAGTCGACATGCCAAGAAAATCGAACACATACTCTACTTCGGGCGTGGTCGCCGCCTTCCCCCACGACCTGGTGCAGGCCCGGCGACTCGGCCACGCGGGGACCTCGTCCGCTGAGGCGGTATGCGCCAAACATTCTCCACGCCCGAACGGTATCGGCACAAACGCCCCCGTCCTTCGGAGGTCCGCTAGGCTCGCCAGTGTGACGGTCGACCAGTCCCCAGGGGACGGCTACGCCATCGTCGCGGTTGCTTCGTCCGCTGGTGGCGTCCACGGCCTGGCCGTGCTCCTGGAGGCGTTGGGCCCGGTCGTTCCGGTGCCCGTGCTCGTGGTCCAGCATCTCGACCCCCGGCACAAGACGGTGATCGCCGACATCCTCGCCCGCCGTTGTGATCTTCCGGTCAAGCTCGCGGAGACCGGGGAGTACGCGCTGCCCGGCACCGTCTACATCGCCCCTCCCGACCGGCACCTCCTCATCAGCTCCGACGGCGTCATGACGCTGTCCGACACCGAACTCGTCCACTTCGTACGGCCCTCCGCAGACCTCCTTTTCGAATCGGTCGCCGGCGCCTACGGGCCCCGGGCGATCGCGTGCGTGCTCACCGGATCCGGCAGCGACGGTGCGATGGGCGTGGACGCCGTGAAGTCGCGGGGCGGCACGGTGATCGCCGAGAACCCGCTGACAGCCGAGTTCAAGGGAATGCCGCAGGCGGCGGTGGACACCGGAGCGGCGGACTTCGTGCTACCCCTTGAGGAAATCGCGGCAGTCGTCCGCGGGCTTGTCGAGACTAAGAGGCAGTGATGGCAGAACCCGAGCGCGCACAGCCCGACGAGGCGCTGGAGAATCTGCTCGCCTTCCTCAGGGACGCCCGCGGCTTCGACTTCACCGGCTACAAACGCTCCACCCTGGGCCGGCGCGTCCGCAAGCGGATGGCCGACGTGGGCATCCGCTCCTACCAGGACTACCAGGATCTCCTCGAAACCAGCGCGTCCGAATTCGGCGCCCTCTTCAACACGATCCTGATCAACGTCACGTCGTTCTTCCGCGATCCCGACGCCTGGAACTTCCTCCAGCACGAGGTCATCCCCGAGCTGCTCACCGACCTCACGCCCGACCAGGAGATCAGGGTGTGGAGCGCCGGCTGCTCCAGCGGCGAGGAAGCCTACTCCCTGGCCATCATGTTCGCGGAGGTGCTGGGCCTCGAGGAGTCCCTGCGCCGCGTCAAGATCTACGCCACGGACATCGACGAGGAAGCGCTGCGCCAGGCACGCTCGGGACTGTACCCGGAGAAGTCACTGGAGCCGCTTCCCCCCGAACTGCGTCAGACGTACTTCGATCAGAACGGCGCGCAGTTCGGCTTCCGCCCCGATCTGCGGCGCCGGGTGATCTTCGGTCGGCACGACATCACCAGCGACGCCCCGATCTCCCGGCTCGACCTGCTGATCTGCCGCAACACGCTGATGTACTTCAACGTCGAGGCCCAGATCAAGATCATCGACCGCTTCCACTTCGCCCTGCGCAAGAACGCCTTCCTCTTCCTCGGCAAGGCCGAGATGCTGCTGAACGACGCCGAGCGGTTCGACGTGGTCAACATGCGGGAGCGGATCTTCCGGCGCCACGTCGGCGACTCCGGGCTGCCGTACCACCCGGCTCCCTCGAAGCTCAGGATCGGCGGGGGCACCGAAGTGCACTCGGTGTCGCGCAACCGCCAGCTGCGCGACATGATCCTCGACGCGGGCCCGACCCCGTCGATCGCCGTCGACGACGACGGAACCGTCGTGGTGATCAACAGCCAGGCGAGGATCCAGTTCGGCCTGGCCGCCACCGATGTCGGCCGCCCCTTCCAGGACCTGGAGATCTCCTACCGGCCGGTCGAACTCCGCTCTCTGATCGACCAGGCCACGCACGAACGCCGGACCCTGCGGGTCAACCGGGTGGAACGCAGGACGGGTGAGGATCTCCAGTACTTCGACATCATCATCCAGCCGCTCACCGGGCCCAACGGTCTGCATGCCGCCACCACCATCTCCTTCATCGACGTCACGGTGGCCACCCAGCTGAATGCCGAGATCAAGCGGGTGCGCGAGGATCTGGAGACGGCGTACGAGGAACTCCACTCCACCAACGAGGAGCTGGAGACCACCAACGAAGAACTCCAGTCGAGCATCGAGGAGCTGGAGACCACCAACGAAGAACTCCAGTCGACCAACGAGGAGTTGGAGACCACCAACGAGGAACTCCAGTCGGGCAACGAGGAACTGGAGACCATGAACGACGAGATGCGCATGCGCACCGAGGAGCTGGACGAGGCCAGGGCCTTCCTGGAAGCCGTCCTGACCAGCATCGAGGCGGGCGTGGTGGTCCTGGACCGCGAGCTGAAGGTCAAGGGCTGGAACCGAGGCGCGGTCGACCTGTGGGGGCTGCGTACGGACGAGGTCCTGGGCGAGAAGTTCTTCGCACTGGACTTCGGGCTGCCCACCGAGAAACTGCAACCCGTCGTACGGGTCTGCCTCGAGACCCGTGAACGTTCCGGGCCGTTCAGCATCAAGGCGCTGAGCCGCATCGGCCGGTCCATCATGTGCGACGTGTTCTGTTCCCCGTTCGACGGCCACAACGGAGGCGTCGTCCTGCTGATGGAAGAAAGCAGAAACCACGACACGGACGACGCCACGTCCTAGTCTTCAAACATGAACCCGCCGGGGCACGACGAGTCCCGCAGTCTGGCGACAACGGCGCGAGATCGCGCGGTCCGGGCCCTGGAGCGCGCGGACCGGGCCGAGGCGGCAGCCGAGCGGCATGAACGGCTGGCCGCGGAGACCGGACGCAGGATGTACGCACAGATCGCGGCGATGCACCGCCGCACGGCCGCATGCCACCGCTCCTCGGCCGCCCTCCAGGAGTCGTTCGCCCGCCGTACGGCGGAGTGGGCCGGACGAGGTGCCCAGCCCCGGTTCATGGCCGGCGTCGCGGAGGCGTGCGGCTCGGGCGGCGCGGCGCTCACCCTGGTCGACTCCGGCCACAACCAGCTCGCGGTCGCCGCGTCCGACGAACAGTCCCGCGCCGCCCAGGACCTGGAGTACGTGCTCGGCGAGGGCCCGTCCCGGGACGCGGCGTCGGGGCGCAGCCCGGTTCATGCGTCGGGCCGGTCGATCGGGACCCGCTGGCCCGCTTACGGACCGGCGCTGTCCTCCCTGGGCATCACCTCGGTGACCGCCGTTCCGCTCCGGACGCAGGACGACTGCATCGGCGCGCTCGCAGTGTTCGACCCCCACCCCACCCTCGCCGGGTCGGTCCGTCTCACCGATGTCGCCGCGGCCCTCACCCGCATCGTGCTGCTCGGCCCCGACGCCGACCCGGACCTCTACGGCGGCACCGACTTGAGAGCGGCTGTGCAGCAGGCGGCGGGCATGCTCTCCGCACGGATCGGCTGCGCCGCCGACGACGCCCTGGCGCTCATCAAGGCCCGGGCATTCACCGAGAACGTGTCCACCGAGGTGATCGCGCGGAGGATTCTGCGCGGTGTCCCAGAACTCGACTGGGGAGAGACGCCATGACGCCCGAGCAACGGCTGGCCGACGTCTTCGTGGCCCTGGCGGGTGATACGACGGACGGCCCCACGGACGTTCCCGGAACCCTCTCGGTCCTCGCACACCACAGCCCGAGCCTGCTCGGCGCCGACGCCGCCGCCGTGGTGTTCACCCCCGGAAGGCACGGGATCACGCACGTGGCGGCGTCCGAGCCGGAGGTGTCCCGGCTGGAGCGCGACGCCGACGGCTGGCAGGAGGGTCCTGGCCACGACTGCCGGCTCGCCCACGGGTTCCGGCTTCAGGCGGCCCTCGACAACGGCCCGGTCAGACAGCGCTGGCCGCGCTACGCCCCGCGGGCCCTGAGCCTGGGCTACACCCGCGTGGCAGCCCTGCCCCTGCGCGAACGGCCCGGGACCGCCGGCGCGCTCGTGCTGTTGACCGGCGCGCGACAGAGCGCCTTTCCCGAGGGGACCCTGACCCTCGGCCAGTCGATGGCGGACTTCACCTCCGTCACCCTGCGGCGCGCGTGGGAGGCCGACCGCAGCCGAACCCTCACCGCCCAGCTGGAACGGGCTCTGACCAGCCGGGTGATCATCGAGCAGGCCAAGGGGATCCTCGCGGTGCGTCGGACGATGACGGTGGACGACGCCTTCGCCCGCCTGCGCGGGTATGCACGCTCACACCAGCAGCCGTTGCACGACGTGGCACGTGAGGTGGTCGAGGGGCTTGCCGACCCCGACCTGGTCGGGGAGTGACGCCGGACCCGGCACCGCACCTTCGTGCCCGGGCCGATGAGCGCGAGACCGACGGGTGAGCGTGTCCCTGCCCGGCAGGGTCTCCCCAGGCGATTCCGGCCCGCCTCACGAGAGCCGTTCAAGACCGCCCCTGGTCAGCGGGCGTCCCGGGGAACCTCCTTGACCTCCGCGCTCGGTGCGTTGCGCTTCACGGACTCGATGCCCTTCTCGCAGGCGGACTTCGAGTTGTAGGCCTCGCCGACGGCGATGATCTCGCCGTTGCCCGCCTTGAGCCGGTAGCGGTACTTCCCGGACTTGTCCTCGTACATCTCGAACTTGCCGGACACGGTGCCTCCTCGGTCGCAGGTGTGCTGATCCCAGGAACGCACTTCACGGACCGACCGGCAGCCCCATGGCCACCGTCCGGGTGAGCGGGCAATGCGGCGCCTGCCCACCCGCGCACCTTCCGGAACCAGGCATATCACCAGTCCTGCAAGGGCAGTTCCTGGGTATCGTCGGCATCGGCATGCACCCAGGGGGAACCTCATGCAGCCTTTCATCGAACACGCCCGCACGCTGAAACAGCGCATCGCCCGCAACGCCCGCAGGCGCGCCGAGTTCGGGCGGCTCGCCGACGGGCAGTCGCCCACGGCGCTGTTCGTGACGTGCTCCGACTCCCGGGTCGTACCGTCCCTGATAACCGGCGCCCGTCCGGGCGAGCTGTTCGAACTGCGGACGGCCGGCAACGCCGTCCCCGCGTACGACGACGCCCGGCCCAGCGGCGAGTCCGCGACCGTCGAGTACGCGGTGGACGTGCTCGGGGTGCCGGACGTCGTCGTGTGCGGCCACTCGCACTGCGGCGCGGTGGGGGCCCGGGTGCGCGGCGAGGACCTGACCGCCGTGCCGGCCGTCGCGGGCTGGCTCAACTCCCAGCTGCCGGACGGCCTGGACCGGTTCGGGCACGAGGGCGACCCGGGCGTGCACGCGGCGGTGCAGCGCAACGTGCGCGTACAGCTGGAGCGGCTGCGCACGTACCCGTCCGTCCGGGAGCGTCTGGCCGACGGCCGGCTGCGGCTGCACGGCTGGTTCTACGAGGTGAACACCGGCCTGGTGCTCGCGCACGACCCCGGGCTCGACGCGTTCCTGCCCCTCTGACCCTCCGGCCCGCTGCCCCCGAATGGGGTAACGCAGCGAGGCGTCCGGCGGGGCGGCCGGTCATGGTGGGCGTGTCGCAACCCTGCGCTTTTCGCGAGGAGTCCCCATGTCCATACGCAGGCCCGTACGGGCCCGGGCGGTCCGCCCCGCCGTCGTCGCCGCGGTGCTGGTCGCCCTCAGCGCACTCGGAGCCTCCGCCTCCGCCGTCGTCCCGACGGGCACGGACTTCAGAAGCTGCGTCAACGGCAAGGGCAGGCTCGGCGTGATCAAGGGCGGGCTGCCCACGCAGCCCTACTACACGCTGGTCTGCAAGGGGGGCACCTTCAACGGCCAGACCGTCGCCTTCGCCAGCGGCAGCGACTTCACGCTCGTCGACGACGTCGGCGGGGCCGACGGCTTCACCGGACTCGACGGCTTCGGCAAGGCCTGAGCTCCCGGCTACGGCCGGTGGTAGCCGGCCATCTGCTCCAGGCGGGCGATGCGCTCACCCATCGGCGGGTGCGTGGAGAAGAGCTTCGACATGCCCTCCCCGGCCCGGAACGGGTTCGCGATCATCATGTGGCTCGCGGTCTCCAGGCGCGGCTCGGGCGGCAGCGGCAGGCGCTGGGTGCCCGCCTCCAGCTTGCGCAGCGCCGAGGCCAGGGCCAGGGGGTCGCCCGTGAGGCGGGCGCCGGAGGCATCGGCCTCGTACTCCCGGGAGCGGCTGACGGCCAGCTGGATGAGCGAGGCCGCGACCGGGCCCAGGATCATGATCAGCAGCATGCCGAGGATGCCGGGGCCCTCGTCGTCCTCGTTGCGGCCGAAGGGGATCAGCCAGGCGAAGTTGACCAGGAACATCACCACCGAGGCCAGGGCGCCGGCCACGGAGGAGATGAGGATGTCCCGGTTGTAGACGTGGCTGAGCTCGTGGCCGATGACGCCGCGCAGCTCGCGCTCGTCGAGCAGGCGCAGGATGCCGTCCGTGCAGCAGACCGCCGCGTTGCGCGGATTGCGGCCCGTGGCAAAGGCGTTGGGGGCCTCCGTCGGGGAGATGTACAGGCGCGGCATGGGCTGGCGCGCGGCAGTGGAGAGCTCGCGGACCATGCGGTAGAGCTGGGGGGCCTCGAACTCGCTGACGGGCCTGGCACGCATCGCGCGCAGGGCCAGCTTGTCACTGTTCCAGTAGGCGTAGGCGTTGGTGCCGAGCGCCACCAGGAGCGCGACGACCAGACCTCCGCGGCCGAAGAAGCTGCCGATGACGATGATGAGCGCGGACAGCCCCCCGAGGAGCACGGCCGTCCTGAGCCCGTTGTGCCGGCGGTGCACGGTACGCCCTCCAAGTGGTGCGGCAGGGGAACCCTTGAACCAGTGGAACCTTTCGAACTGGTCAACGCCAGACGGAGGCCGCTAGTTCCCTTGTGCACGCGCACCGGAGCTGCCCCGTTCGGGTGAGCGCGCCCCGAAGCGGCCTACAGCAGCGCCCCCGAGGCGAAGCGCAGGACCAGCTGCGGGGCGCCGGAGAGGGCCACGCCGAGGACGGCCGCCAGGCCGATGGCGGTGGCCAGGGGCAGCGGGATGCGGCCGGCGGACTGCGGTGCCTCCGCTTCCCCGTCGGCAGGCTTGAACAGCAGCGCCGTCCACTGCAGGTAGTAGTAGAGCGCGATGACGACGTTGACGGCCATGACGACCGCCAGCCAGCCCAGACCCGCGTCCACGGCCGCCGTGAAGACCGTGACCTTCGCGAACAGGCCGATCACGCCCGGCGGCAGACCGGCCAGGCAGAGCAGGAAGAAGCCGAGGGCGAGCGCGGCGAGCGGGCGGCGGGCGTAGAGGCCGCGGTAGTCGGTGATCCGGTTGTCCGGGCTCGTGCGGGCGACGAGCGCGGCAACGGCGAAGGCGCCGAGGTTCACGGCCGCGTACATCAGGGCGTACGCGACGGTGGAGCCGATGGCGTGCCCCGGGCCGCCCGCGTAGCCGGCGGCGGCGATCGGCACCAGCAGGTAGCCGGCCTGGCCGACCGAGGACCAGGCGAGCAGCCGCACGGCGCTGCGGTCGCGCTCCGGGCGCTGGCGCAGGGCGGCGACGTTGCCGATGGTCATCGTCAGGGCAGCGAGGACGGCGAGGGCCGGCCCCCACACGTCGGCGTACGACGGGAAGCCGAGGACCGTCACGAGGATGAGGCCGGTGAAGCCGACCGCCTTGCCGATGACGGACAGGTACGCGGCGACGGGCAGCGGCGCGCCCGCGTAGGTGTCGGGCACCCAGAAGTGGAAGGGGACGGCCGCGGTCTTGAAGGCGAAGCCGACGAGTGTGAGGGCGACGCCCGCCTCGGCGAGGGTGGCCAGGCGCGGGTCGACGTGGGTGAGGCCCTCGGCGACCTGGGCGAGGTGCAGAGTGCCGGTGGCTGCGTAGACGAAGCTGACGCCGAGCAGGGTGACGGCGGTCGCGGTGACCGACGACAGGAAGAACTTCAGTGCCGCCTCGGAGGAGCGGCTGTCGCCGCGGCGCAGGCCCACCAGGGCGAAGGCCGGCAGGGACGCGACCTCCAGGGCGACCACCAGCGTGGCGAGGTCGCGGGAGGCGGGCAGCAGCGCGGCCCCGGCGGCGGAGGACAGCAGCAGGAACCAGTACTCCCCATGGGGGAGTTTGAGATCGTCGAGCGCGCTGAAGGAGAGCAGCGCGGTCAGCAGCGCTCCGCCCAGCACGAGGAACTGGATGACCAGGGTGAAGTGGTCCGCCGTGTAGCTGCACACGCGCGTGCCGGTCGTCAGGCAGAAGGTGGAGCGGTCGCCGCCGAGCAGCGGGAGCAGGCTCAGCCCGGCCAGCACCAGTCCGGCGACGGCGATGCGCCCGAGGAGCGGCTTGCGCTCCTCCGGCAGGAAGAGGTCGGCGACCAGGACGGCCAGCGCCACGAGGGCCGTGACGGTGGGCGGGGCGATGGCGAGCCAGTCGACGGACTGGACGAGGGAGCCCATCAGTTGCCTCCTCGGAGGAGCTGCTGTACGGCCGGGTCGGTGAGGCCGAGGAGGGCCGCGGGCCAGAGTCCGGCGAGGACGGTGAGGGCGACGAGCGGGGTCCAGGCGGCGAACTCGTACGTCCGGACGTCCGCGAGGGCGGGGGTCTCCTGCGCCTTCTCCCCCATGCACACGCGGCGCACGACGACCAGCATGTAGGCGGCCGTGAGCAGGGTGCCGAGGCCGGCGAGGGCCATGAACGTCAGGTAGGCGGGGCGGCTGAGGCCGTCGGCCGGGTGGAACGAGCCGAACATGGCGAGCATCTCGCCCCAGAAGCCGGCCAGTCCGGGCAGCCCGAGGGAGGCGACGGCGGCGAAGGCCAGCAGGCCGCCGAGCCGGGGGGCCCGGCCGTAGAGGGCCGCGCCGGTGGCACCGGAGAGGGCGTCGAGGTCACTGGTGCCGTAGCGGTCCTTGATCGCGCCGACCAGGAAGAAGAGGAGGCCGGTGATGAGGCCGTGGGCGATGTTGGCGAAGAGGGCGCCGTTGACCCCGGTGGGGGTGAGGGTGGCGATGCCCAGGAGGACGAAGCCCATGTGGCCCACGGAGGAGTAGGCGATCAGCCGCTTGAGGTCTCCCTTCGCCCCGGAGCGGGCCAGCGAGAGGCAGACCAGGGAGCCGTAGACGATGCCGACGGCCGCGAAGGCGGCGAGGTAGGGCGCCAGGGTGTGGGCCCCGTCGGGGGTGACCGGCAGGATGATGCGGACGAACCCGTACGTGCCCATCTTCAGCAGCACGCCCGCGAGCAGCACCGACCCCGTGGTCGGGGCGGCGGTGTGGGCGTCGGGCAGCCAGCTGTGCAGGGGCCACATCGGGGCCTTGACGGCCAGTCCGACACCGATGGCCAGAGCTGCGATGAGCTGCGTCGTGTGGCTCAGCTTCGAGCCGTTGTCAGTGGCGAGTGCCACCATGTCGAAGGTGCCGCCCTTGATGCCGACGAGGAGGAGGCCGAGCAGCATCACGACCGAGCCGAGCACGGTGTAGAGGATGAACCGCCAGGCCGCGCGCTCGCGGCCCTCGCCGCCCCAGCGGGCGACGAGGAAGTACATCGGGACGAGGACCATCTCGAACGCCAGGAAGAACAGCACCAGGTCGAGCACCGCGAAGCTCGCCAGGGTGCCGGACTCCAGCACGAGGATCAGCGCGACGTATGCCTTGGGAGACGGGCCCGCGGGCATGCGGAAGTAGCTGTACAGCGCGCAGAGGAAGGTCAGCAGCGCGGTCAGGACGAGGAGGGGGAGGGAGACGCCGTCCACGCCGAGGTGGATCCGGATGCCGAGGGCCGGGATCCAGCTCACGTCCGTGGTCGCCTGCATCCGCGCCGGGTGGCCGTGGTCGAAGCCGGCGGCCAGGGCGACGGACAGCGCGAGGACGGCGCCGGTGACGGTGACGCCGTGCCGGAGCACGGCCTGTTCGGGGCTCCTGCCCTTCAGGCCGGGCGGGGCCGGCAGCAGCGCGGCGACGGCTCCGAGGAGGGGGACGACGACGATCGCAGCGAGGAGGATCTGCAGAACGGTATGACTCACGGTCAGGCTCCGGTGGCTACGAGAACGGCGGCGACGGCCAGGACGACGGAGCCGGCGAACAGGGCACCGAGGTAGGTCTGCACATTGCCGGTCTGCGCCCGGCGCACGGCGGCACCGAGCAGCCCGGGGGCGGAGGCGGCACCGCGCACGTAGGTCTCGACGACCTCGCGGTCGAGGAACTGCGCCAGGCGGGCGGCGGCGCGGGTGGGCCGGACGAACAGCGCGGAGTACACGGCGTCGAGGTGGAAGCCGGCGGCGGCGTGCCGGTGCAGGGGGCCGAGCAGCAGCCGGCCCGGGTCACCGGGGTCCTGCGCGCCCGCGATGCTGCCGTAGGCCTGCTCGTGGGTGGCGATGGTCTCCGTCTCGGACACGTAGGGGGCGGCGTCCGGGTCGGCGGCCACGGCGCCCATGGGGACGGCGGCGGTGAGCGCGCGGGAACGGCGCCAGGCCGCATGGACGGCGGCCAGGCCGAGCAGGGCACAGCCGGTGCCGAGGACGGAGGTGGTGAGGGTCGGGGTCAGCGCGTGT
This sequence comes from Streptomyces sp. AM25, assembly GCF_058146165.1. NCBI lineage: Bacteria > Bacillati > Actinomycetota > Actinomycetes > Kitasatosporales > Streptomycetaceae > Streptomyces > Streptomyces sp. AM25. The sequence continues at coordinate 109,528 of NZ_JBKIWN010000016.1, read as the reverse complement.
CCGCCGAACCAGTCGGGCAGCTTCCACGCGGCCAGGCCCAGCGCGAGGGCCGGCACGAACAGCACCCAGAGCACCGCGTTCATGGCGACGGGCTCCCGGCCGTGGTCCGCGGCCTCGGGGCCCGAGCCGCGGAAGGCCATGAGCCAGAGGCGGCCGGCGTAGGCGGCGGTGAGCAGGGCGGTGAGCAGCCCTGCGGCCAGCACGGTCCAGCCGGCCGCGCCGGGGATGCCGGACGCCTCGCCGCGGGCGGCGTGCTCCGCGGCGCCGAGGACGGCCTCCTTGGAGAAGAAGCCGCTGAAGGGAGGGATCGCGGCGAGCGCGAGCAGGGCGACGGTCATCGTCCAGTACGCGTCCGGGATGCGCCGGGCGAGGCCGCCCGTGCGGGCCATCGCGGACAGCGAGTTGGTGCCGGCAGCGTGGATGATCACGCCTGCCCCGAGGAAGAGGAGCGCCTTGAAGGCACCGTGCGTGAGGAGGTGGAAGACGGCGGCGCTGCGGTCGCCGACGGCGAGGGCGCCGGTCATGTAGCCGAGCTGGCCGATGGTCGAGTAGGCGAGGACGCGCTTGATGTCGTCCTGCGCGAGCGCGGCGAGCGCCGAGCCGACCATGGTGGCGGCGGCCATCACGGCGAGCACGACGAGTGCGGCCGTGGAGGCGGCGAAGACGGGCAGCAGCCGGGCGACGACGTACACACCGGCGGCGACCATCGTCGCGGCGTGGATCAGCGCGGACACCGGGGTGGGGCCGGCCATCGCGTCGGGCAGCCAGGTGTGCAGCGGGAACTGCGCGGACTTGCCCGCGACTCCGGCGAGCAGCAGCAGCGCGACCAGCGTGGGGTGCGCGAGGCCGCCGTTCGCGGCGGCGGTGAGGACGCCGTTGATCCGGAACGTCCCGGCGTCGGCGGCCAGCGCGAAGATGCCGATCAGGAAGGGGACGTCGCCGAGCTTGGTGACCAGGAAGGCCTTGAGGGACGCCGCGCGCGCCTCCTTGGTCTCCCAGTAGTGGCCGACGAGGAAGTACGAGCAGATGCCCATGACCTCCCAGCCGACCAGCAGCACCATCAGGTCGCCGGAGTAGACGACGAGCAGCATCGCGGAGGTGAAGAGGGAGACGAGGGCCGCGTAGGAGGCGTAGCGCGGGTCGTTGCGCAGGTAGGCCGTCGAGTACAGCTGGACGCAGGTGGCGACGACGCCGACGAGGACGGCGGCGAGCACGGCGAAGCCGTCCAGGTGCAGGGCGAGGTCGATGGGCACGGAGCCGGTCGGGGTGAGCCGGGTGGCCGCGTCGATCGCCCTGCCGCCGCCCTGCTGCCAGGCCACGACGACGGCCAGCACGGCCGCGGCCACGGTCGGCAGCACGGCGAGCGGCCGGACGAACCCGGGCGCGCGGCGGCCGGTGAGCAGGCCCGCGACGGCTCCGAGGAAGGGCAGCAGGGGGACGAGAACGGCGGTGGTCGTGGTCGTCACGCGGCGGCCTCCGCCTTCTGCTGGTCCTGCTCGGGGCGTTCGGGGCGGTCGTCCGGCGTCTCCTTGAGATCGCGGAGCCGGTCGATGTCGGCGGTGCCGCGGTTGCGGTGGACGAGCAGGACGATCGCCAGGCCGATGCCGATCTCGGCGGCGGCGATGGCGATGACGAAGAGGGTGAGCGCCTGTCCGGCGTGGAGCGTGTCGCGCAGCCACACGTCGAAGGCGACGAGGTTGAGGTTGACGGCGTTGAGCATCAGCTCGACGGACATCAGGACCAGGATCGCGTTGCGCCGGGCGAGCACGCCGTAGAGGCCCACGCAGAAGAGGAGGGCGGCGAGGACGGCCGGGTAGACGAGATGCATCAGTGCTGCTCCCCTTCTCCGGTTGCTGCTTCTCCGCCTTCTGCGCGTCCCTTGCGGGACAGGACGATCGCGCCGACCAGCGCGGCGAGCAGCAGGACGGACAGGGCCTCGAACGGCAGCACCCAGTGCCGGAAGAGGATGTCGCCGGTGACCGCGGTGGTGCCCTGCGGGGAGCCGCGCAGGTCGATCCAGGTCGTCCGGAAGGCGTCCACGACGACCCAGACGAGCGCGGCCGCGGCCGCGACGGCCACCGTGAGGGCGGCCCAGCGGTTGCCCGAATCGGCGTCCGGGGAGCGGCCGATGGGGGCCCTGGTGAGCATCAGCCCGAAGAGGAGGAGCACGACGACGGAGCCGACGTAGATCAGCACCTGCACCCAGGCGATGAACTCCGCGGTCAGCAGCAGGTACTCCACGGCGAGCCCGCCGAGCGCCACCACCAGCCACAGGGCGGCGTGCACCAGTTGCCGGGTGGTGACGGTGACGAGGGCCGCGCCGAGGGTGACGATGCCGACCAGGAGGAAGGCGACCTCGACGCCGGACGGGGAGAGGAAGCCGGGCGCCTGCGCGGCGAGCGCGTGACCGGTCATGCGCTGTCCTCCGCTTCCTTCTGGGCCTGCTGTGCTGCCAGCTTCTCGGCCGTCTTGCGGGCGGCCGCGATCTCCTTGGGCTCCTCGGCCGCCGGGTCGAGCGCGGGCGGCTCGGGAACGGTCCACATCCACTCGCGGAGCCGGTCGCGTTCGTGCGTGAGCTCGTGGATGTCCGTCTCTGCGTACTCGAACTCCGGCGACCAGAACAGGGCGTCGAAGGGACACACCTCGATGCAGATGCCGCAGTACATGCACAGCGCGAAGTCGATCGCGAAGCGGTCGAGGACGTTCCGGCTGCGTTCGCGGCCGCCGGGGGTGGCCGCGGGCACCGTCTCCTTGTGGGAGTCGATGTAGATGCACCAGTCCGGGCACTCGCGGGCGCACAGCATGCAGACGGTGCAGTTCTCCTCGAACAGGCCGATGACCCCGCGGGTGCGGGGGGCCAGTTCGGGCTGCACGTCCGGGTACTGGGCGGTGACCGAGCGCCGGGTCATCGTCCGGAGCGTGACGGCGAGGCCCTTGGCGAGGCCGGAGCCGGGGACGGGCATTACTGGATCGCCACCTTCACGATGCCGGTCAGCGCGATCTGCGCGAGCGCGAGCGGGATGAGCACGGTCCAGGCCAGCTTCTGCAGCTGGTCCTCGCGCAGCCGCGGATAGCTCACGCGCAGCCAGATCACGACGAAGGCGAGCACGGCCGTCTTGAGCAGCGTCCACAGCCAGCCGAGGCCGTCGGCCCCCATGGGGCCGTGCCAGCCGCCGAGGAAGAGGACGGCCGTCAGGGCGCAGAGGACCACGATGCCCGCGAACTCGGCGAGCAGGAACATCGCGAAGCGCAGGCCGGTGTACTCGGTGTACGCACCGAAGATGATCTCCGAGTCGGCGACCGGCATGTCGAACGGCGGCCGCTGCAGCTCGGCCAGGCCGGCCGTGAAGAAGACCAGTCCGCCGACGATCTGCCAGGGCACCCACCACCAGTGGAAGGCCTCCACGATGCCCGGCAGCGAGACGGTGCCGGCCGCCATGGCGACCGAGGCGGCGGCGAGCAGCATCGGCAGCTCGTAGGCCATCAGCTGAGCGGCCGTGCGCAGGCCGCCCAGCAGGGAGAACTTGTTCGCCGACGCCCAGCCCGCCATCAGCGAGCCGAGGACGCCGACGCCCATGACGGCGAGGACGAAGAAGATCCCCGCGTCGACGAACTGCCCCACGGCGTTGCCCGGTCCGACCGGGATCGCGATGAGCACGAGCAGGTACGGCAGCAGCGCGACGGCGGGCGCGAGCTGGAAGATCCGCCGGTCCGCTCCCGCGGGGACGACGTCCTCCTTCTGCACGAACTTCACGCCGTCGGCGACGAGTTGCGCCCACCCGTGGAACCCGCCGGCGTACATGGGCCCCAGGCGCCCCTGCATGTGGGCCATGACCTTGTGCTCGGTCTGCCCGACGATCAGCGGCAGCGCGATGAACGCGACGAACACGGCGAGCAGGCGCAGGACGACGTCGAGAGTGCCACTCATGCGGTGTCGCCTCCGGCGGGGTTGTTCTGGCGGGGTTCGCCTGCGGCGGGCGGTTCGCCTGCGGCGGGCCCGGGCTCGGGGGTCCCCTCCGGGGGGTTGCCGGCTGCGCCGGGGTCGCCTGCGGCGGGCCCGGAGGGCGGCTCGGGTGCCGGGGCCGGGTCGGCTGCCGCCGGGTCGGCCGGCTCCGCGGGTTCGCCTGCGGCGGGCTGGTCGGGAGTACCCGGCTCCGCCGACTCGCCTGCGTCGGGCCCGGGGGCCGCGTCGTCGCCCCCGGCGGGGGCATCCTCGCGTCGGCCCTCGCCGGGCTCGGCTGCGGCGGGTTCGCCGGACGTACGCCGTTCCGGCGCCGCGGCCGGTTCGTTCGTGGCCGAGCCGGAAGCCGGCTCGGGTGTCGTGTCCGGTGCACCGGCACCGGGGGTCGGCTCGGGCACCGCGGTCCGTTCGGGAGCGTCGGCCGCGGCCTCGTCGAAGGCCGGGCGGGCGTGGTGCCACGGGGCGTCCGACGAGTGCGGCGGGGCCGCGGGGCCCGGTTCTGCCGGGGTGGGCTGCCGGCTCGCCGAGCCGTCGGAGGCGCTGCGGGTGCGGCGCGCCGGGGCGGCAGCCGCCTGGCTTGCCGAGCCTTCGCCGGCACTCCGCGTCCGGCGCGCCGGAGCAGCGCCCTCCGCAGCCTGGGTCGCCGAGCCCTCGCGCGCAGCGGGAGCCGCAGTGCCCTGGCTCGCCGAGCCCTCCCCTGCCGTACGAGTGCGCCGGGGCGGGCGGTCGGCGGAGGCCGCCGCGGCGCGCGGGGTGCGGGCCGGGCGGGCGGGGGCCGGGGGGAGCTGGCCCTTCAGGGGGCCCCATTCGTTGGGGTCGGGGACGCCCGGCGGGAGCATCTGGCGGCGCTTCGGGCCGCCCTCCGCCGGCTCGCCCGGCTCCTTCGCGCCGGGCCACGCCTTGGCCACGCGTGCCGCCAGGACGAAGTCCTTGCGCAGGGGGTGGCCCTCGAAACCCTCGGGGAGGAGCAGCGGGACCAGGTGCGGGTGGCCCGCGAAGTCCACGCCGAACATCTCGTGCGTCTCGCGCTCGTGCCACTCCGCACCGGCGTACACGCCGATCGCGGTCGGGAGGACGGGCGCCTCGTGCGGCACCGTCGTACGGACGAGCAGCCGGTGCACCCCGCCCGCGAGGCCCACCACGTGCACGCACACGCGGAAGCCCGTGCCGGGCTCGTCCACGGCGCTCAGCCAGTCGAAGAACGTGCAGCCCAGCCGGTCGCGGGCGGTCTCGAGCGCGGTGATCCAGGACTCCGCGGGGACGTCCACCGTGAGCAGGCCGTACGCCTCCTCCGCGGTCGCGCCCGCGCCGAAGAGCTCGTCGGGGGACTCCGGCAGCCAGCCGATGGTCGTCACCGGGACCGCCCCCCGGGCGCCGGCGGCGGGGTCACCAGGCCGCTGCGCAGCGCCGCGACCGGCGCGTCCGTGGTGTACCGCTTGCCGAGCGACTCCTCGGCGATCTTCTCCTGGAGCTTGAGGATGCCCTGCAGCAGCGCCTCGGGGCGCGGCGGGCAGCCGGGCACGTAGACGTCGACGGGGATGATCTGGTCCACGCCCTTCGTCACGGAGTACGAATCCCAGTACGGGCCGCCGCAGTTCGAGCAGGCGCCGAAGGAGATCACGTACTTCGGCTCGGGCATCTGCTCGTACAGCCGCTTCACGGCCGGGGCCATCTTGTCCGTCACCGTGCCGGAGACGATCATGAGGTCCGCCTGCCGCGGGCCGGGCGCGAACGGGATGACGCCGAGGCGGATGAAGTCGTGCCGGGCCATCGACGCGGCGATGAACTCGATCGCGCAGCAGGCCAGACCGAAGTTGAAGACCCACAGGCTGTAGCGGCGGCCCCAGTTGAGGATCACCTTCATGGGTTCGGGCGCCAGCCGGGCCAGGGTCCCCAGGCGGCGGGGCTCGGGGAGGTCGACGGGGGTCGCGGGAGTCACAGGTGTCACGTCCATTCCAGGACGCCCTTCTTCCATGCATACAGCAGGCCGACGGCGAGGAAGCCGAGGAAGACGAACATCTCCACGAGCGTGGCCCCGCCGAAGCCCGGCGCGGCGAAGACCGTCGCCCAGGGGAACAGGAAGACCGAGTCCACCGCGAAGATCACGTACAGGAAGGCGTACACGTAGTAGCGCACCTGTGTGTGCGCCCAGCCCTCCCCGACGGGGTCCACCCCGCATTCGTACGTCAGCAGCTTCTCCGGCGTCGGCACCACGGGCCGCAGCAGCCGCCCGGCGCCGAAGGCCACGGCGACGAAGAGGACTCCGATCACCGCGAGGAGGCCGACGACGGAATAGCTGTGGAAGTAGTCGGCGGCAAGCCGGACATCGGCACCACCGGCGCGCACGGTCGTTTCCGGCACGTCCGCCCCTCGCTCCCTGTCCTGTTTGTTCGACGATCTGTACGCCTGGGAGTCTAGGCCCTGGTGGGGTTGTCCCCACCCCTCACCACCCGGGGCCCCCATGGCGACAGGCCGTGCAGGACGTGCAGGCTAGGGGCATGAGCACCGACGACGACCGCCTGCCCGCACCCCGCCTCGCCTTCGACGCGCGGACGTGGAAGGAGATCGCGCACCTCCTGGTCAACCTTCCGGAGGCCGTCGTCGCCTTCCTCTACGTCTCGCTGTGGCTCTACGCGGGCATCGGTCTGGCGGTCACCGTCGTGGGTCTGCCGCTGCTGGCCGCGGGCCTGATGGGCGCGCGGCAGCTGGGCCGGGTGGAGCGGCACCGGGCCCGCCGCCTGCTGGGCGTGCACATCGACGAGCCGAGCCCGCTGGCCCGCTCGCGCGGCCGCTCGAACCACGGGTTCTTCGGCTGGCTGTGGACGACCCTGAAGGACCCGGTGGCCTGGCGCGGCACGCTGTACGGGTTCATCCGGCTGCCCTGGGGCGTCCTCACGTTCTGCCTCGTCGCGGTCTCGTTCTTCGTCGCCTGGCCGGCGCTGGGGTACCTGGCCCGGTGGCTGACCAACGTGGACCGGGCCATGGTGCGCGGCCTGCTGTGCCCGTCCAGCGAGCTGGAGCGGCGCATCGCGGAGCTGGAGCAGGACCGCGGCGTCGTCGTCGACACCGCGGCCGCCGACCTGCGCCGCATCGAACGCGACCTGCACGACGGCGCCCAGGCCCGCCTCGTCGCCCTCGCCATGGGGCTGGGTCTGGCCAAGGAGAAGCTGCTGGAGGACCCGGAAGTGGCGGCCAAGATGGTCGACGAGGCGCACGGCGAGGTGAAGCTCGCCCTGCAGGAGCTGCGCGACCTCGCCCGCGGCATCCACCCGGCCGTGCTCACCGACCGCGGCCTGGACGCGGCCCTGTCCTCGGTGGCGGGCCGCTGCACGGTGCCGGTGACCGTCTCGGTGGACCTGGACACGCGTCCCGCGCCCGCGATCGAGGGGATCGCCTACTTCACCGTCTCCGAACTGCTGCAGAACATCAGCAAGCACAGCCGGGCGCACACGGCGCGCGTGGAGGTGTGGCGGTCCGGCAACCGTCTGATGCTGCAGGTGCGGGACGACGGGCAGGGCGGTGCGGGCACCGCCACCGGGTCCGGCTTGGCCGGGCTTTCCGAGCGGCTCGGGTCCGTCGACGGGGTGTTCGTCGTGGACTCGCCTGTCGGCGGGCCGACCGTCGTCTCGGCGGAGTTGCCCTGGCGGGATCGCTAGTCAGTGCGGGTCGGCCGTGGCTGATCGCGCAGTTCGTCGCGCCCCTTACGGGGCGCACCCCCATTCGTAGGTAGGGACATCCCCACCCCCCGGACACCGATCCGCCGGATGGTTCCGGTTCCCTTCTCCCGGGAGGCTGGACGGTATGGCGATCCACCACGCAACCATCACCGGCCCCCGGATTCCCGCCGCCCTGCGCGCACCGCTGGAGGGCCGCACCTGGCGGGAGTTCCTCCACCTCCTGCTCGGCTTCCCCCTGGCCGTCGTCTACTTCTGCTACGCCATCACGATGACCGCCCTCGGCACGGGCCTGCTGATCACCTTCCTCGGCGTGCCGGTACTCGCGCTGGCGCTCGCGGGCGCACGTGGGTTCGGCGTGCTGGAGCGCGCGCGGGCCCGGGCGCTGCTGCGCCTGGACATCGAGGAGCCCGAGCCGGTGAACCCGCGCGTCCGCAACGGCCGCAGCGGCCTGATGTCCTGGGTCGGGGCCCTGTTCAAGAGCGGTACGTCGTGGCGGCACATGCTCTACGCGGTGCTGCACTTCCCCTGGTCGGTGTTCGCGTTCTGCGTCTCGCTGACGCTGTGGACGTACAGCTGGGCGATGCTCCTGTACCCGGCCTGGCAGTGGGTCTTCCCCACCTACGTCGGCCGGCCGGGCGTCCAGCTCTACGGTGACTCCGACGGGCGCTCCGTCTACCTCGGCACCCCCTTCGCGATCGCGGTGACCTGCGGCCTCGGCCTGCTGCTGGTGCTGGGCACCCCGTGGGTGATCCGCGGCCTCGCCCACGTGGACCGGCTGCTGGTGACGGGGCTGCTGGGCCCGTCCCGGCTGGCGACCCGGGTGGCCGAGCTGGAGCAGGACCGCGGCGTGGCCGTCGACACCGCGGCCGCCGACCTGCGCCGCATCGAACGCGACCTGCACGACGGCGCCCAGGCCCGCCTCGTCGCCCTCGCCATGGACCTCGGCCTCGCCAAGGAGAAGCTCGCGGCCGACCCCGAGGCCGCCGCCAAGATGGTCGACGAGGCGCACGGCGAGGTGAAACTCGCCCTGCAGGAGCTGCGCGACCTCGCCCGCGGCATCCACCCCGCCATCCTCACCGACCGCGGCCTGGGCCCCGCCCTGTCGGCGCTGGCCGCGCGCTGCACCGTCCCCGTGGGCGTCTCTGCCGACCTGGACACCCGTCCCGCGCCCGCCATCGAGGGCATGGCCTACTTCACCGTCTCCGAACTCCTGCAGAACGTCAGCAAGCACAGCCGGGCGCGGGCGGGGCGCGTGGAGGTGTGGCGGTCCGGCGACCGTCTGATGCTGCAGGTGCTCGATGACGGGCAGGGCGGTGCGAGCACCGCCACCGGGAGCGGGCTTTCCGGGCTGGCCGAGCGGCTCGGCTCCGTCGACGGGGTGCTCGTCGTCGATTCCCCGGTCGGCGGGCCGACCATCATCACCGCCGAGCTGCCTTGGCGGGATCGCTGACCACCGCAGGTCCGTTGTGGCTTGTCGCGCCCACGCGGCGGAGCCGCATGTCCAGCAGAGCCCCGCGCCCCTCACGGGGCGCGGACCCTCACGGGGCGCGTTGCTGCGATGCTGGGAGGGTGAACAGCATCAGCGTGGAGGACAGGGTGCGGGTGGTCATCGCCGAGGATTCGGTGCTGCTTCGGGAGGGCCTGACCCGGCTGCTGACCGATCGGGGGCACGAGGTCGTCGCGGGCGTGGGCGACGCCGAGGCGCTGCTGAAGGCCATCAAGGAGTTCGCGGACGAGAACGCCCTGCCCGATGTGGTGGTCGCCGACGTCCGCATGCCGCCGACGCATACGGATGAAGGCGTGCGCGCGGCCGTCCAGCTGCGCCGCGAGCACCCGGACCTGGGCGTGCTCGTGCTCTCGCAGTACGTGGAGGAGCAGTACGCGACCGAGCTGCTGGCCGGCAGCACGCGGGGCGTGGGCTACCTGCTGAAGGACCGGGTCGCCGAGGTCCGCGAGTTCGTGGACGCCGTGGTGCGCGTGGCCCGGGGCGGTACGGCGCTGGACCCCGAGGTCGTCGCCCAGTTGCTGGGTCGCAGCCGCAAGCAGGACGTGCTGGCGGGGCTCACCCCGCGGGAGCGCGAGGTGCTGGGGCTGATGGCCGAAGGACGCACGAACTCGGCCGTCGCACGGCAGTTGGTGGTGAGCGACGGGGCCGTGGAGAAGCACGTCAGCAACATCTTCCTGAAGCTGGGCCTGTCGCCGAGTGACGGGGATCACCGGCGCGTGCTCGCGGTGCTGACCTACCTCAGGTCCTGAACGGGGCGGGCGACCGCCCGCACCCGGTTGACGGAATGTCACATTGCAGCCGCAACCCCTGGTCGGACGCCCCTCCCGGAACCAACCGGAAGAGCGGGTTCGGGGCTTACGACCAGGGAACCGGGACCAAAGGACCAGCACCGCACCCCGCGGGCCAGAGCACACTCGGGGCGAGCAAAGCGGGACAAATACCAACAAAAGCATGCCCATCGCTGCGGTTGGTCACGTGCTCCTCCCCCGTCGGCCAAGGCCTGCCCACGTACGATGGCCATGGGAACGCCGCTCGGCACCACCAACCGGCGCGGCGCCGCCATGAGGGAGGTCCGAAGCAGTGACCAGCCAGGTCAGCAGCCCGGCCGGACAGGCCGATTCCGCCGAGCCCCGTGGGGACTCCCCGCCCGGGGCGGCCCCGCTCGTCAAGGAGGTCCGCCGGCTGGACCGGGTGATCATCCGGTTCGCGGGCGACTCGGGTGACGGCATGCAGCTCACGGGAGACCGTTTCACATCGGAGACGGCTTCCTTCGGCAACGACCTGTCGACGCTGCCGAACTTCCCCGCCGAGATCCGCGCCCCCGCAGGCACCCTGCCGGGAGTGTCCTCGTTCCAGCTGCACTTCGCCGACCACGACATCCTCACCCCGGGCGATGCGCCCAACGTGCTGGTGGCGATGAACCCGGCCGCGCTGAAGGCCAACCTGGGCGACGTGCCGCGCGGCGGCGAGATCATCGTCAACACCGACGAGTTCGCCAAACGCGCGATGGCGAAGGTGGGTTACGACTCCAGCCCGCTGGAGGACGGCACCCTGGACGGCTACCAGGTCCACCCCGTGCCGCTGACGACACTCACGATCGAGGCGCTCAAGGAGTTCGGCCTCTCCCGCAAGGAGGCGGAGCGCAGCAAGAACATGTTCGCGCTCGGCCTGCTGTCGTGGATGTACCACCGGCCGACCGAGAGCACCGAGGCGTTCCTGCGGAAGAAGTTCGCGAAGAAGCCGGAGATCGCCGAGGCGAACGTGACGGCCTTCCGGGCCGGCTGGAACTTCGGTGAGACCACGGAGGACTTCGCGGTCTCCTACGAGGTCGCCCCCGCAACCTCCGCGTTCCCCGCCGGCACCTACCGCAACATCTCCGGCAACCTCGCGCTGGCATACGGCCTGATCGCCGCGAGCCGCCAGGCGGACCTGCCGCTCTACCTCGGCTCGTACCCGATCACCCCGGCCTCCGACATCCTCCACGAGCTGTCGCGGCACAAGAACTTCGGCGTGCGCACCTTCCAGGCCGAGGACGAGATCGCCGGCATCGGCGCCGCCCTGGGCGCGGCCTTCGGCGGCTCGCTGGCGGTGACCACCACCTCCGGCCCGGGCGTCGCCCTGAAATCCGAGACCATCGGCCTCGCCGTCTCGCTCGAACTGCCCCTGCTGATCGTCGACATCCAGCGCGGCGGCCCCTCCACCGGCCTGCCGACCAAGACCGAGCAGGCCGACCTGCTGCAGGCGATGTACGGGCGCAACGGCGAGGCACCGGTGCCCGTCGTGGCGCCGCGCACCCCGGCCGACTGCTTCGACGCCGCGATCGACGCGGCCCGCATCGCACTCGCCTACCGCACCCCGGTCTTCCTGCTCTCCGACGGCTACCTGGCCAACGGCTCCGAGCCGTGGCGGATCCCCGAGACGGACGAACTGCCCGACCTGCGCGTGCAGTTCGCCACCTCCCCCAACCACGAGCTCGCCGACGGCACCGAGGTCTTCTGGCCGTACAAGCGCGACCCGCAGACCCTGGCCCGCCCCTGGGCCCTGCCCGGCACCCCGGGCCTGGAGCACCGCATCGGCGGCATCGAGAAGCAGGACGGCACGGGCAACATCTCGTACGACCCGGCCAACCACGACTTCATGGTCCGCACCCGGCAGGCCAAGACCGACGGCATCGCCGTCCCCGACCTGGCCGTGGACGACCCCACCGGCGACGCCGAACTGCTGGTCCTGGGCTGGGGCTCGACCTACGGGCCGATCACCGCGGCCGTGCGCCGCGTGCGCGCGGCGGGCGGCGCCGTCGCCCAGGCCCACCTGCGCCACCTCAACCCCTTCCCGGGGAACCTCGGGGACGTACTGGGGCGTTACGAGAAGGTGGTCGTACCGGAGATGAACCTCGGCCAGCTCGCCACCCTGCTGCGAGCGAAGTACCTGAAGGACATCCGCTCCTACACCCAGGTGAGCGGAATGCCGTTCAAGGCCGAGCAGCTCGCCGATGTGCTCAAGGAGGCCATCAATGACTGAGACGCTCTCGGAGGGCGTGTCCTCCATCGAGGCGCTCAAGCTGGTGCCCAAGGCCGAAGCCGTGCAGTCCATGAAGGACTTCAAGTCCGACCAGGAAGTGCGCTGGTGCCCCGGCTGCGGCGACTACGCCATCCTCGCCGCCGTGCAGGGCTTCATGCCCCAACTCGGCCTGGCGAAGGAGAACATCGTCTTCGTCTCGGGCATCGGCTGCTCCTCCCGCTTCCCGTACTACATGAACACCTACGGGATGCACTCCATCCACGGCCGCGCCCCGGCCATCGCCACGGGCCTGGCCTCCTCCCGGCAGGACCTCAGCGTCTGGGTGGTCACAGGTGACGGCGACGCACTGTCCATCGGCGGCAACCACCTCATCCACGCCCTCCGGCGCAACGTCAACCTCAAGATCCTCCTCTTCAACAACCGGATCTACGGCCTGACGAAGGGCCAGTACAGCCCCACCTCCGAAGTCGGCAAGATCACCAAGTCCACGCCGATGGGCTCACTGGACGCCCCCTTCAACCCGGTCTCGCTGGCCATCGGCGCGGAAGCCTCCTTCGTCGCCCGTACCGTCGACTCCGACCGCAAGCACCTCACCGAGGTACTGCGCCAGGCCGCCGCCCACCCGGGCACCGCACTGGTGGAGATCTACCAGAACTGCAACATCTTCAACGACGGCGCCTTCGAGGCGCTGAAGGACAAGCAGCAGGCGCAGGAGGCGGTCATCCGCCTCGAACACGGTCGGCCGATCCGCTTCGGCACCGACAACGCCAAGGGCGTCGTCCGCGACCCGTCCACCGGCGACCTGAAGGTCGTCGACGTGACCGCGGAGAACGAGGCGCAGATCCTGGTGCACGACGCCCACGCGGCGTCCCCCACCACCGCGTTCGCGCTCTCCCGCCTCGCGGACCCCACCACGCTGCACCACACGCCCATCGGCGTCTTCCGCAGCGTCGACCGGCCCGTCTACGACACCCTCATGGCCGACCAGCTGGAGGCCGCCGTCGAACAGCAGGGCAAGGGCGACCTCGCCGCGCTGCTCGCCGGCAACGACACATGGACCGTCGTCGGTTAGTCCGTACCTCTGCCGCGCCCCGGCCGGGCACCCGATTCGGGTGCCCGGCCGGGGCGTCTGACAGTGATTCGGCCTGGGAACCGTTCTCATATGGCCATGGCCGACTCAAAAGCGCCCCTCGACGGGGACGGTGCGCCCGTCGTCATCCGCGACCGGTTCGCCTACCGCGTCAAACGCCGTCTCCTCGGCCCCCCGCTCGTCACCGAGCAGCTCGCCGCGGAAAAGCTCTCCAACCCCCTCGCCCTCGGCGTCCTCGCCTCCGACTGCATCTCCTCCACCGCGTACGGCACCGAGGAGATGCTGCGCATCCTCGTCCCGGTCGTCGGCGTGGCGGCCTTCACGCTGCTGATGCCGGTGACGGGCGCGATCCTGCTCGTCCTGCTGCTCCTGACGCTCTCCTACCGGGACGTCGTCTCCGTCTACACCCGCGCCGGCGGCTCGTACGTCGTCGCCCGCGAGAACTTCGGGCCGCGCATCGCCCAGATCGCGGCCGTCGCCCTGCTCGTCGACTACATCGTCACCGTCGCCGTCCAGACCGCTGCCGGGACCGATGCGCTGATCTCCCTCGCCCACCTCGTCGGCAACAACTACACGGGCATGGACCACCTCAAACTGCCCATCACCGCGGGCGTGGTGGTGGTGCTGATGTACGGCAACCTGCGCGGCATCCGCGAGGCGGGCCGGGCCTTCGCCGCCCCGGCCTACCTCTTCATGGTGGCCGTCGCGCTGATACTGACCGTCGGCCTGGTCCGCGCCCTCACCACCGGGCTGCCGCACGCGGACGTGCACGCGCACGGCGCCATCCCGCTCGGCACCTCCGGCAGCGGCTTGCTGTACGGCACTTCGCTCTTCATGGTGCTGCGCTCGTTCGCCAACGGCGGCTCCTCGCTCACCGGCCTGGAGGCGATCTCCAACGGCGTCTCCGCCTTCCGCAGCCCGCAGGGCATCAACGCCCGCCGCACGCTGACCGCGATGAGCATCATCCTCGGCATCATGGTGCTCGGCGTCTCCACGCTCGCCCACTTCACGCACGCGATCCCCTACGTCGACGGCAACCCGACCGTCATCGCCCAGGAGGCCCACCTCATCTTCGGCAGCGGCTGGCTGGGCACGGTGGGCCTGGTGTACGTCCAGCTGGCGACGGCCCTGATCCTCTACACGGGCGCCAACACCCCGTTCACGGGCTTCCCGTTCCTCGCCAGCTTCGTCGCCGAGGACCGCTTCCTGCCCCGCCAGCTGACCCGGCGCGGCCACCGCCTCGCCTTCTCCAACGGCATCATCTGCCTCACCGTCGTCTCCCTCGCGCTGCTCTTCGTCACGGGCAGCAGCGTCGACAGACTCGTGGCGCTCTACGCCATCGGCGTCTTCACCGGCTTCACGATGGCGGCCGCCGGCATGACGGCCCACCACTGGCGCCGCGAGGAGCCGCACCGCCGGCTGAAGATCGGCGTGAACCTGGCGGCGGCCGTGACCTCCGCGATGGTGGTCGTGATCTTCGCGATCACGAAGTTCACGGAAGGCGCGTGGCTGGTGGTCGTCGTCTTCCCGGTCGGCGTCTGGGCGTTGATCCGCATCAACCGCCAGTACCGCGACGAGGCGGAGGCCCTGGAGAACGTCCCCACGTTCACGACGGACCGCCCGCGGTGGCGGCGGCACGTGGTGTACGTCCTCGTGGACGGCCTCGACCTGGCGACGGTCAAGGCCCTGCGCTACGCCCACGAACTCCGCCCGGACGAGGTCCGCGCCGTCCACTTCATGATCGACGAAATGCGGGCCCGCCGCCTGGTGTCCCGCTGGGACGAGACCCCCGGCACCACGGTCCCCCTGGAACTCGTCAACTGCCCGGACCGCCGCCTCCGCCGCGCAGTGGCAGAACTGGCGGCCCGCACGACGGAGGACGGCACGACGGCCCTCACCCTCCTGATCCCACGACGCACCCATTCGACGCCCCTGGGACGGCTGTTGCACCGCGACACGGGCAACGAGATCGCCCGCGTACTGGAACAGCTGCCGAACGTGGCGGTGACGATCCTGCCGTTCGACGTGACGCGGGCGATGCAACGGCTGCGGAGGGGGGAGGCGGAGCCGGAGGTGTGAGGGGGGCGGGGGCTTCGCCCGTGCGGAGCCAAGGCCTCCGGCAGCGCAAACCCTCATTTCACGAGGCGTGGCGTGAGGGTTCGTGCTGTCGGAAGCGCTGATTCCGGGCCCCCCGACAGTGCCCCTCACCACCCCGACCGGCTTGCCGGTTCGGCCTGTTCGGCGGTGCCGCCCGCCAGCGCGGCCGCCCGCCCCCGTATCAGCAGGTTCTGCGTCCCCAGGCCGATCGCCAGGTATGCGTACACCGAGGCCGTGCCGAGCAGGCCCGTCCCCGTCGCGTGGTCGATCCAGAGGCCCAGGCCGAAGTGGGCGGCCACCGAGGCCAGCCAGAAGGTGGTGGTGGCCGCCGTGCCCTTGCGCAGCACCGCGCCCTGGGGGTCGCGCCAGACGCGTACCGTTCGCGCCCTGACCGCGCCGAAGACCGCCGCTACGGCGAAGCCGGCGGCCAGGAGGGCGATGGGCAGCGTGGTCAGCGGGTGGTCCTTGACGACCGAGGCGATGCCGAAGGCCAGGCCCGCGATACCCAGGGCGGCGAAGACCGCCGGGGTGATCAGTGAGCCGATGCGGCGCACCGGGCGGGTGCGCAGTTGCCGACGGACCACCAGGCCCACGATCACCGCTGCTACGACGAGGGCGGGCTCGCCGTTCGTGTTCTGCATGTCAACTCCCCCGATTCAGGCGCTGCATGGGGTCGGCAGCGCCGTACCGCCTTATTGTGCGCTGCGCATCCCGGGGCCCGTCCTGGTAAAAATTCCGGGTTACTCTGCTCAGCTCTAGAAATCCGGGGGATATCAGTGGCCACCCCGCCGCAACCACAGCCGCAATCACAGCCGCAGCCGCAGCAACCCGCAGACTGGGGGCAGGGATGGGGTCAGTCCCAGGCCCCCGATCCATATCCCGTCTGCCGGCTCTGCGGTGCCATGCCCGCCGCCGACGTCACCGTCCGCGGACACCAGGGCATTCTCATCCTGATGCGCTTCCTGAGCCTGCGCGGCCCTTTCTGCCGGAATTGCGGTACGGCCGTGTGGCGCGACATGACCGGGAAGACGCTCTGGCAGGGCTGGTGGAGCCCCATATCCCTGGTCGCCATCACGCCTTTCACGTTGATCTGGAATCTCACGGTCAGGGCCAAGCTGAACAAGCTCCCGCCGCCGATACCGGGGCAGCCCGGCCCGCAGCTCGACCCGGGGGTGCCGCTGCGCCGGCGGCCCGTCGTGCTGGCCGCGTTGATCCCCCTCGCCTGGTTCGCGTTCCTGGTCTTCCAGATCGTGACCCACTCGGGCGGTTCCTCGGACGACGCGAGCAGCGGGAGCAGCAGCCGTCCCGTGAGCGGTCACTCCAGCGCCTCGGACGACGACAAGCCGCAGAAGCCGCTGAAGCTCGGGCAGCCGAGCGCCCAGACGCAGGACGTCGAACGCGGCGGCAGGACGGGGAAGTTCACCATCACGCCGCAGAAGGTCGTCATGGGCAAGCCGTCGGATCTCGACGAGCTGAAGGACAAGGACAAGTACGCCGGCCAGACCATCGCCTGGGTGTACGTCGACGCCAAGCTCGTCGGCGGTGACGCGCCGGTCCAGGGCCCCATGATCATGACGAACGTCGGGACGCTCTCCGGCGGTCAGCCCGGGACCAAGCTCCTGATCATGTTCGGCGACCTGGGCAGCAGGCCCGCGGACTGCAAGAGCGAGGACGTCGACGCCACCTGGCAGAAGGGCGACGAGCACACCCTCTGCACCCCCTACCTCGTGCCGGAGGCGCAGAAGCTCACCACCGTGACGTACTCGCGCGGCTGGTACAAGGAACCGCTGAAGTGGGACGTGGGCTAGGCGCCCCTCCGCCGGAGGCGGGTGTCATGACCGTCACGCGAGACGCGAATGACATACACCCGCCTCCGGCGCTAACTTCGCTGGGTCGCATCCATCCACCGCCGCCCAGGGAGGGACCTTGACGTCGAACCTGCCGTCCGCACGCAGCGAAACCCGTACGGGGATGATCTGCAGCATCGCCGCGTACTCGATCTGGGGTCTCTTCCCGCTGTACTGGCCGCTGCTCAAACCCGCCGGTGCGGCCGAGATCCTCGCGCAGCGCATGGTGTGGTCGCTCGTGGCCGTCGTCGCCGTGCTGGCCGTGACGCGGCACTGGGGGTGGATACGGCCGCTGCTGCGGCAGCCCGGGCGGATCGGGATGATCGCGCTCGGGGCCGTCTTCATCTCCGTGAACTGGGCGGTCTACATCTGGGGCGTGAACTCCGGGCACGTCGTCGAGACGTCCATGGGGTACTTCATCAACCCCCTCGTGAGCATCGCCTTCGGTGTTCTCATCCTGCGCGAGCGGCTGCGGACCATGCAGTGGGTGGCCGTCGGGGTGGGCGCGGCGGCGGTGGTCGTGATGACCGTGGCCTACGGGAAGCCGCCGTGGATCTCCCTCGCGCTCGCCGCCACGTTCAGCTCGTACAGCCTGGTGAAGAAGCGGGTCGGGCTCGGCGGGCTGGAGTCGCTCGCCGCCGAGACGGCGGTGCAGTTCCTGCCCGCGCTCGGCTTCCTGATCTTCCTCGGGGCGCAGGGCCACAGCACCTTCACCCACCACGGCACCGGGCACGCCCTGCTGCTGATGTGCTCGGGCGCCCTCACCGCGCTGCCGCTCATCTGCTTCGGCGTGGCCGCCGTGCGGCTGCCGCTCACCGTGATCGGAATGGTGCAGTACCTCGCGCCGGTCTTCCAGTTCGCCCTGGGGCTGGCCGTCTTCCACGAGACGATGCCGGCCGAGCGCTGGGCGGGCTTCGCCCTGGTCTGGCTGGCGCTGGCGCTGCTCGTCGGGGACGCGGTGCGGACGGCGCGGGCGGGGCGCATCGCCCTGCGGAGTGCGCAGGGCAAGGCAACGGTGCCCGACGACGACACCAACACCCCCTCCGATAAGCGGAATCCGGTGTCCGAAATCCGCTCTTGACGCACGTCCGGGGGGCCACCCAGCATCATGCTCACGTCAAGCACTGAGTTGGGAGCCCCCCACATGCGTCCCAGAAACCACCTTGCTGCGGCGTTGCTCGCCGCTGCCCTCATCGGCGCCTCCTCCGTACCGGCGTCCGCGGCGCACCCCGCAACGGCCACCGATGCGCCCGGGATACCCGTCGCCGGCATCAAGGCCCATCTCGACCGGCTCCAGTCCATAGCCGACGCCAACGGCGGCAACCGCGCCCACGGGCGCAGCGGCTACAAGGCCTCGCTCGACTACATCAAGAGCAAGCTGGACGCGGCCGGATACACCACGACCGTCCAGCAGTTCACGTCCAACGGCTCCACCGGCTACAACCTCGTCGCCGACTGGCCGGGCGGGGACGCGAACCACGTCGTCTTCGCCGGCTCGCATCTCGACTCCGTCGCCCGCGGCCCCGGCATCAACGACAACGGGTCCGGCTCCGCCGGCGTCCTGGAGGTCGCCCTCGCCGTGGCCCGCTCCGGCTACAAGCCGGACAAGCACCTGCGGTTCGGGTGGTGGGGCGCGGAGGAGCTCGGGATGGTCGGCTCGACGGACTACGTCAACAAGCTGTCCGGCGCCGACCGTTCGAAGATCGACGAGTATCTGAACTTCGACATGATCGGCTCGCCGAACCCCGGGTACTTCGTCTACGGGTACGACTCCCGTCTGCAGGGGCTCTTCGAGAACTGGTTCGCGGCGAAGAACATCGCGACCGAGGTCGACCACGAGGGAGACGGCCGGTCGGACCACGCCCCCTTCCAGGACGCCGGGATTCCCGTGGGCGGGCTGTTCAGCGGTGCCGACTACATCAAGACCGATGAGCAGGCGGCCCATTGGGGCGGGACGGCGGGGCAGGCGTTCGACGCCTGCTATCACCAGGCGTGTGACACGTCGGCGAATCTGAACGACGGTGCGCTCGGTACGAACACTGCCGCCATCGCCAGTGCGGTGTGGAAGCTGAGCGGCTCGTAAGGGGGTTGCCGGGGCCCCGCGGCCCCGGCTCCCTCACGCCGTCACGTCCCGCGTCGTGAACCTCGCCCACGCCGCCGAGCCGAACACCGCCACGTACAGCGCCTGCAGCCCCAGGTTCCGTACCAGCTGTTCGCCCCAGACCGGGTCCCGCAGCAGGTCCGCGAAGCTCTGCCAGTAGTGCGAGAAGAGGTACGGCTGGACGGCGTGCAGCTGCGGGAACTGGTCCAGGATCTGCACCGTGATCAGCAGGCCCACCGTCGTCGCCATCGCCGCGATGCCGCTGTCGGTGAGCGTCGAGACGAACAGGCCCAGCGCCGCCAGGCCGGTCAGCGACGCCGCCACGAGGCCCGCAATCGCCAGGGCCCGCAGCAGGCCGTTCCCGAAGGACACCGTCGTCCCGCTGATCAGCGTCACGTCGCCCAGCGGGAAGAGCAGAGCCCCGACCGTGAGGGCCGACACCGCCACGACCAGCGTCGCCGCCAGGCAGAAGACCAGCGTGGACGCGTACTTGGCGAGCAGCAGCCTGGTCCGGCCCGCGGGCGCCACGAGCAGGTAGCGCAGCGTGCCGGCGGACGCCTCCCCGGCGACGGAGTCGCCCGCCACGACGCCCACCGCCATGGGGAGGAAGAACGGCAGCGTCACCGCCAGCGACGTGAAGACCAGGAACAGGCCGTTGTTGGTGACCTGGTTGATGAAGGCCGGGCCCGCGGCCCCGCCGTCGCCGCCCCGCCGGGTCTCCAGCTTCACCGCGATGCCCACCAGCACCGGCACCGCCGCCAGCACCCCCAGCAGCGCGAGGGTGCGCCAGCGCCGGAACACGGTGACGGTCTCGTTGCGGAAGAGGGAGGCGCGCCACAGCGGGTTCGGGCGCCGGGCCCGCAAAGGCGCCGTCTCGGCCTGCGACATCTCAGCCTGCGACATCGAATCCCTCCCCGGTGAGTGCCACGAACGCGTCCTCCAGCGAGCCCCGTTGGGCGCCGAAGGCCCGTACCCGGACGCCCGCCCGGACCAGTGCGGCGTTGAGGTCCGCCAGGTCGGCGGCGGGCGGTTCGCCCGTCACGCGGTCGTCGGCGACCACGAGGTCGGTCACACCGTGCTCCTTCAGGACGCGCACGGCCTCGGCCGTGTCGGGTGTGGTGACGGACAGCCGGCCGCGCACGGAGGAGGCCAGTCCGGCCACCGTGCCCTGGGTGAGCAGCCGGCCCTGGGACATCACCGCGACGTGCGTGCAGACCTGCTCGATCTCGTCCAGGAGGTGGGAGGAGAGGAAGACCGTGGTGCCCCCGGCGGCCAGGCCGCGCACCAGGGCACGGATCTCGCGCATGCCCTGCGGGTCGAGGCCGTTGGTCGGCTCGTCGAGCACCAGCAGCTCGCGCGGCTGCAACAGGGCGGCCGCCAGGCCGAGTCGCTGCTTCATGCCGAGCGAGTACGCCCGGGCCCTCTTGGCCGCGGCACTCGCGAGCCCCACCCGCTCCAGCGCCTCGCCGACCCGGGCGGCCCGGGTGCGGGGATCCGCGGCGGGGTCGGCGGAGTCGAGCCGGACGAGGTTGTCGCGGCCGCTGAGGAAGCCGTAGAGCGCGGGTCCCTCGATCAGGGCCCCCACCCGGGGCAGCACCCGCTGCCCCGCCCGCGGCATCGGCTCGCCGAGGACCCGTGCGACACCCGACGTCGGCTCGATCAGGCCCATGAGCATGCGGATCGTGGTCGTCTTCCCGGAGCCGTTGGGGCCGAGGAAGCCGAAGACGCTGCCGCGCGGCACGACGAGGCCGAGGCCGTCGACGGCCGGCCGGCCGCGTCCGTAGCGCTTGGTGAGCGCATGTGTCTCGATCACCGGTTCCGGCTCCATGGCCGCTCCTTTCACCGACGCGCATGTCACCCCGGCCGGACAGCGGCCGGGGTGACGATCGGGACGGGCATCCGGCCTACTTGGCCGCGTCCGCCGCCTTGATCAGCGCGTCCTTGGAGACCGCGCCGACGTAGACCCTGCCGTCGTCCGTCATCAGGGCGTTGACGACCCGGGTGCTGAAGACGCGGCCCGAGCCGAAGTCGCCCGTCACCTTGGAGCCGAAGCTGTCGAGCAGCTTGGACGCGTCGCCGTTCTTGTCCGCGCCCTTGTCCGCGCCCTGGCTCTTGCCCTTGCCCGGGACCGCGGCCTTGTCGCCCTTGAACTCGGCGATGGACGCCCAGCCCTTGCCGATGACCTTCGAGCCGCCCTGGTGACCCGCACCGCCGGTCATGCCGTTCAGACCGTTCAGGCCCTCGGGGAGCTTGCCGCCCTTCTCCTCCTTGCCGCTCTCCTTGCCGCCCTCGGTCACCTTGGCGCCCTTCGGCGGGGTGAACGTGAAGGTGTCCGCCGCCGGCTTGCCGAAGTCCACCTTGGTGAACGAGGCGTCGACCACGGCCTTGCCGCCGCCCTTCGGGGAGAGCGTGAACTTCAGCGGCACGCCGTTCTTCGCGTCGACCGCGATGCGGATGGAATCCACCGTCGTGTCGGACTGCTTGGGCTTGATCAGCAGCTGGTAGGCGTCCCGCCCGGCCACCTTCGCCGTGCCGTCGACCGTGACCGCCGTGGTGTCGTCCACCGCGGCGAGGGCCTTCTTGGCCATCTCCTGCGGCGAGGCGTCCTTCACGTCGCCCGGCATGCCCCCACGGGGAGCCTTGCCGTCGTGCTGCTCCTGCGGCGCCTTCGAGCGGTACGCGGTGTTGCTCGCGCTGTCGTACGCCCAGACCTGGTCGCCGTTGCGGACGACGCTGTACTCGGCGGACTGCTCGACGATCGACAGCCGCTGCTTGTCCGGACCGTCGGCGGCCACGCGCAGCGTGTGCGTGCCGGAGGCGAGTTCGGTGAGCTTGGCCTGCGGGGAGGCGTCACCCTTGGCGCCGCTCTTCCCGCCGCTCTTCCCGTCGCCGCCCAGCGAGAGGCCCGAGGGCAGGGCGGGCAGGCCCAGGTCCGTGCTGATCTTCACCGTGCCCGACATCTGCTGGGTGTCGGACGCGGCCATCTTGGCTATGAGGTCCTGCGCGCTGATCTTCGGCAGGTCGGGATCGCCGGAGCTCGCGAGGGCGGAGCCGATGCCGATGGCCGACGCGGCCACGCCCGCCACCACGACCGGCACCGCGTAGCGGACGGCCTTGCGGCGGCCCGTGCCGCCGGCGGTGGCCTCGGCCTCAGGTGTCGGCTGGATCCGTGCCATGTGCTCTACCTCCGTCGTCTGCGGCGGTCTTGCACGCCGTGGCGAAGCGCTGCGCACGCCACGCGCCCCCACCCAAGGCTCGACAGTGGCCCGACCGCTCGGTGGTGAGGACGTCTTCCATTCCACCAAAGCGGCCGTGGACGGTCATCAGCCGACGGGATCAACTCGGCGTACGCCTCGGGTATGACACAGGACGGGAACGGGCCCGCCGTGCGGCGGAACACCCGTCACCGACGCACCGTCAGCCCGTCAGCCCGCGCGGTGCACCACCGCGTCGCACAGCTCCTCCAGCGCGGCCTTCGCCGGGCAGGCGGGCAGCGGCGACAGGATCGCGCGGGCCTCCTGCGCGTAGCGCACGGTGTCGCGCCGCGCCTGCTCCAGCGCCGGGTGGGCGCGCAGCCTGCGCAGTACCTCGGCGTGGACCGCGTCGTCGGACAGGTCGCCGTCGAGCAGCGCGCACAGCTCCAGGTCCTCGGGCGCGCCGGTGGCCGCGGCGTGGGCCCGCAGGTGCAGCACGGGCAGGGTGGGGATGCCCTCGCGCAGGTCCGTGCCGGGCGTCTTGCCGGACTCGTGGGAGTCGCTGGCGATGTCCAGGACGTCGTCGGCGAGCTGGAAGGCGGTGCCGAGCCGCTCCCCGTAGTGGGTGAGGATCTCGACGACGCCCTCGTCCGCGCCGGACATCATGGCGCCGTAGCGGCCGGAGACGGCGATCAGCGAGCCGGTCTTGCCGGCGATGACGTCCAGGTAGTGCTCGACGGGGTCGCGCCCGTCGCGCGGGCCCGCCGTCTCCAGGATCTGGCCGGTCACCAGGCGCTCGAAGGCCTCGGCCTGGATACGGACGGCCTCCGGGCCCAGGTCGGCGAGTATCCGCGAGGCACGGGAGAAGAGGAAGTCGCCGGTGAGGACGGCCACGGAGTTGTCCCAGCGGGAATTGGCGCTGGGCACGCCGCGGCGCACCGCTGCCTCGTCCATGACGTCGTCGTGGTAGAGCGTGGCCAGGTGCGTGAGCTCGACGACGACGGCCGAGGGCGCCACGCCGGGGGCGTACGGGTCGCCGAACTGCGCGGCGAGCGTCACCAGCAGCGGGCGGAACCGCTTGCCGCCGGCCCGGACCAGGTGCTGGGCGGCCTCGGTGATGAAGGGCACGTCGCTCTTGGTGGCCTCCAGGAGGCCCTCCTCGACAGCGGCCAACCCGGCCTGGACATCGGCTTCAAGAGCCTGGTCCCGCACGCTCAGCCCGAAAGGCCCGACGACGGTCACGAGGGGTACTCCTGTCTGCCTGCGAACACGGGGTTTGTCGATGTGTCGCTGTCTCCACCGAAAGTCAGCGTATCCGGTCGGCTGTCGATCACCCTCGGCGCCCGTCCTTTCCGGCCCGGCCGCCCGGTGGCGCGATCCTTTCGTTCGCCGCCGGCCGGCGGCTCCGGAACCCGGCCACGCAAACGCCGGACGGGCCTGAAAGTGCCCGTCCGGCGTTCCTGAACCGCGGTCCCGTTACAGCACCGCCACCGCCCGCGCCAGCCGCGGCGACGCGTACTCCGTCCCGCACACGAACCGCATCACCGGCCCGTAGCTGGCCGCCGCGGGCAGCCCGGTGAAGAAGAGGCCCGGCACCGAGGACCGGTAGCCGGCCCCCAGCCGCGGCCCGCCCGCCGACACCGCCAGCCGGGCGCGCAGCCCGGCCCCGAGGAAGTCGAGCGAGCCGAGGTCGACGCGGTAGCCGGTGGCGGCGATGACGTGGTCGGCGCGCATCTCGCTCGCGACGCCCCCGTCACCCGTGAGCGTGAGCACCGCACGCCCGTCCTCCGTCCGCGCACCGGTGATCCGCCGCCCCTCGCTGACCTGCACCCGGCCGACGAACCGGTCGCGCAGCCACCAGGCCCCCAGCGGCCCGAGCACCCGGCGCACCAGGAAACTCCGGGTCGGCGACGGCAGATGACGGAAGCGGTCGGCGTGGTACGAGAACGCGTACAGCGACCAGGCGCGCCCGAAGGGCGTGTCCGGCTTCAGCGGCGACTGCCCGTCCGGCGGCGCCCCGAAACGCACCGCGCCGCGCCTGCGGGCGACCACGCGCACGGCGGCGGCCCCCGCGTCGGCCAGCAGCACCGCGGTCTCCAGCGCGGACTGCCCTGCGCCGACGACCACGACCTCGCGCCCCGCGAAGCCGGACAGGTCGCGGTGCTGGGAGCTGTGCGAGAAGGCGGCGCCCGGCGCGGGGCCGTCCGGCGCCGCCGCGGCCAGTTCGGACGGCAGGTGCGCCAGCCCGCTGAGCCCGGTGGCCACGACGACCGCGCGGGCGGCGAACTGCTCGCCCGAGTCCAGCTTCAGCTCGAAGCCGGCACCGTGGTCGCGCCGCTCCACGGAGACCACGCGCACCTGCTCCAGGCCGGGCACCAGCCGCTCCTGGAACCACAGCCCGTACCGGGCGAAGGTCTCGACGGGGATGACGTCCCAGTCGGACTCGTAGCGGCCCTCCCCCGTGTCCAGGCAGAAGTCGGACAGCGTGTGCCCCGGCTGCGGGGCGTCGATGCTCGAGGCGACCGGGGTGGATTTCAGCAGCATCCCGGCGGGCATGTGCTCGCGCCAGCTCACCATCGGGACGCCGAAGACCCGGGTGGGGACGTTGCGTGCTGTGAGGTGGGCCGCGGTCGAGAGGCCGTACGGACCGGCCCCGATGACTGCTACCGGAAGTGTCACGTGCTTCCCCTCCAGGGCGTTCCTCGCTCCAGGGCCTGTCAAGGCCAGGGCTTATCGGGCGGACTGCTCACCGGCCGCCGCGGCGGCGGCGCGGCGCCGGGAGCGCCACAGCTGCCGCAGGTGCCGGACTCCCGGCCGTACGAACCGGGCGAGCATGGTGAAGAAGGGCTTGATGTCGTCGCGGGCGACCCACGCCAGTTCGGTGCCGCTGGCGCGGGCGGGGGCGTGCGGGGTGGTGTAGCCGCTGCGGCGGTACGCGGCCAGGGCGGGCAGGTCGATGTTCTCGACGACGAAGCGGCGGCCCGCGAGCTGCTCGCCCTCGGGCACCTTGCGGCCGGTGAGGTCGAGGTGCTGGGCGCGGACGACGTCGATGCCGGCCTCGTTCTCGAACATGCGGAACTGGGCGCCCATCCGCGGGTTGAAGTCGAGCAGCTTGTACTGCCCGTCGCGGCGGTCGAAGCGCCAGTCCAGGTCGATGATCCCGCAGAAGCCGATGCGCTTGATGAACTGCTCGGCCATGGCGGCCAGTTCGGGGTTGTCGACGATGTAGGCGTTGGCCGTCATGCCCGCGTGCGGCGGCCAGGAGCGCACCTTCACCCCGGTGAACAGCGCCAGCGGCGCGGACTCGGCGTCGAAGTAGGCGTGGACGATCCAGTCCTCCGCCTCCTCGCGCGGCAGGTACTCCTGCAGGATCACGCCGGGCGCGGGTCCCCACTCCCGGGCCAGGTCCAGCAGTTCGCGGGGGCCGCCGATGCGGGTCGTGCCGTGCACGGCGGGCCTGCGGCGCCGCTCGAAGGCCTCGCGGTTCTTGGCGACCACGGGGAAGCGGGCGACGGACGCGTACTTCTCGACCTCCTCGAACGAGGCCGGGAACAGCGTGGCCGGGGTGGGCACCCCGTGCTCCGTGCACAGCTCGTGCAGCCCCTGCTTGCTCGCGAGTCTGCGGGGCAGCCCCTGCTGGGCCGGAGGGAAGAGGAAGGCCTCCCCGAGCTCCGCGGCGTGCTCGGCGATGAGGACGGCCGCCTCCTCGTCCGTGGGCACCAGCACCGCGGGCCGGCCGATCCGCCGCCCGATCCCCAGCAGGCCGTCGACCAGCTCCTCCGCGGGCTCGGTGCCCGTGGTGGGCCAGACGAAGCCCGCGGTGAGATAGCGGGAGACCGCTGCGGGCGTCCAGCGGTCCTCGGTGACCGCGTACATCGGCACCCCGAGCCGGCCGAGGCTGCGGATCGCGCCCACCCCGCCGTGGTGCAGGGGATAGTCGCCGATCTTCACGATCAAACCTGGTACGGACCGGTCCGCCGCTACGGGCGCGCGCCTGATCGCCACCAGCACCCCCCTCGGCCACCCAGCCTCAGCGGCCCCCCAATGAGTGTGACCCGACTTAGGACGCTACTTCGGAATCGCCGCTTCCAGCAAGGAGTTACCGGACATTGCTCCCGCTTTAGTCGGTGATCGGGCGCCCCTCGAACACCTCTTGCCCTGGAGGAACCACCACGTAATGTGTGGACCGGCCCCAGGGGCCGAACCGGAGCGTCCGGACGTCCAGGAGAAGGCGAGGCAGCATCACCATGCACGTGCAGAGCCCGAGCGAGCTGCCCGAAGGCGACACCTTCGGCGCGGCCACCCTTCCGTACGGCATCTTCAGCACGCCCGACGCGCCGGACCGCCCCCGCGTCGGCGTGCGTTACGGCGACCACGTCCTCGACGCGGCGGCCGCGGCGGCCGCCCACGGCTCCGTGCACGCGGAGCTACTGGCACAGCCCACGCTCAACGCGCTGATGGCCGCCGGACGTCCGGTGTGGGAGGCCGTACGACGGGAGATCCGCGGCTGGCTGCAGGAGCCGTACTTCCTCCCGCTGGACCGGGTGGCGCTCCACCTTCCGTTCGAGGTCGCCGACTACGTCGACTTCTACGCCAGCGAGCACCACGCCACCAACGTGGGCCGCATCTTCCGCCCCGGCATGGACCCGCTCACGCCCAACTGGAAGCACCTGCCCATCGGTTACCACGGGCGCGCGGGAACGGTCGTGGTCTCGGGCACCGACGTCGTGCGCCCGCAGGGCCAGCGCAAGGCCCCCGACGCCGAACTGCCCTCCTTCGGGCCGTCGTTGCGCCTCGACATCGAGGCGGAGGTCGGCTTCGTCGTCGGCACCCCGGCGCCGGCCGCCACTCCCGTGACCATCGGGGAGTTCCGCGAGCACGTCTTCGGCGTCTGCCTCGTCAACGACTGGTCGGCGCGCGACGTCCAGGCGTGGGAGTACGTGCCGCTCGGCCCGTTCCTCGGCAAGTCCTTCGCGACGTCCGTCTCGGCGTGGATCACCCCGCTGGAGGCCTTCGACGCGGCGCGCACGGCCCCGCCGGAGCGTACGTACCCGCTGATGCCGTACCTGGACGACAGCGCGGCCGAACCGGGCGGCATCGACCTGCGGATCGAGGTGCGCATCAACGGCGAGGTCGTCTCGCAGCCGCCGTTCGCCTCCATGTACTGGACCGCGGCGCAGCAGCTGGCCCATATGACCGTCAACGGCGCCTCGTTGCGCACCGGCGACCTCTACGCGTCCGGCACGGTGAGCGGCCCCGAGCCGGACCAGCTGGGCTGCCTGCTCGAACTCACGCAGGGCAAGGGGCCGTACCTCGCGGACGGCGACGAGGTCGTGCTGACGGCGTGGGCGCCGGGCGCCGACGGCGCGCGCATCGGGCTGGGCGAGGTCAGGGGGCGCATCCTCCCGGCGCGCACGGCGTAGCGACGGGCGCGGGGTGCGATCCGGAGGAGCGCTGCTAACTTGTCGTGTCCAGTTCCACGGAGGACGACAGAAGGGCACGCAGTGCGCAAGGCAGTACAGATCACGGGGGCGGCGTGCATCGCCGCTGTGCTGATGACGGGTTGCAGCAAGAGCAGTGACGGCGGCGGCGACAAGGCCGTCGCCGGCACGCAGCCCTCTGCACCGAGCAACGCCCCCGCCCCGGACCCCGGTTCCCACAACAAGGCCGACGCCGCCGCGCTCAACGGCGGCTGGGCCGACGTCAAGTCGGCCGACGGCGCCGTCGGCCTCTACATCGACGGCGCCAAGGCCGCCGTCGTCAACGGCACCCACAGGTGCAGCGGCGGCATCAACCAGGCGAAGCCGCCCACCATCGACCTGACCTGTGCCGACCACGACGACAAGCGGACGCACGGCACCGTCGAGAAGGCCGACGGCAAGACGCTCGTCGTCTCCTGGGCCTCCGGCGCCAAGGACACGTTCGCGAAGGCCGGTATGCCTGGCGGCGCTTCCGGCGGGCAGATGCCGCAGATGCCCGATCTGAGCAAGATCGGGCACTGAGCGGGTAGTTCTCCGGCTGCAGACCGGCTTGGGCCGATCGCGCAGTTCCCCGCGCCCCTTTCGGGGCGCGGGGAAATCCGTTCAGCGCACGAACGTCCCCGCCTGGCCCGCCAGTTCCAGGAAGTACTGCGGCGCCACACCCAGCACCAGCGTGACCGCCACTCCGATCGCGATCGCCGCCGACGTCAGCGGGCTCGGTACCGCCACCGTCGGGCCCTCCGCCTTCGGTTCGCTGAAGAACATCAGCACGATCACCCGGATGTAGAAGAACGCGGCGATCGCGGACGCCAGCACACCCACGATGACCAGCGGCACCGCGCCGCCCTGCGCCGCGGCCTTGAAGACCGCGAACTTCCCCGCGAATCCGCTCGTCAGCGGAATGCCCGCGAACGCCAGCAGGAACACCGCGAACACCGCCGCCACCAGCGGCGAACGCCGCCCGAGACCCGCCCACTTGGACAGGTGCGTGGCCTCGCCGCCCGCGTCCCGCACCAGCGTCACCACCGCGAACGCACCCAGCGTCACGAAGGAGTACGCGGCGAGGTAGAACAGCACCGAGGAGACGCCGTCGGGCGTCACCGCGATGACACCGGCCAGGATGAAGCCCGCGTGCGCGATGGACGAGTAGGCCAGCAGCCGCTTCACGTCCGTCTGCGTGACGGCCACAATCGCACCGATCAGCATCGTGACGATCGCGACGCCCCACATCACCGGCCGCCAGTCCCAGCGCATGCCCGGCAGCACCACGTACAGCAGCCGCAGCAGGGCCCCGAAGGCCGCGACCTTCGTCGCCGCCGCCATGAAGCCCGTCACCGGCGTGGGCGCGCCCTGGTAGACGTCCGGGGTCCACATGTGGAACGGCACCGCGCCGACCTTGAACAGCAGGCCCATCAGCACCATCGCGCCGCCGGTCAGCAGCAGTGCGTCGTTGCCCATGGTCGAGGCGAGCGCCGGGTCGACCGTCGGCGTCGTGCCGCCGACGACCTCGGCGATGCCCGCGTAGGTGACCGTGCCCGCGTAGCCGTAGAGCAGCGCGATCCCGAAGAGCAGGAAGGCCGAGGAGAAGGCGCCGAGGAGGAAGTACTTGACGGCCGACTCCTGCGAGAGCAGCCGCTGGCGGCGGGCCAGCCCGCACAGCACGTACAGCGGGAGGGAGAAGACCTCCAGGGCGATGAAGAGCGTCAACAGGTCGTTGGCCGCGGGGAAGACGAGCATGCCCCCCACCGCGAAGAGCAGCACCGGGAAGACCTCGGTGGTGGTCAGGCCCGCCTTCACCGCCCTGCGCTCGGCGTCGCCGCCGGGCACGGCGGCGCCCTGGGCGGCGAAGGAGTCCACCGGGCGGCCGTGCGCGGCCGGGTCGAGCCGGCGCTCGGCGAAGGTGAACACCGCGACCAGGGAGACGAGAATGATCACGCCCTCCAGGAAGAGCGCCGGCCCGTCGACGGCCAGCGCCCCCATGGCCGCGACGTGCGCCTTGTCGGTGCCGTAACCGGCGGCCGCCAGCGCGACGACGGCGGCGAAGGACGCCGCCAACCCGACGACGGCCAGCACGACTTGGGAGACGTAGCGGGCGCGGCGGGGCAGGAACGCCTCGACGAGGACGCCCAGGACCGCGGCGCCGAGGACGATCAGCGTCGGGGACAGCTGGGCGTACTCGATGTGCGGGCCGGGGATCTTCCGTGGCGCCTCGGCCGCCGCACTTGTCCACAGGCTGTGGACAGCCTGGGCGGCGTGGACGGCTTGCACGGATGCCGGGTGACTCACTTCGCGGCCTCCACATCGTTCGCGTGCACGGGGGGCTTGGGGTCGGTCCGGTCCACCTGCGCCATCGTGTGCGCGACGGCCGGCTCGATCACCCGGGTCAGCGGCTTGGGATAGACGCCGAGGAACAGCAGCAGCGCGATCAGCGGTGCCACGACGGCCAGTTCGCGCACCCTGAGGTCCGGCATCGCGCGCACCGGCTCGCGCACCGGGCCGGTCATGGTGCGCTGGTAGAGCACGAGGACGTAGAGCGCGGCCAGCACGATGCCGACGGTCGCCACCGCGCCGATCGCCGGATAGCGGCTGAACGTGCCGACGAGCACCAGGAATTCGGAGACGAAGGGTGCCAGGCCCGGCAGGGACAGCGTGGCCAGACCGGCCACCAGGAAGGTGCCGGCGAGGACCGGCGCCACCTTCTGCACACCGCCGTAGTCCGCGATGAGCCGCGAGCCGCGGCGCGAGATCAGGAATCCGGCGATGAGCATCAGCGCCGCCGTGGAGATCCCGTGGTTGACCATGTAGAGCGTGGCACCGCCCTGGCCCTGGGTGGTCATCGCGAAGATGCCCAGGATGATGAAGCCGAAGTGCGAGATCGACGCGTAGGCGATCAGCCGCTTGATGTCCCGCTGGCCGACGGCCAGCAGCGCCCCGTAGAGGATGCTGATCAGCGACAGCACCAGGATCGCCGGGGTCGCCCACTTCGAGGCCTCGGGGAAGAGCTGGAGGCAGAAGCGCAGCATCGCGAACGTGCCGACCTTGTCGACCACCGCGGTGATGAGCACGGCGACGGGGGCCGTGGACTCCGTCATGGCGTTGGGCAGCCAGGTGTGCACCGGCCACAGCGGCGCCTTCACCGCGAAGGCGAAGAAGAAGCCGAGGAACAGGGCGCGTTCGGTGACGGTCGCGAAGTGCAGCTTGCCCGCGGCGCGCGCCTGGAGGATCTCGGGGAGGGAGAAGGTGCCGGTGCCCAGCTGGCGGGCGGTGACCGCGTACAGCCCGACGACCGCGGCCAGCATGATCAGACCGCCGGCCAGGTTGTACAGCAGGAACTTGACGGCCGCGTACGAGCGTTGGGCCGCCGCCTCCTCCTCGGTCCGCTCCCCCGCCCGGTCCCCGAAGCCGCCGATGAGGAAGTACATCGGGATGAGCATGGCTTCGAAGAAGATGTAGAAGAGGAAGACGTCGGTGGCCTCGAAGGCGATCACCACCATCGCCTCGACCATCAGGATGAGCGCGAAGAAGCCCTGCGTGGGCCGCCAGCGCCTGGAGTGCGTCTCCAGCGGGTCGGCGTCGTGCCAGCCGGCCAGAATGACGAAGGGCACCAGCAGCGCCGTGAGCGCGATCAGCACCACGGCGATGCCGTCGACGCCCAGCTCGTACCGCACCCCGAAGTCCTTGATCCAGGCGTGCGATTCGGTGAGCTGGAAGGGCCCGGCGGCGTGCGGGTCGAACTGCGCCAGCTGCACGCCGGCGAGGCCGAGCGTGGCGAGCGAGAAGGCCAGCGCGAGCCACTTGGCCGCGGTGCGGCGCGCGGCGGGGACCGCGGCCGTGGCGACCGCGCCGAGCGCGGGCACCGCCGCCGTGACCGTCAGCAGAGAAGTCATGGCTTATACCGCCCTCATCAGCAGGGTCGCGGCGATGAGTACTGCCGCACCGCCGAACATCGAGACCGCGTACGACCGCGCGAAGCCGTTCTGCAGCCGGCGCATCCGGCCCGACAGCCCGCCGATGGAGGCGGCGGTGCCGTTGACCACGCCGTCGACGAGCTTGTGGTCGACGTAGACCAGGCTGCGCGTGAGGTGCTCG
Source organism: Streptomyces sp. AM25 (assembly GCF_058146165.1). NCBI lineage: Bacteria > Bacillati > Actinomycetota > Actinomycetes > Kitasatosporales > Streptomycetaceae > Streptomyces > Streptomyces sp. AM25. The sequence continues at coordinate 77,464 of NZ_JBKIWN010000016.1, read as the reverse complement.
CCGCCGCGCACCAGCACGACGTGGTTGAAGTCGTCCTGCAGCAGGTCGCGCCGGGCCGCCCGGACGAGCAGCGAGCCGCGCGGCGCCGTGACGGGCACGGGCGAGCGCCCGTACTGCTGCCAGGCGACGGCGGCGCCGACCACGAGGACGACCATGGTGGCCGCGGTGACCTGCCCGGCGCCGACCGGCGAATGGCCCTCCGCGTGCCCGGTGACGGGCTCCAGCCACTTCAGGAAGGCGCTGTTGATGCTGAACAGGCCACCGGCGAAGACGGAGCCCGCTGCAAGCAGCACCATCGGAACGGTCATGGTCTTGGGCGGGTCGTGGGGATGAGGCATCTCGCCACTGCGCGGGCCGTCCGACACGGCGTCGGACTCGCCATGCGATCCGGCTCCCTCGTGCGCGGCGAAGCTCGCGCCCCTCGCGTTTTCGGCCGCGCCAGCGGCCCACCGCTTCTCGCCGAAGAAGGTCAGGAGCATCACACGCGTCATGTAGTACGCGGTGATGGCCGCGCCCAGCAGGGCGGCGGCGCCCAGGATCCAGCCCTCGGTGCCGCCCTTGGCGAAGGCGGCCTCGATGATCTTGTCCTTGGAGAAGAAGCCGGACAGGCCCGGGAAGCCGATGATGGCGAGATAGCCGAGACCGAACGTCCAGAAGGTCACCGGCATGTACGAGCGGAGGCCGCCGTAACGGCGCATGTCCACCTCGTCGTTCATGCCGTGCATCACCGAACCGGCGCCGAGGAAGAGCCCGGCCTTGAAGAAGCCGTGGGTGACCAGGTGCATGATCGCGAAGACGTAGCCGATCGGGCCCAGCCCCGCGGCGAGGATCATGTAACCGATCTGGGACATCGTCGAGCCCGCCAGGGCCTTCTTGATGTCGTCCTTCGCGCAACCGACGATCGCACCGAAGAGGAGCGTGACCGCGCCGACCGTCACCACGGCCGTCTGCGCGTCCGGCGCCCCGTTGAAGATCGCGGAGGACCGGGTGATGAGGTACACCCCGGCCGTCACCATCGTGGCCGCGTGGATCAGGGCCGAGACGGGCGTCGGGCCCTCCATCGCGTCCCCGAGCCACGACTGCAGCGGCACCTGGGCCGACTTGCCGCACGCGCCGAGCAGGAGCAGCAGCCCGATCGCCGTGAGCTTCCCCTCGCCGGCCTGGTCCGCGTGGGCGAAGACCGGGGCGAAGGCGAAGGTGCCGAAGGTGGTGAACATGACCATGATCGCAATGGACAGGCCCATGTCGCCGACGCGGTTGACGAGGAAGGCCTTCTTCGCCGCCGTCGCCGCGCTGGGCTTGTGCTGCCAGAAGCCGATCAGCAGGTAGGAGGCGAGGCCGACGCCCTCCCAACCGGCATACAGCAGGAGGTAGTTGTCGGCGAGGACGAGCAGCAGCATCGCGGCGAGGAAGAGATTGAGGTACCCGAAGAAGCGCCGCGGCCGCTCGTCGTGCGCCATGTAGCCGACCGAGTAGAGGTGGATCAGCGAGCCCACGCCCGTGATCAGCAGGACGAAGGTCATCGACAGCTGGTCGAGGTGGAAGCCGACGTCCGCCCGGAAGCCGCCGACCGGCACCCAGCTGAACACCGTGACGTCCAGCGCCCGGTTGTCGCCCTTCCTGCCCAGCATGTCGGCGAAGAGCCACAGGCCGAGCACGAAGGACAGGGCCGCGAGCCCGGTGCCCACCCACGGCCCGCTGCGATCGAGCCGGCGCCCGCCGCACAACAGCACGCCCGCGCCCAGCAGGGGCGCCAGGACGAGCAATCCGATGAGGTTCTCCACGTCTGCGTCCCCTTACAGCTTCAGCAGGCTGGCGTCGTCGACCGAGGCCGAGTGGCGGGAGCGGAAGATGCTCACGATGATCGCGAGACCGACGACGACCTCGGCGGCCGCCACGACCATCGTGAAGAAGGCGATGATCTGGCCGTCGAGCGTGCCGTGCATCCGGGAGAAGGTGACGAACGCCAGGTTGCAGGCGTTCAGCATCAGCTCGATGCACATGAAGACGACGATCGCGTTCCGCCGGATGAGCACACCGGCCGCCCCGATGGTGAACAACAGGGCCGCGAGGTAGAGGTAGTTGACCGGGTTCACTTGGCGGCTCCCTGTCCGTGCGCGCTCTCCTCGCTGCGGCCGCTCTCCAGGCGGTCCTGTGCCCGCTGCTCCAGCGCGGCGAGCTCGGCGAGGGCCTCGCCGGACACGTCGCGGACCTGGCCGCGGGCGCGCAGCGTCGGGTTGACGGTGAGCTCGGACGGCGTGCCGTCGGGCAGCAGGCCGGGGACGTCGACCGCGTTGTGCCGGGCGTAGACGCCGGGCGCGGGCAGCGGGGGGACCTGCGTGCCCGTGCGGACGCGCGCCTCGGACAGCTCGCGCTGGGTGGCGGCGCGCTCGGTGCGCTCGCGGTGGGTGAGCACCATCGCGCCGACGACCGCGGTGATGAGCAGCGCGCCGGTGAGCTCGAAGGCGAAGACGTACTTGGTGAAGATCAGCGCCGCCAGCCCCTGGACGTTTCCGCTGGAGTTGGCCTGGCCGAGCCCGTTGAACCGGCGCAGCGCGGCGTTGGCGATGCCCGCGACAAGCAGGATGCCGAAGCCCAGGACGCACAGTCCGGCGAGCACGCGCTGGCCCTTGATGGTCTCCTTCAGGGAGTCCGCCGCGGTGACGCCGACCAGCATGACGACGAAGAGGAACAGCATCATGATCGCGCCGGTGTAGACGACGATCTGCACGATGCCGAGGAAGTAGGCGCCGTTGGCCAGGTAGAAGACCGCGAGGACGATCATCGTCCCGGCGAGGCACAGCGCGCTGTGCACGGCCTTCCTTATCAGCACCGTGCCGAGCGCCCCGGCCACGGCGATCACGGCCAGGATCCAGAACTGCACGGCCTCGCCGGTGGACGTGGCCGAGACGGCGTCCGCGAGGGTGCTCATGCCTCCGCCCCTTCCTGCTCGGGACGTTCACCCTCGGAGACCGCCGGCTGCCGGACCGTGCCCGGCGCGGCCTCCGTCACCAGCCCCCGGTAGTAGTCCTGTTCGGTCATGCCGGGGAAGATCGCGTGCGGGCTGTCGACCATGCCCTCTTCGAGGCCGGCCAGCAGCTCCTCCTTCGTGTAGATCAGCGACTCGCGGCTCTCGTCGGCCAGTTCGTACTGATTGGTCATCGTCAGCGCGCGCGTCGGGCACGCCTCGACGCACAGGCCGCACAGGATGCACCGCAGGTAGTTGATCTGGTAGACGCGGCCGTACCGCTCGCCCGGGGAGTAGCGCTCCTCGTCGGTGTTGTCCGCGCCCTCCACATAGATGGCGTCCGCCGGGCAGGCCCAGGCGCACAGCTCGCAGCCGATGCACTTCTCCAGGCCGTCGGGATGCCGGTTGAGCTGGTGGCGGCCGTGGAAGCGCGGCGCGGTCGGCTTCTTGTACTCCGGATACTGCTCGGTGAGCCGCCTCTTGAACATGGCCTTGAAGGTCACGCCGAAGCCGGCCACGGGGTTCTGGAATTCAGACACTGCCCCCCGCCTCCTTTCCGTCACTCAGAGTGTCCACCCCGCCACTGACAACTGCCTCCCGCTCCCGGCGCGGCCGTCGCCGCGGCACCGGCGGTGCCTCCTGGCCCGGCAGCGGCGGCACGGGGAAACCGCCCGCCATCGGATCGAACGGACCTGCCTCCGGCCCCACTTGGCCGGCGGGCACCCCGCCCGCGTGCTTCCCGCCGCCGTCCCGGTCCCGGAAGACGTCGACGAGGAAGGACAGCAGCAGCACCGCGAGCACCGCGCCGCCGACGTAGAGCACGATGTCCTGGAAGTCGTAGTTCTCGTTCCGCAGCGCCCGCACGGTCGCGACCAGCATCAGCCAGACCACCGAGACCGGGATGAGCACCTTCCAGCCCAGCTTCATCAGCTGGTCGTAGCGCACCCGCGGCAGCGTGCCGCGCAGCCAGATGAAGAAGAACAGCAGCACCTGGACCTTGATGACGAACCACAGCATCGGCCACCAGCCGTGGTTCGCCCCCGGCCACACCGCGGAGAGCGGGTACGGGGCCTGCCAGCCGCCCAGGAAGAGGGTGGTCGCCACCGCCGAGACCGTGACCATGTTGACGTACTCGGCGAGCATGAACATCGCGAACTTGATCGACGAGTACTCGGTGTTGAAGCCGCCGACCAGGTCGCCCTCGGACTCCGGCATGTCGAACGGGGCCCGGTTCGTCTCGCCGACCATCGTCGCGATGTAGACGAGGAAGGAGACCGGCAGCAGCAGGACGTACCAGCGGTCGTGCTGCGCCTCGACGATCGTGGACGTCGACATCGAGCCGGAGTAGAGGAAGACCGAGGCGAAGGCCGCGCCCATCGCGATCTCGTAGGAGATCATCTGTGCGCAGGAGCGCAGCCCGCCGAGCAGCGGATAGGTCGAGCCGGAGGACCAGCCGGCCAGCACGATCCCGTAGATGCCCACCGAGGCGACGGCCAGGATGTAGAGCACCGCGATCGGCAGGTCGGTGAGCTGCATGGTGGTGCGGTGGCCGAGGATCGAGATCTCGTCGTGCGCGGGCCCGAAGGGGATCACGGCGATGGCCATGAACGCGGGGATCGCGGCCACGATCGGGGCCAGCACGTAGACGACCTTGTCCGCGCGGCGGACGACGACGTCCTCCTTGAGCATCAGCTTGATGCCGTCGGCCAGCGACTGCAGCATGCCCCACGGGCCGTGCCGGTTGGGGCCGATGCGCAGCTGCATCCAGGCCACGACCTTGCGTTCCCAGACGATCGAGAACAGCACGGTCAGCATGATGAACGCGAAACAGAACACGGCCTTGATCAGCACCAGCCACCACGGGTCGGAGCCGAACATGGACAGGTCCTCGGCGGCGAGGACCGTGTGCGGGACGTTCACGACTGCACCTCCGGAGTCGTCGCGGGGCCGATGCGGACCACCGCGCCGGGCTGGGTGCCGGTGTCGGAGGCCACGCCCCCGCCCGTGGAGTTCAGCGGCAGCCACACCACCCGGTCCGGCATCGCGGTGACCTTCAGGGGGAGTTGGACGGAGCCGGCCGTGCCGGTCACCCGGAGGACGTCGCCGTCCTCGACCCCGGCCTCCTCCGCCGTCGCCGCCGACACCCGGGCGAGGGCCGCGTGCCGCGTGGCGGCCAGCGCGTCGTCGCCCTCCTGGAGCCGGCCCCGGTCGAGCAGCAGCCGGTGCCCGGCGAGCACCGCCTCCCCGGCCTGCGGCCGCGGCACCGGGCGCGCGGGCTCGGAGGGGCCGGCCGCCCACTCGCCCCGCCAGCGGCCCAGCCGGTCCGACTCGGTCCGGACGGACGGGACATCGGGCAGCGCCAGATCCACGTCCATGGCGGCGGCCAGCATGTGCAGCACGCGCGCGTCGGGCATGGGCTGCCGGGTCGTCGCCTGGTCCGGCCGGACCGCCGCCTCGAACGGGCGGGCCCTGCCCTCCCAGTCGAGATATGTGCCGGGCTTCTCGGCCACGGCCGCGACCGGCAGCACCACGTCCGCCCGCTCCGTCACCTCGCCCGGCCGCTGCTCCAGGCTCACCAGGAACCCGACCGCGTCCAGCGCCTCCCGCGCCCGCGCCGGGTCCGGCAGGTCCGCGGGCTCCAGCCCGGCCACCACCAGCGCGCCCAGCTCGCCCGTGGCCGCGGCCTCGACGATCTGGCCGGTGTCCCGCCCGGGGCTGCGCGGCAGTTCGGCGACGCCCCAGGCGGCCGCCGTCTCCTCGCGCGCCCGCGGGTCCGTCGCCGGGCGCCCGCCCGGCAGCAGCCCCGGCAGGGCGCCCGCTTCGAGCGCGCCCCGCTCGCCCGCGCGGCGCGGGATCCACACCAGCGCCGCACCGGTCGCCCCGGCGGCGGCGACGGCCGCGGTCAGCGCGCCCGGCACGCCCGCCAGCCGCTCGCCCACGGCGATCACCGCGCCGTCGGCGCGCAGCGCCTCGGCGGCCGCGCGGCCCGCCGTGTCCAGTCCGGCCGACAGGCCCGCCGTGTCGGCGAGCGCCTGCAGCCACTCGGTCTCGGTGCCGGGCGCCGCGGGCAGCAGCGTGCCGCCCGCCTTCTCCAGCCCGCGCGTGGCGTGCGTGGCGAGCGCGAACACCCGCAGCCCGCGCTTGCGCCACGCCTTGCGCAGCCGCAGGAAGACGCCGGGCGCCTCCTCCTCGGCCTCCAGCCCGACGAGCAGCACCGCGGGCGCCTTCTCCAGCGCCGTGTACGTCACTCCGCTGCCGTCCAGGTCGCGGCCACGGCCGGCGACGCGGGCCGCGAGGAAGTCGGCCTCCTCGCCGCTGTGCACCCGTGCCCGGAAGTCGATGTCGTTGGTGTCGAGCACGACCCGCGCGAACTTCGCGTAGGCGTAGGCGTCTTCGAGCGTCAGCCGCCCGCCCGTCAGCACCCCCGCCCGGCCGCGTGCGGCGGCCAGCCCGCGGGCCGCCGCCTCCAGCGCCTCGGGCCAGCCTGCCGTCTGCAGCACCCCGTCGGCGTCCCGCACGAGCGGCGTGCCCAGCCGGTCCGGCCGCTGCGCGTAGCGGAACGCGAAGCGGCCCTTGTCGCAGATCCACTCCTCGTTGACCTCGGGGTCGGGCGAGGCGAGCCTGCGCATCACCTTGCCGCGCCGGTGGTCCGTACGCGTCGCGCAGCCGCCCGCGCAGTGCTCGCACACGGACGGCGAGGAGACCAGGTCGAACGGCCGCGCGCGGAACCGGTACGCCGCCGAGGTGAGCGCGCCCACCGGGCAGATCTGGATGGTGTTGCCGGAGAAGTACGACTCGAAGGGGTCGCCCTCGCCGATGCCGACCTGCTCCAGCGCCCCGCGCTCCAGCAGCTCGATCATCGGGTCGCCCGCGATCTCGTTGGAGAAGCGCGTGCAGCGCGCGCACAGCACGCACCGCTCCCGGTCGAGCAGCACCTGCGCGGAGACGGGAACCGGCTTCTCGTAGGTCCGCTTGCGGCCCTCGAAGCGGGAGTCGGCCTGCCCGGCGGTCATCGCCTGGTTCTGCAGCGGGCACTCGCCGCCCTTGTCGCAGACCGGGCAGTCGAGCGGGTGGTTGATGAGCAGCAGCTCCATCACCCCGCGCTGCGCCTTCTCGGCGACGGGCGAGGTGAGTTGCGTCTTGACGACCATGCCGTCCGTGCACGTGATCGTGCAGGAGGCCATGGGCTTGCGCTGGCCCTCGACCTCGACGATGCACTGCCGGCAGGCACCGGCCGGCTCCAGCAGCGGATGGTCGCAGAACCGCGGGATCTCGATCCCGATCATCTCCGCCGCACGGATCACGAGGGTGCCCTTGGGCACCGACAGGGCGATCCCGTCGATGGTGACGGACACCAGATCGTCCGCAGGAGGCGCGCTGGGCGTCTGTTCAGTCACGGTCATGCAGGCACCTCCGGGTGCGGCTGGTCGGCCCACACAGTGGACTTGGCGGGGTCGAAGGGGCAGCCCTTGCCCTTGACGTGCTGCTCGTACTCGGCGCGGAAGTACTGCAGCGAGGAGAAGATCGGGCTCGCCGCGCCGTCGCCGAGGGCGCAGAAGGACTTGCCGTTGATGTTGTCCGCGATGTCGGCGAGCTTGTCGAGGTCCGCCATGCGGCCCTTGCCGGCCTCGATGTCGCGCAGCAACTGCACCAGCCAGTACGTGCCTTCACGGCAGGGCGTGCACTTGCCGCACGACTCGTGCGCGTAGAACTCCGTCCACCGGGTGACCGCGCGCACCACGCACGTCGTCTCGTCGAAGCACTGCAGCGCCTTGGTGCCCAGCATCGACCCGGCGGCGCCCACGGCCTCGTAGTCCAGCGCCACGTCCAGGTGCCGGTCGGTGAGCAGCGGGGTCGAAGAGCCGCCCGGCGTCCAGAACTTGAGCGTGTGGCCCGGCCGCATCCCGCCGCTCATGCCGAGCAGCTGGCGCAGCGTGATGCCCAACGGGGCCTCGTACTGGCCCGGGTTGGCGACGTGGCCGCTCAGCGAGTACAGCGTGAAGCCCGGGGACTTCTCGCTGCCCATCGAACGGAACCATTCCTTGCCCCGGTTGAGGATCGCCGGAACCGAAGCGATGGATTCGACGTTGTTCACCACAGTGGGGCACGCGTACAGGCCGGCGACCGCCGGGAAGGGGGGCCGGAGCCGGGGCTGGCCGCGGCGGCCTTCGAGGGAGTCCAGCAGGGCGGTCTCCTCGCCACAGATGTACGCGCCCGCCCCGGCGTGCACGGTGACGTCGAGGTCGAGTCCGCTGCCGAGGACGTTGCGGCCGAGATAGCCTGCTGCGTAGGCCTCGCGCACGGCCTCGTGCAGCCGGCGCAGTACGGGGACGGTCTCGCCGCGCAGGTAGATGAAGGCGTGGTCGCAGCGGATCGCGTAACTGGCGATCAGCATCCCCTCGATGAGGGAGTGCGGGTTGGCGAAGAGGAGGGGGATGTCCTTGCAGGTGCCGGGCTCGGACTCGTCGGCGTTGACGACGAGGTAGTGCGGCTTGCCGTCGCCCTGCGGGATGAACTGCCACTTCATCCCGGTCGGGAAGCCGGCGCCGCCGCGGCCGCGCAGCCCGGAGTCCTTGACGTACGCGATGACTTCGTCGGGCTGCATGGCGAAGGCCTTGCGCGCGCCCTGGTAGCCCTCGTGCCGCAGGTAGGTCTCCAGGGTCCAGGAGCGGGGCTCGTCCCAGAAGGCGCTCAGCACGGGCGCGAGCAATTTCTCCGGACTCGTCTCTCCCCCACTGCCTTCGGCGTGGGCGGTGCCCCCATACTCGGGTGCCATGGTCATCCCTCCCCCTCCTCGGACGTCTGCGCGGACGGTGCGGGGCGCGGGGGGCCGACGCGCGAGGCGCCCTCGCCCTTGGCCAGCCGCAGGCCGGCCAGCGTGGCGGGTCCGGCACCGCCGCTCGCCTCGACGGCGCCCGGGCGTTCGTCGGGGAAGCCGGCGAGGATGCGCTCGGTCTCGCGGTACGTGCAGAGCGGGGCGCCGCGCGTGGGCTCGACGGTGCGTCCGGCACGGAGGTCGTCGACGAGCTTCTTGGCGCTCTCGACGGTCTGGTCGTCGAAGAACTCCCAGTTGACCATCACCACGGGCGCGAAGTCGCAGGCCGCGTTGCACTCGATGTGCTCCAGCGTGACCTTGCCGTCCCCGGTGGTCTCCCCGTTGCCCACGCCCAGGTGCTGCTGCAGCGCACCGAAGATGGCATCGCCGCCCAGCACCGCGCACAGGGTGTTGGTGCAGACCCCGACCTGGTAGTCGCCGCCCTGCTTGCGGCGGTACATGGTGTAGAAGGTCGACACCGCGGTCACCTCGGCCGTGGTGAGCCCGAGTTGCTCCGCGCAGAAGCGGATGCCGGTGCGGGTGACGTACCCCTCCTCGGCCTGCACCAGGTGCAGCAGCGGCAGCAGGGCGCTGCGCCGGTCCGGGTAGCGGCCGATCAGTTCCTCGGCGTCGGCCTGCAGCCGGGCCCGCACCTCGGCCGGGTAGTCGGGGGCGGGCAACTGCGGCATGCCCAGCTCCACGTCACTGCTCACCGGTCGACGCCTCCCATCACGGGGTCGATGGACGCCACGGCCACGATGACGTCGGCCACCTGGCCGCCTTCGCACATGGCCGCCACGGCCTGGAGATTGGTGAAGGAGGGGTCGCGGAAGTGGACCCGGTGGGGCCGGGTGCCGCCGTCGCTGACGACGTGCACGCCCAGCTCCCCCTTGGGCGACTCCACGGCCGCGTACACCTGGCCCGGCGGGACCCGGAAGCCCTCGGTCACCAGCTTGAAGTGGTGGATCAGGGCCTCCATGGAGGTGCCCATGATCTTCTTGATGTGGTCGAGGGAGTTGCCGAGCCCGTCCGGCCCCAGGGCCAGCTGCGCGGGCCAGGCGATCTTCTTGTCCTCGACCATCACGGGCCCGGGCGCGAGCCGGTCCAGGCACTGCTCGACGATCCGCAGCGACTGGTGCATCTCCGCGATGCGGATCAGGAAGCGCCCGTAGGCGTCGCTGGTGTCGGCGGTGGCGACCTCGAAGTCGTAGCTCTCGTAGCCGCAGTAGGGCTGGGCCCTGCGCAGGTCGTGCGGCAGGCCCGTGGCACGCAGTATGGGCCCGGTCACGCCGAGGGCCATGCAGCCGGCCAGGTCGAGGTGGCCGACGTCCTGCAGCCGGGCCTTGAAGATGGGGTTGCCGGTGGCGAGCTTGTCGTACTCGGGCAGGTTCCGGCGCATCTTCTTCACGAACTCGCGCACCTGGTCCACCGCGCCGGGCGGGAGGTCCTGGGCGAGCCCGCCGGGGCGGACGTAGGCGTGGTTCATCCGCAGGCCGGTGATCAGCTCGAAGACGTCGAGGACGAGTTCGCGGTCCCGGAACCCGTAGATCATGATCGTGGTGGCGCCGAGCTCCATGCCGCCGGTGGCGATGGCCACCAGGTGCGAGGAGATTCGGTTCAGCTCCATGAGCATGACGCGGATGACGGAGGCCCGTTCGGGCACCTGCTCCTCGATGCCGAGCAGCTTCTCGACGCCCAGGCAGTACGCCGCCTCGTTGAAGAACGGCGTCAGGTAGTCCATGCGCGTCACGAACGTGGTGCCCTGGGTCCAGGTCCGGTACTCGAGGTTCTTCTCGATGCCGGTGTGGAGGTAGCCGATGCCACAGCGGGCCTCGGTGACGGTCTCGCCGTCGATCTCCAGGATCAGCCGGAGCACTCCGTGCGTGGAGGGGTGCTGGGGACCCATGTTGACGACGATGCGCTCGTCGTCGCTCTTCCGGGCGGCGTCGGCGACCTCGTCCCAGTCGCCGCCGGTGACCGTGTAGACAGTGCCCTCGGTGGTCTCGCGGGGGCTGGTCGGTGTGGACATCAGGAGTACGACCTCCGCTGGTCCGGAGCCGGGATCTGGGCGCCCTTGTACTCGACGGGGATGCCGCCGAGGGGGTAGTCCTTGCGCTGCGGGAAGCCCTGCCAGTCGTCGGGCATCATGATCCGCGTGAGGGCCGGGTGGCCGTCGAAGACGAGGCCGAAGAAGTCGTAGGCCTCGCGCTCGTGCCAGTCGTTCGTCGGATAGACCGCGACGAGCGACGGGAGGTGCGGATCGGCGTCGGGGACGCCCACCTCCAGCCGGATCAGCCGGTTGTGGGTGATCGAGCGCAGGTGGTAGACGGCGTGCAGCTCGCGCCCCTTGTCTCCGGGGAAGTGCACGCCGCTGACGCCCGTGCAGAGTTCGAAGCGCAGCGCCGGGTCGTCGCGCAGGGTGCGGGCGACGCGCGGCAGGTGCTCGCGGGCGATGTGGAAGGTGAGTTCGCCGCGGTCGACGACCGTCTTCTCGACGGCGTTCTCCGGGACGAGCCCCTGTTCCTCCAGGGCGCCTTCGAGCTCGTCGGCCACCTCGTCGAACCAGCCTCCGTAGGGCCGGACCGCCTGGCCGGGCATGCGGACGGTGCGGACGAGTCCGCCGTAGCCGCTGGTGTCGCCGCCGTTGGCGGCGCCGAACATGCCGCGGCGGACGCCGATGACCTCGCCGGAGTCCTCGCGCTGGGCCGGGACCTGCTCCTCGGGGGCCTGTCCGTTCGCGCCGGGGGTCTCGCTCACTGCAGCAGCCCCTTCATCTCGATGAGCGGCAGGGCCTTCAGCGCCTTCTCCTCCGCCTGCTGCTCGGCCTCCTCGCGGTGGGCGCCGAGCTTCTCGTTCCGGATCTTCCGGTGCAGCTTGAGGATCGCGTCGAGCAGCATCTCCGGGCGCGGCGGGCAGCCGGGCAGATAGATGTCGACGGGGACGATGTGGTCGACGCCCTGGACGATCGCGTAGTTGTTGAACATGCCGCCGCTGGAGGCGCAGACGCCCATGGAGATCACCCACTTGGGGTTGGGCATCTGGTCGTAGACCTGCCGCAGCACGGGCGCCATCTTCTGGCTGACCCGCCCGGCCACGATCATCAGGTCGGCCTGCCGGGGCGAGCCGCGGAAGACCTCCATGCCGAAGCGGGCCATGTCGTAGCGGCCCGCACCGGTCGTCATCATCTCGATGGCGCAGCAGGCCAGGCCGAAGGTGGCCGGGAAGACGGACGCCTTGCGCACCCAGCCGGCGGCCTGTTCGACGGTGGTCAGCAGAAAGCCGCTGGGCAGCTTCTCCTCGATTCCCATGGCGCTCCCCCTAGTCCCATTCCAGGCCGCCGCGACGCCATACATAGGCGTAGGCGACGAAGACGGTGAGCACGAAGAGGAGCATCTCCACGAGCCCGAACAGCCCCAGGGAGTCGAAGGTGACGGCCCAGGGGTAGAGGAAGACGATCTCGATGTCGAAGACGATGAAGAGCATCGCCGTCAGGTAGTACTTGATCGGAAAGCGCCCGCCTCCGGCCGGATGCGGGGTCGGTTCGATGCCGCATTCATAGGCCTCGAGCTTGGCGCGGTTGTACCGCTTGGGCCCGATGAGCGATGCCATGACCACGGAGAAGACCGCGAAGCCGGCACCGAGGGCTCCCAGTACGAGGATGGGCGCGTACGCGTTCACCGCTCCTCGCTCCTTCCAGTCTGTCGACGCTGACTGCTGGCTGACCGGACCCGGCGGGCTCACCGCCCTCCCTGGGCCGCCCGAAGATCGGCCGCATGTGAGGCAGTTCACAAGCCCGGGTCGCGTGCATCCTATGCCCGCCGGTCTGTGATCTGCGACACGGGGTACGCAACCGTGTTTGTGATCTTCACCACCTGACGAACGATCATCAAGTCGGATGAGCGGTGAGCTACGCACACGAAGCGCGCGAGTGATCACGACAGGTGACATTCAGCCACGTCGGTGCTGGTGACAGGGGTGAGCCATTATCAATCAGGGGCCGGTGCGAGCAAATTGGCTTCACGGGTCATCAACTGATAAAGGAGCACGACCCGATGGAGCGAAGGGGGTCGACGGCACCCCTCCGTCGCATTCCGCGCTCGCCCTCACGTTCGGTGCACAAAGTTCCAGCAGGGGCGGTGGGGGCGTGAGCTCTGCCACGCGCCGGGGGGTTTGGTGGCCGGATTTTTCGGACAGCCTCGACGGGGGACCGGAAAAAGTGGTAGGACGGCCGCCGCGCAGCCGGCGAGCCCAAACGCCGTGCTGAGGCGCCCGATCGGGGGTGCGGCGGGGTTGTACGCCGTGACCCTCCTGTGATCAATAAGGCCGAAATCTCGGCGCGTACACGCCAATTGTGGCGCACGTCACGCTTCTTGAACTCAACCTGCGCGGACTGATAGTCCGTTGTCCCATGTCCCCGAACGCGCACATAACCAGCCACCGGAAGCCCCGTCGTCCCGCGACCCAGTCGTGGGTCGTCCGCACGGGTGTTGCCGGTGGCGTCCTCAGCACCCTGGCCGTCGCCGGCGCGGGTTCCGCCACCGCAGCCGAGAAGCCCGCCGAGGCCACCATGGAGATGCCGGCGTTCAACGCCGAGATCTCCGCCTCCATCGCGCAGAGCGCGGTCGCCACGCAGCAGGCCGCTGTGGACTACCAGGTCCGCGCACAGGTGGAAGACGCGATCGACCACGCCAAGGCGGACGCCAAGAAGGCCAAGGACGAGGCGGAGCGCAAGGCGGAGGCCGAGCGCAAGGCCGCCGAGCAGGAGCAGCGCGACGCCGATGCGCGTGCCTCGCGCTCCTCGGACCGCAGCTCGCTGAGCACGAAGTCGGAGTCCTCCTCCGCCACGGGCAGCAGCGCCACGCTGATCAGCTTCCTGGAGGCCCAGGTCGGCAAGGCGTACGTCATGGGCGCCACCGGCGGCTCCTCGTACGACTGCTCGGGCCTGGTCATGGCCGCGTACAACCAGATCGGCATCGATCTGCCGCGCGTCTCCCAGGACCAGTCGACGGCCGGCACCCAGGTGGGCCTGGACAACCTCAAGGCCGGCGACATCCTCTACTGGGGCTCCGCGGGCAGCGCGTACCACGTCGCCGTCTACATCGGCGGGGGCAAGTTCATCGGTGCGCAGAACCCGAGCTCGGGCGTCGTCGAGCGCGACATGAGCTACTCGCCGCCCACCGGCGCGGTGCGCGTCATGTGATCGGGGTTCGTTCGTGTGAAGGGCCGCCGCTCTCCCGCTCGGGAGCGGCGGCCCTTCGCGTTGCGCGGCGTGTCATGACATGCAGGCCACTCTGACGGCGTCGGCCACCCCCTCGGTGTCCTCCCGGACCGTCCGCGCGACGTCGCACCCGGCGTCGGCGACGATCGTGTCCGTCTCCCTGACACCGGGGACGCCGGCATGGCTTGTGATCTTGGAGTGCCGGGTGAGGTGGATGGTGTCGCCGCCCTGGCCGCCGCGGATCCTGCCGTCGACGATCCCGTCGACGTCGATGCGGTCGTCACCGCCCTGCCCGTCGACGGACCCGGTCTCGCCGATGCGGCCGGACCGCGTGACGGTGATGCTGTCCTCGCCGCCGCCGGCGCGGATGTCGCCGTCCATCTCCCCGGTGACGGTGATGGTGTCGTTCCCGCCCTTCGCGTCGACGACGGTGCCGGGTTCGACGCGGGAGCAGACGATCGTGTCGTCCCCCGGCGTCCCCTCGATCAGCCGCCCCGACCGGTGCACCCCGTTGACCGTGCAGTCCGTCACCGCGTGCGCGGGCGTCGCCGCGAGCGCGGCGGCGGGAAGTATGACGGCCGTCGCGACGACGGCGATACGCACGGTACGGGCACTGACGGCTCGGGCGGCGACACGGGCGGTGCGGGTGAGATCCACGGAAGCGCTCCCCCTTCGGGACGAATCAGACCATTGCGATATCTCCCCCGAAATACGGGCCGCAAAGCGGGAGTTAGGGGGACACGATGGGGTGATTCGGGGTGCGCCCCATCAGGGGCGCGGGGAACTGCGCGACAAGCCACGATGCACCCGCGGACGACGTGCTGCCCACCAGGGTGGTGCGTCGGCTGCAGGCCGTCGGTGGCTGATCGCGCAGTTCCCCGCGCCCCTGACGGGGCGACGAGCCCTACGAGCGAGGCGCCACCTTGGTAAGGCCGAGCTAGAGGTGGTCCCGCATGATCATGATTTGGGTGCCACCTTGCTCAGGCCGTTGATGATGCGGTCGGTCGCGTCGCCGCCCGTCGGATCCGTCAGGTTCGCCAGCATCTTGAGCGTGAACTTCATCAACAGCGGGTGCGTCAGGCCCCGTTCCGCCGCCAGCTTCATGATCTTCGGGTTGCCGATGAGCTTCACGAAGGCGCGGCCCAGCGTGTAGTAGCCGCCGTAGGTGTCCTTGAGGATCTTCGGGTAGCGCTGCAGCGCGAGCTCGCGCTGGGCGTACGAGGAGCGGGCGTGGGCCTGGACGATGACGTCCGCGGCGATCTGGCCGGACTCCATCGCGTAGGCGATGCCCTCGCCGTTGAACGGGTTGACCAGGCCGCCCGCGTCGCCGACGAGGAGCAGGCCGCGGGTGTAGTGGGGCTGGCGGTTGAAGGCCATGGGGAGGGCGGCGCCGCGGATCGGGCCCGTCATGTTCTCCGGGGTGTAGCCCCAGTCCTCCGGCATCGAGGCGCACCAGGCCTTGAGGACCTCGCGCCAGTCGAGCTCCTTGAAGGCGGCGGTGGTGTTGAGGACGCCGAGGCCGACGTTGCTGGTGCCGTCGCCCATGCCGAAGATCCAGCCGTAGCCGGGCAGGAGGCGGTGCTGCGGGCCGCGGCGGTCCCAGAGTTCGAGCCAGGACTCGAGGTAGTCGTCGTCGTGGCGCGGGGAGGTGAAGTACGTGCGCACGGCGACGCCCATCGGGCGGTCCTCGCGGCGGTGCAGGCCCATCGCCAGCGAGAGCCGCGTGGAGTTGCCGTCGGCCGCGACGACGAGAGGGGCGCTGAAGGTGACGGGCGTCTTCTCCTCGCCCAGCTTCGCCTCGACGCCGGTGATCCGGCCCGTGCGGTCGTCGACGACCGGGGCGCCCACGTTGCAGCGCTCGTACAGCCGGGCACCGGCCTTCACCGCATGGCGGGCGAGCTGCTCGTCGAAGTCGTCGCGCTTGCGGACGAGGCCGTAGTCGGGGAAGGACGCGAGGTCCGGCCAGTCGAGCTGGAGGCGGACGCCGCCGCCGATGATGCGCAGGCCCTTGTTGCGCATCCAGCCGGCTTCCTCGGAGATGTCGATGCCCATCCCCACGAGCTGCTTGGTGGCGCGCGGGGTGAGCCCGTCGCCGCAGACCTTCTCGCGCGGGAACGCGGTCTTCTCCAGGAGGAGGACGTCGAGACCCGCCTTGGCCAGGTAGTACGCGGTGGTGGAGCCCGCCGGGCCCGCACCGACGACGATCACATCGGCAGTGTGTTCGGTACGCGACTCGGTCACGGAGGGCTCTCCCGAAGGCTCGATCGGTGCTGACCTGTGCAGTCTAGGGGGGTGGGCCGGACCGTCTTCGGGCGGTTCAGCCGAAATCGACCGGCATCGTCGACCAGGTGCTCAGCGCCGTCTCGAAGACCTGCGGCGGGCCGGTCCAGTGGTCGTCGCGCCCCTGGAAATACACGGCGTATTCCGTGCCCGCCTCGTTCACGTACGCCTGGTCGACGGCGTGCATCGTGCGGCCGGTCGCCCTGTCGGTCCAGGTGAACTCCCAGCGGGCGCCGGGGTGTCCCTGGAAGGTGTTGGCGGTGAGGGCGACGCGCCGGTAGCTGCCGGTGCGCTGCTGCAGGGTCTTCTCCAGGTCGGTGAAGTGGTCGTACGCGGACTGCGGGGACTTGAGGAGCAGGCCGACGCGGAGGTACGAACCGCCGGTCGGGGCCGAGTAGTCGATCTGGTGCGTGCCGGACTCCGTGCGGATCCAGCGGTCGGGGACGGCGAGGCTGAAGCCGAGCGGGTCGTGCTGCACGACGTAGCCGGAGGGGGCGCCGGCCTGCGGGGTGGCGGGAACGGTGGATGCTGCCGGTACCGGCTCGTCCGACGGGCCGATGACGACGCGCTTGTCGTCGTGCCGGGCCGTCTCCGCGCCCCGGGCCCGCGCGGCGCTGTCGTGCCGGTGCAGCATCAGCCCCGCCACCGCGGCGCCGCCGACGACGAAGGCGGCGAGGCCCGCGGCCGCGAACAGGGCGGCGCGGCGGCCCGGCACCGGCATCCGGGCGGGCCGCACGGCCCGCCCCAGGGTCCCCGACAGCACGCCGGCCAGCAGCACCGCCCCCGCCGTCCACAGCGTCCCGAACAGCAGCAGCTCGCCCGCGTTCGTCGCCACGCGCGCGTCCACGGTGGTGTGCGCCCCGAGCGCGAACCGGGTGCCGGCCGACATGTGCAGTGACGCCCCGGCGGCGAAGGACAGCAGCCACAGCGCGGCCAGGAAGAATGCGCCGGCCAGGGCCTGTTCGCGGCGGTCGGCCGAGCGCCGGGCCGCCAGGACGGCGAGGAGCAGCGCGCACACCGCGCCCACCGCCAGCGCCCCGGCCTGGGCCCAGCCGCCCGCGGAACCGGCCGCGTGGCCGAGTTCGGAGAGGCCGAAGGCGCCGCCCTCCTCGCGGCCGCGCGTGGTGACGGAGCCCTCGACCCCCGCGCCCCAGACCAGCCCCAGCCCCATCAGCCCCAGGTTGACCAGCACCAGGAGCGAGGCGAACAGGCCCGTGCCGCCGCCGGCCCGGCCCTCGTGCTCGGCCAGCACCACGAACGCGACGACGGCGCACAGCGCCACCGAGAGCCCAAGGGCGCGCAGGGCCGTGCCCCACGCCCGTCCAAGACGCAGTGCGCCCGGTCCGAGCCGCGCGCGCAGACGTTCACGGCACAGCACCGTGCCGCTCACCGCACCCGCGGCCGCGCACGCGAACAGCGCCGCCGTCACCGGGCCGCTGTCGACGGAGAGCAGCGGCACCTCCGGCCGCCCGTACAGGCCGAGCGCCAGCACGGTCGCGCCCGACAGCAGCGCGATCCGCACCGCGGCCTCCGCGCCGCCGCCCTGCGCACGGTGCAGCCGCCGGGCGCCGAGGGCCACGGCGCCCGCCCACAGGACGGTCACGGTCAACGGCCAGACCGACAGCGAGCCGTGGCCCCGCACGAGCAGCGCGAGCAGCCCGCCGCTGCTGCGGGTCTCGACGTCGAGGCTGCCGCCGAGGCCCTGCACCAGCAGCGCGAGGGTGGCCTGGAAGCGGTCGGACCAGTGGGTGAACTGGCCGCGGTCGTACTTCCCGTAGGACGGGACCGAGAGGGCGAGCGCGAGCGCGAGCAGCAGGGCCGTCGGCCACAGCGCGGCCCCGGCCGACCCCGCCCAGCCGGCGCCGAAGGTGCGGCGCACGAACAGCGCGGCGGGTGACGACGGGGCGGACGCGGCGGGGTGCGCGCCCGGCGCGTACGAGGGCAGGGGCGGCGCCGGGGGCGGGGGCGGTACGGACGGCCTCGGCGGCTCGGACGACGACGGCGGCATAGGGGCGCTCCGGGCTCGGGCGGGAGGTGATCAAGATCGTACCGACCGGGCCCGCCTGCCCATGACAAACGGCCAACCCGCGTCCCGCCCGGGGCGTTTACCCCTTATGCAGGCTTGGTTCCCCGGTGCAGCGCGACGACTCCGCCCGTCAGGTTGCGCCACGCGACCTTCGACCAGCCGGCCTCCTGCAGCCGCGCCGCGAGGGCGGGCTGGTCCGGCCAGGAACGGATCGACTCGGCCAGGTACACGTAGGCGTCCGGGTTGCTGCTGACGGCCCGCGCGACCGGCGGCAGGGCACGCATCAGGTACTCGGTGTAGACCGTGCGGAACGGGGCCCAGACCGGCGTGCTGAACTCGCAGATCACCACGCGGCCGCCCGGCTTCGTCACCCGCAGCAGCTCGCGCAGCGCGTCATCGGTCTCCTGCACGTTGCGCAGCCCGAAGGAGATGGTGACCGCGTCGAAGACGCCGTCCGCGAACGGCAGCCGCGTCGCGTCCCCCGCGGTCAGCGGGAGCCAGGGGTGCCGCTTCTTGCCCTCGCGCAGCATGCCGGTCGAGAAGTCGCACGGCACGACGTATGCGCCGTCGGCGGTGAAGGGGATCGAGGAGGTCCCGGTGCCGGCCGCGAGGTCCAGCACCTTCTCCCCGGGCCGCCCGCCCACGGCCTGCGCCACGGCCTTGCGCCACAGCCGCGCCTGGCCGAGCGAGAGGACGTCGTTGGTCAGGTCGTACTTCGCCGCCACGTCGTCGAACATCGCGGCGACTTCGTGCGGCTGCTTGTCCAGGGATGCTCGCGTCACGGAGTTCATTCTTCACCACGGCCCGGACGGATCTTGGACGGGGACGGCTCGCCGGGGAAGGACCGGCCGCGTCACGGTGCCGACTGCGCCTTCCCGCGGGGCCCCCGCGCCCACGGAACCGCCGGTCCCCCCGCCCGTCACCCCCTCGGCGACGAACGTCCTGCCGGCGGTGCGCGTCCTTGTGACCCGCCGTGTGTCCGTTCGGCAGGGTCCTCCACATTTCGCACCGCGGAACGGCCTTCGACGGCCGTCCCCGCAGTGATCATCCTGCCGGGGAAACGGACGGGGGGCGTCCGCGTTGACGGGGTCCTGACGCGGGGGGCCGACGCCCTGACGCGGCGTTGACGCCCGCGGTCACCGCCCCCGGAACACCAGCCGCCCCGCCAGCACCGTCGCCACGCAGGTGCCCGCGCCCTGCGCCAGCAGTGCGGCCTCGTCCGGTACGTCGAAGGCGGCGAGGTCGGCGCGGGCGCCCACGGTCAGGGGGGCCGCGACGGCGGCCGCCAACTCGCGCGCACCGCGCAGCGGATCGAGGTCCGGCTCGCCGGCCGCCGCCGGGCCCGGCACGACCCGAAGGCCGGACCGCGCCACCGCCGTAGAGACCACCGGGTCGCCGAAGGGGCCCGTGACCGCCGTCGTCCCGTGCCGGAGCATCAGCTGCAGCCCGCGCCGCACGCTGCCCGACCGGCGGGTTTCGGTCGGCTGCAGCGCGGCCAGCCGCTCGCCCGTCAGCATCGCGTCGCCGAGCTCGGCGTACTCGCGCGGATCGGGGTGGTAGGCACGGGTCAGCAGCCACTCGGCATGCGGCTGCCGCAGCCCGGGCGCGAGCACGCCCGGCCAGCGGCGCACGCGGGCACCGGGGTGCGCCGCGGCGACCTCCTCGTACGGGCCGAGCGCCGCGATCCTGTCGCCGTCCACGGCCACCGCCCCGCCGGGCACGGGGACGGCCGTCAGCAGCAGGTCCGCCGCATGGATCGTCAGCACGAGCGGCCCGGCCGTCAGCGGGCGTCGATGATCTGCAGCTCGGGGTGGGCCGTGCCGCCCTCGATCGCCGTCGACGACAGGTGCGAGACGACGCGGTCGTCCACCGGGTCGTTCGCCGGGTCGTCGTGCACGAGCAGGTGCTCGTACGTCGTGGCGCGCTGGGCCGGGACGCGGCCGGCCTTGCGGATGAGGTCGATGATCTCCATGCGGTTGGAGCGGTGCTTGGCACCGGCCGAGGAGACCACGTTCTCCTCCAGCATGATCGAGCCCAGGTCGTCGGCGCCGTAGTGCAGCGACAGCTGGCCGATCTCCTTGCCCGTGGTCAGCCAGGAGCCCTGGATGTGGGCCACGTTGTCCAGGAAGAGCCGCGCGATGGCGATCATCCGCAGGTACTCGAAGATCGTCGCCTGCGTGCGGCCCTTGAGGGCGTTGTTCTGCGGCTGGTACGTGTACGGGATGAACGCGCGGAAGCCGCCCGTGCGGTCCTGCACGTCGCGGATCATCCGCAGGTGCTCGATGCGCTCGGCGTTGGTCTCGCCCGTGCCCATCAGCATGGTGGAGGTCGACTCCACGCCCAGCCCGTGGGCGAGCTCCATGATCTCCAGCCAGCGCTCGCCGGACTCCTTCAGCGGCGCGATGGCCTTGCGCGGCCGCTCCGGCAGCAGCTCGGCGCCCGCGCCCGCGAAGGAGTCGAGGCCGGCTGCGTGGATCCGGCGGATCGCCTCCTCGGCGCTCACGCCGGAGATCCGCGCCATGTGCTCGACCTCGGACGCGCCGAGGGAGTGGATGACGAGCTGCGGGAACTCCTTCTTGATCGCCGCGAAGTGCTCCTCGTAGTACTCCACGCCGTAGTCGGGGTGGTGCCCGCCCTGGAACATGATCTGCGTACCGCCCAGTTCGACGGTCTCCGCGCAGCGGCGCAGGATGTCGTCCAGCGGGCGGGTCCAGACCTTGTCGCTCTTCGGCGGGGCGTAGAAGGCGCAGAACTTGCACGCGGTGACGCACGAGTTCGTGTAGTTGATGTTGCGCTCGATGATGTACGTCGCGATGTGCTCGGTGCCCGCGTAGCGCCGGCGGCGTACGGCGTCCGCGGCGGTGCCGAGCGCGTGCAGCGGCGCGGAGCGGTACAGGTCGAGGGCCTCCTCCGGGGTGATCCGGCCGCCTGCGGCGGCGCGGTCGAGGACGGACTGAAGGTCGGCGTTCTCGGTCACCGGGCGTCCCTTCCGGAGGGTGTCGTGTACGACGATCCACCCTACGCCAGGGGTCCGACGGTCCGGCTGGCGGCCGGTCAACCGCGGCTGCGGGCGAGGGTCGCCGTCGGCCTGCCGCCGGTGGGGTCGCCGGAGGCGAAGGCCAGCTTCCCGCCCGGGGCCAGCGTGTAGGTGACGGTCGCCGTGACGCCCGTGCAGCCGAACCTGAGCTCGCCGTCCGTCACCTCCTCCAGCGTGATCTTCGAGGCGCTCGCCGACAGCAGTTTCGCCTTGCTGTCGCACTCCACGACGCCCAGCGCCGCGTACCGGGTGCGGACCACGTAGGCGCCCTTGCCGCCCGCGGTGACAGTGCTGGTCATCGTGCCGTTGGGGGTGCCGTCGGACTGGACGACGTCGCCGCTCCAGGTGCCGAGGAACGCCCCGGGGACCGAACTCCGGTCCGGCGGGCCGCTCGTGGCGGGACGTCCGGCGGACGCGGCGCCGCCGCCTCCCCCGCCCGGCAGCAGGTCGAAGACGAACACCGCGGTCGTGGCGGCGGCCAGCGCCCCGGCGACGGACAGCACGAGCGTGCAGCTCGCCCGGCGCGAGCGCCGCCCGCCCAGGACGGCCGAGAGCGCGACCCGGCGCGAGCGCGCGGGCAGGGGCGCGGGGACGGCTTCCGGCGCCGGCTCCGTGCTCGCCCCGTACGACGGATCCGGTGGCCCGAACGCCCCGGCGGCGGCCGCCGGTTCCGCCTCCAGATCGAGCAGTCCGACCGCTCGCCGGCTCACCTCCTCCACCACAGGCCCCGGCAGCCACCCCGGCCGCAGCAGCGCCCCCGCCCCGCCCTCCCCGGGCGCGAGGCGGCGTACGAGGTCCTGCGGGGACGGCCGGGCGGAGGGCTCCTTGGCCAGGCAGTCCGCGACCAGCGACCGCAGTCCGCCCGTCAGCGCCGGGCCGAGCACCGGCGGCTCGTGGACGACCTTGTAGAGGAGTGCGGCGGAGCTGTCCCCGGGGAACGGCGGCTCGCCCGTGGCCGCGTAGGCGAGGACCGCGCCCAGCGAGAAGACGTCGGCCGCGCCCGTCACGTCCCGGCCGAGGATCTGCTCGGGCGCCATGTAGCCGGGCGAGCCGACGGAGACCCCGGTGGAGGTGAGGGAGGCCGTGGCCTCCGTGGCCCGCGCGATGCCGAAGTCGACGATGCGGGGGCCGTCCAGGGCCAGCAGCACGTTCGACGGTTTGACGTCCCGGTGCACCAGCCCCCGCGCGTGCACCGCCGTCAGCGCCTCCGCGAGCCCGGCCCCCAGGGCCCGCACCGCGGGCGCGGGCAGCGGGCCCGCGGCGGCGACGGCCTCGGAGAGCGAGGGCCCGGCCACGTACCCGGTCGCCACCCAGGGCACCGCGGCCTCCGGGTCCGCGTCCAGCACGGGCGCCGTCCACGCACCGCCCACGCTGCGGGCCGCCCGCACCTCGCGCCGGAAGCGCTCCCGGAATTGATCATCCGCGGCGAAATGCGGATGGACGGCCTTGACGGCGACCGTGCGCCCTCCCGCACTGCGCCCGAGATACACCCGGCCCATCCCGCCGGCCCCCAGCCGGCCCAGCAGCCGATAGGTCCCGATCACTCGCGGATCTTCCGGCAAAAGCGGTTGCATTCGGGCTCTTCGCCTCCCCCCGGACGGGGCTGCGCGCCCCCCGATTAGCCTATGACGCAATTCACCGGCCGACCGGGAACCCGGGCTCGAGGTTTGCCCATCACCTAGGTCGGAACACCCACCGTCATGTCCTTCGGGGCAGCAAATCGTCCGGAGCGACGCGATGACGCACTCAGCCAACGGGGCCTACCAGTCCCAGGGCCACCGCCGGGCCTCCCGCGCCAAACGATGGATCCTCCTCGTGGCCTGCATAGCCGTGCTCGGCGCGATCGCCTACCCCGTCCTGAACTACTTCGACGTGTTCTCGGACAAGGGCGAGTCGGTCTCCTTCGGCCAGAGTGCGGCCGGCGGTGCGGCCGGCGGTGGGCAGGCGGGCGGCAACAACGGTGCGCCGGCCGACTCCAAGACGCTGATGCCGACGGGCCCGCAGGCCGACTTCAAGGTCGCCAACACCATCGAGGACGGCACCAAGATCGCCGTCACCACCTACACCGGCAAGAAGTCCGGCTTCACCGGCAAGGTGTGGGTCTGGGCCCCGAAGCAGTACAACGACCCGAAGTACAAGAACAGCGGCTTCCCGGTCCTCGTCGCGCTCCCCGGCGGCAACGGCTACCCGATGAACTACTGGATGGGCACCGACCTCAAGCTCGAGTCGTCGATCGCCCAGTGGTCGCAGGAGGGCACGTCGCAGCCCTTCATCGTCGTGATGCCGGTGCTCAACCCGGACAACAAGTACTACTACGACGGCAGCGACATCCCGAACCAGCCCAAGATGGGCACCTGGCTCTCCGAGGACGTCCCGGACCTGGTGCGGGAGAACTTCCGCACGCTGAAGTCGCGTGACGGCTGGGCGTTCATGGGCTCCTCCTCCGGCGGCTTCTCCGGCCTGAAGGCCGTGCTGCAGAAGCCCGACAAGTTCAAGGCCGTGATCGCCTCCGGCCCGGACATCGTCCCGGACTCCCCGCTGTGGGCCGGCCACGACCAGGAGAAGGCCGCCAACAACCCCGAGCTCCTGGCCCAGAAGCTGATCGACACCAAGGGCCCGGACGTCTACCTCGCCTTCCAGTACGGCACGAAGGAGACGTCGGTGATCCCGAAGGTGGACAAGTTCATCGCCACCTACGGGAACAAGGGGCCGATCCACACCCACCTGCAGGTCATCCAGGGCGGCGAGCACAACGCCAAGACCTATGTGAAGGGCATGGGCGACAGCTCCATGAAGTGGATCAGCGATCACATGGAGGGGCCGACGCCCTCCTCCTGATCCGCACAGGACGCACACGCGCAAGAGCCCCCGGGGACGTTCCCCGGGGGCTCTTGCGCTGCGGGCGGCGGTTCAGCCCTCCAGCAGTCGCACCCGCACGTCCGCCGGGAAGCCCGTCGTGGGTCCCGTGCGGCGCGCGAACTCCGTCACGCCGGCCAGCTGGTCCGGGCCGAAGCGGAAGTCCAGCGTGGTGAAGTACCGCTCCAGCAGCCCGGCGTCGAAGGCCTCCCAGCGCGCCGCCTGCTCGGCCACCTTGGCGACCTCCTCCAGGGAGACGTCCCGGGACTCCAGGAAGGCCTGGTGCACCTTGGAGACGATGCGCGGCTCACGGGCCAGGTAGTCGCGGCGCGCGGCCCACACGGCGAAGACGAACGGCAGGCCCGTCCAGTCCTTCCACATCTGCCCGAGGTCGTGCACCTCGAGCCCGAGCTTCGGGGCGTCGTGCAGCGAGGCCCGCAGCGCGGCGTCGCCGATGAGGACGGCGGCGTCCGCCTCCTGCATCATCAGGCTGAGGTCCGGCGGGCAGGTGTAGTAGTCCGGCTGTACGCCGTACCGCTCGGCGAGCAGCAGTTCGGCCAGGCGCACGGAGGTGCGCGAGGTGGAGCCGAGGGCGACGCGCGCCCCGTCCAGCTGCTCCAGGGGCCGCTGGGAGACGATGATGCAGGACATCACGGGGCCGTCGCAGCCGACGGCGATGTCCGGCAGCGCGACGAGGTCGTCCGCGTTTCTCAGGAACTCCACGAGCGTGATCGGCCCGATGTCCAGGTCGCCGTTCACGAGCTGCTCGCTGAGCTTCTCGGGGGTGTCCTTGGTCAGATCCAGATCGAGCAGCGTGCCGGTCCGGGCGAGGCCCCAGTAGAGGGGCAGGCAGTTGAGAAACTGGATGTGGCCGACGCGCGGGCGGCTGCGGAGGCTCGGGGGCCCGTCCTGCGGGTCCGCCGCGATCGCTACATCCGAGGCTGAATTGTCCACATGCGGAGGCTAGCCCCGCCTCCTCCCGGGCGCTGTGCCGGGGTCCCTCCCGTCGCCGGGACCAAAGATGGAGCCTTTCCGCCCGGAGAGGGCCGAAAACCCACCTTGGGCGTGATCTTCAACTCTTTCCCCGCGAGAAGCCCGCGTGCTAGGCTCGCCGCAAGTTGCAGTTTGGTTTCCCTTGCAGTACAGAGCCTGCGGAGCATGTGACCCGCAGGCTTTTGTAGTTTTCAGACTTCTCGCAGGTTCTGGAGCAGGGCAACCCTTTGGCCCATAGGAGGGCTTATGGCTACCGGAACCGTGAAGTGGTTCAACGCTGAAAAGGGCTTTGGCTTCATCGCCCAGGACGGCGGGGGCCCCGACGTCTTCGTTCACTACTCCGCGATCAACGCTGCCGGCTTCCGCTCCCTCGAGGAGAACCAGCTGGTCAACTTCGACGTCACCCAGGGCCCGAAGGGCCCGCAGGCGGAGAACGTCACCCCGCAGTAATCATCCACTGCGGGCTGATCGCGGCCTACGTGCAGTACCCAAGGAGCCCTGCCCCCCGCTTCGGCGAGGGGTGGGGCTCCTGCCTTTTCCGGCACGGGGCGGGCTGCGGATTTTCCGCCTATTCACCCACACGCATCACCCCTTTCACTTGTTTCCCCGGCCGTTTTTGTACCCCCTTTTGTGCGTCATTCCTCCGTACGTTCGTACAACGCATCGATTTCGGCCGCATGGCGTTCCGTGACCGCGGCCCGGCGGAGTTTCAGGGAGGGCGTGAGCATGCCGTTCTCCACGGAGAAGTCCTCGTCCAGGATGTGGAAGGCACGGATCCGGGCGGGCCGGGAGAGCTGCCCGTTCGCCGTCCGGACCGCCTCCTCGCACAGTCGCCGGACCGCCGGGTGCCGGGCGGCGGGCGCGGTGAGCGCGACGCCCTCCCGGGCGGCCCAGGCCGTGATCTCGTCCGCGTCGAGCGTGAGCAGGGCGACGGGGTACGGACGGCGGTCGCCGACCATGACCGCGCGGGAGATCCAGCGCGACTGCTGCAGGGCGAACTCGGCCAGCGCCGGGGTGAGGTTCTTGCCGCCCGACGTGATGACGATGTCCTTCTTGCGGCCGGTGATGCGCAGGTAGCCGTCCGCGTCCAGGCTGCCGAGGTCGCCCGTGTGCAGCCAGCGGTCCGCGTCCAGCACTTCGGCGGTCGCGGCGGGGTTGCCGTGGTAGCCGGGGAACACCCCGGGCCCCCGGGCCAGCACCTCGCCGTCCCCGGCGATCCGCACCTCGACGCCCTCGATCGGCCGCCCGACCGTGCCGGGGCGGACGGCGCCGGGGTGGTTGAGGCTGATGACGCCGCCGGACTCGGTCATGCCGTAGCCCTCGAAGATCTGCAGGCCGCAGGCGCGCAGGAAGTCCATCGTCTGCGGGGCGATGGGGGCGGCCCCGGTGAGGGCCCAGCGCAGCCGTCCGCCGAAGACCGCCCGGACGAGCGGGAACAGCCCGGCCTCCGCCGCCTCCCACGCGGCCTTCGCCTCTCCCGCGAGCTCCTCGCCCCGCTCGCGGGCGCCGGCCGCCGCGAGCCCGGCCCGCACGGCCGCGTCGAACCGCTCCCGGCCGTCCGGATCGCGGGACTCCGCGAGCGCGAGGACGGAGGCGTGCACCTTCTCGAACAGCCGTGGCACGGACGGCAGATGCGTGGGCCGCACCTCGGCCAGCTCGGCCACGACGTTCTCGATCCGGCCGCCGAAGTAGCACAGGGTGCTGCCGCGGCCCAGCGCGGTCAGCTGGACGAGCTGCGCGAGCACATGGGCGAGCGGCAGGTAGAGGTACGTGGTGTCGCCGGGGCCGCCCTCCTGGAGAGGCCCGGTGGCGTCCAGGACGGCGCCGAGGTTGCCGTGCGTGAGCCGGCAGCCCTTGGGCAGACCGGTGGTGCCGGAGGTGTAGACGATGGCGCACAGGTCGCCCGCGGTGCGCTGTGCGCCCTGCGCCAGGAGTTCGGCCAGGGGCGCGTCGGCTGGCAGCGCGCCCCACTCGTCCATCCGCACCACGTGCCGCACTCCGGGCGCCTTCCCGCGGACGCCCGCCACGCGGTCCGCCTGCGCGGCGTTCTCGCAGACGACGACGCAGGCGCCCGAGTCGTCCAGCACCCAGGCGAGTTCGTCCTCGCCCGCCGTCGGGTACACCGGCACCACGACGGCCCCCGCGGCCAGCACCGCGAAGTACGTGTAGGTCCACTCCGGACGGGTCTCGGCCAGGACGGCCACCCGGTCGCCGGGGCGCACCCCCAGACCGATCAGTGCGCGCCCGCCCGTCCGCACGGTCTCGCGCAGCTGCGCGTAGCCGACCTCCGTCCAGCCGTCCCCCGCAGGGGACTTGAAGCGCAGGGCGGGCAGCTCCCCGTACTCCGCCCCCGCCCGTTCCATGAACTCCGCGAGCGTGCCGGGCCGTTGTCTCATGAGCCTCCGCCTCCCCGGGAACCGTGCGCAGGAACACCCGACGCTAGGAAGCGCCCGCCCGCCGCGCGATGACCGGAACGGTCGGCACCACTGACTCGAACGCTCAACGGCGCTACCGTGCCCGCATGAGCGGGCGGACGGTCACCGTGCACTGCGTACGGGCCGCGCTGGGCGGGGCGCAGCGGCTCGGGATCGACACCGTGCCCCTGCTGCAGGAGGCGCGGATCGCGCCGCTGCTGCTGGGGGACGAGCGGGCGCGCGTCACGCCCGAGCAGTTCGCCCGGCTGGTGCGGGGGCTGCACCGGGCGACCGGCGACGAGTTCCTCGGGCTCGGCACGGCGCCGAGCCGGCCCGGGACGTTCGCCATGATGTGCCACGCCTGCATCGGCTGCCGCGACCTGGGCGCGGCACTGGAGCGGGCCGCGCGGTTCTACGGGCTCTTCCCCGGCGGGCCGGACCTGGCCCTCGAACGCCACGGCGGGGACGCCGTGTTCACGCTCCGCAGCGACCTGCGGGAGCAGGCGGAGGGGCGGTTCCTCGCCGAGTGCCTGATGATCATCTGGCACCGGCTGGCGAGCTGGCTGATCGGCCGCCGGATCGCCCTGCACCGGGCCGCCTTCGCGCACGCCGCCCCGCTCTGCGCCGCGGACTACGGGGCGGTGTTCGGCTGCCCGGTGCGGTTCGGGGCGGAGCGCACGGGGGCGGGGTTCGACGCGCGGTGGCTGGCGGCGCCCGTGGTGCGGGACGAGGCCGGGGTGGCGGAGCTGCTGCGCCGGGCCCCGGCCGAGCTGCTCAGCCGCCGCGAGTACGGCACGACCGTCGCCGAGCAGGTGCGGCACTCGTTCCTGCGGGCGCTGCGCGAGGGACGGCCGGCCCGGCTGCCGGAGGTGGCGCAGATCGCGGAGCGGCTGGCGGTGAGCCCGGCGACGCTGCGGCGCAGGCTGCAGGCGGAGGGCACCTCGTACCGGCGGCTGGTGGACCAGGTGCGCCGCGAGGCGGCCATCGCGGGGCTCGCGGAGGGACGGGAGCCGATCGCGGAGCTCGCGGTGCGGCTCGGGTTCTCCGAGGACACCGCCTTCCACCGGGCGTTCCGCCGCTGGACGGGCACCACGCCCGGCGCGTACCGGGGCTACCGCGGTCAGCAAAACTGAGCGTTCCGACCAGCACCGGTTCCGCCCGGCGGTCACTACGGTCACCCCAACTCGTACTACCTCACCGGTCAGTTGGGAGTCCGCATGCCCCTGCACCGCTTGCGCACCACCGTCGCCGCCGTCGCCGCGCTGGCCGTCTCGCTGGGTCTGTCCGGGATCCGTCCCGCGACGGCCGCCGGCGCCGACGGCACGCCCGGCGACATCGTCACCTCCGCGCCCACCTCCTTCCATCCGTTGCCCGGCCAGCCGACCGACACCCGGGCCTGGCACATCACGTACCGCTCGACCACGGCCAAGGGCGCGCCGAACGTCGTGTCGGGCACGGTGATCGTCCCCCAGGACGGCCGCACGGGCCCGCGCCCGCTGGTCACGTACGCCGTCGGGACGGTCGGCATGGCCGACTCCTGCGCGCCGTCGGCGGGCTTCCCCTACGGGACGACCGTCGAGGCCAACCTGATCCAGCAACTCACCTGGCGCGGCTGGGCCGTCGCCGTCACCGACTACGAGGGCCTGGGCACCCCCGGCGACCACACCTACACGGTCGGCCGGTCCGAGGGCCACGCCGTCCTGGACGCGGCCCGCGCGGCGCTGCGGCTGCCCGCGGCCGGGCTCGGGCCGGACACGCCCGTCGGCATCATGGGCTACTCGCAGGGCGGCCAGGCCAGTAGTTGGGCCGCCGAGCTGCACGACTCGTACGCACCCGAACTGAACGTCAAGGGCACGGCCACCGGCGGCGTCCCGGCCGACCTGCTCAAGGTCGCGGACTACAACAACGGCGGCATCGGCGCAGGCCTGATCCTCATGGCCGCCGTGGGCCAGAACGCGGCCTACCCCGAACTCCGCCTGGACCGGTACCTCAACGACCGCGGCCGCCACTACGTGGACTTCCTGAAGCACAACTGCGTGGCGATCAACACAGCGGCGGGGCTCTTCAAGCGCATATCGGACGTGACGGTCAAGAACCCGCTGTACGAACCGGATTGGCAGCGCGTGCTGCGCTCGTCGAACCTGGGGACGCATGCACCGGACCGTCCGGTGTACCTGTACCACGGGACGCTCGACGAACTGATCCCGTACGGGGTGGGGAAGCAGCTGCGCACCGACTGGTGCGCCGAGGGCGCGACGGTGCGCTGGACGTCGCTGCCGCTTGCCGAGCATGTGGTGGGCGCCATTGCGGGGTCGGTGCCGGCGGCCGATTGGCTTGCAGCCCGCTTTGCCGGTGCCCCTGCGGGGAGCAACTGCTGATCGGCTGCAGGCCGGTGGGGGCTTGTCGCGCAGTTCCCCGCGCCCCTTTCGGGGCGCGGGGAACTGCGCGAGCAACCAAGGGCGGCCCGCAGATGTCAGCGCTCGTAAAGCCCCTCGACCTCCTCGGCAAAGTCCCGCACTATGACGGCCCGCCGCAGCTTCAGCGAAGGCGTCAGGTGCCCCGCCTCCTCGGTGAAGTCCACCGGCAACACGGCGAACCGCCGTATCGACTCGGCCCTCGACACGAGGCGATTGGCCTCGTCAACCGCCTCCTGGAGGTCGGACCGCAGCATGGGGTCCGACACCAGTTCTTCGACCGGCACCCCCTCCATCCCCCGCATCTTCTGCCAGTGCGCCAGCCCGTCCGCCTCCAGCGTCAACAGCGCGGCGACGTAAGGCCGGTCGTCGCCGACGACGATCGCCTGGCCCACCAGCGGGTGCGCCCGGAGCCGGTCCTCCAGGGGTGCCGGGGCCACGTTCTTGCCGCCGCTCGTGACGAGCAGCTCCTTCTTCCGGCCCGTGATCGTCAGGTACCCATCGGCGTCGAGCGCCCCCAGGTCGCCCGTGGCGAACCACTCCCCCGCGGCGGGCGGCACCGCCGCACTGCGCTCCGCGTTCCAGTAGCCCGGGAAGACGAGGCCCCCGGACAGCAGCACCTCGCCGTCGTCGGCGATGCGCACCCGGCACCCGGGCAGCGGCCAGCCCACCGTGCCCAGTTTGGGCCGCAGCGGCGGGGTGACCGTCGCGGCGGCCGTGGTCTCCGTCAGGCCGTAGCCCTCGAAGACCTCCATGCCGGCGCCCGCGTAGAACGCCCCGAGCCGCCGGCCGAGCGGCGAGCCGCCGGTCAGGACGTAGCGCACGCGCCCGCCCAGGGCGGCGCGCAGTTTCCGGTAGACCAGGGGCCCGTAGAGCGCCCGCTCCGCGCGCAGCCGCACCCCGGGCCCGGGGCCGGTGCCGAGGCGGCCGGCCTCCACGGCCTCGCCGTACTCCCGCGCCACGGCGGCCGCGCGGTCGTACACGGCGGCGCGGCCGAGCCGTTCGGCGGTGGCTCTGCCGCTGTTGTAGATCTTCTCCAGGACGTAGGGGATGGCGGGCAGGAACGTCGGCCTGAACCCCTCCAGATCCGCGCGCAGTTCCTCGGTCCGCAGGGACGGCGCATGGCCCAGCCGGACGCGGGCGCGCAGGCAGCCGACGGCCACCATCCGGCCGAAGACGTGCGAGAGCGGCAGGAAGAGCAGGGTGGCGGCCGGGTCCTTGCTCACGGACCTGAAGACCGGGTGCAGCAGTTCGGTCGTGTTGTCGACCTCGGCGAAGAAATTGGCGTGGGTGAGGACGCAGCCCTTGGGGCGCCCGGTGGTGCCGGAGGTGTAGATGAGGGTGGCGACGTCCTCGGGGCGCCGCGCGGCGCGCCGTTCGGTGACGGCGGAGTCCGGTAACGGGCGTCCGGCGTCCATGAGTTGCGGGATGCACCCGTCGTCGAACCGCCACACATGGGCGAGCCGGGACAGTTGCGCGCGCTCGCCCTCGACGAGCGCGGCCTGCTCCGCGCCCTCGACGGCCACGGCGGCCGCGCCCGAGTCCTGGAGGATCCAGCGCACCTGCAGGGCGGAGGAGGTCGGGTAGACGGGGACGGTGACCAGGCCCGCGGCCCAGCCGGCGCAGTCCAGCAGGGTCCACTCGTACCGGGTACGGGCCATGATCGCGAGCCGGTCGCCGGGCTGCAGCCCCCGGGCGATCAGGCCCTTGGCCACGCCGGCGACCTCGGCGGCGAAGGCGGCGGCGGTCACGTCGCGCCAGGTGCCGTCGTCCTGCTTGCGGCCGAGGACGACGTCCAGCGGCGCGGCGGCGGCGTTGAGGAAGGGCAGGTCGCCGAGCGAGCCCTGCCGGACGGGCGGGACGAGGGAGGGGACGTGCGCCTCGCGGACGGTGCCGTCGACGGCCGTCGTCCGCGGCGGGACGAGGGAGGGGGCGGTGACGCTGTGCGGTACGGACACGTGCGGCTCCTGTTCCGAGAAACCCACAACTTGCCTTACTCGGCGGTAATTTCCCGGTGAATGTACGCCTGAAGGCCCACCTCCTCCACCCCGCCTCTAGTCCTTACGGCCAGCACACACCTGCCCTTTTTGCCGATCCATGCGGCATTGCGCCCGAAATAGCGTGGCTCGCATCGAACCCCCACTCCGTAAGGAGATGCAGAGCCCCATGAACACCACCCGGCGCACCGCCCTCCGCACCGCCATCGCCGCGACCGTCCTCACCGGCGCCGTCGCGGTCCCCACCGCCGCGTTCGCCGCCGACGGCGACTCGGCCCCGGGCAGCTCCGCCCCCGCGTCCGCATCCTCGAAATCGCACACGGTCGACATCGGCGGCGGCATGGAGGCCGAGATCAAGGACGGCAAGGCGTACCTGAAGCAGACAGGCAGCGGCAAGGTCTTCGCGGCCCTGGAGAAGGGCCAGAGCTACACCGACGGCATCTACGTCCACTTCGACGGCCAGAACGTCACCGCCAAGACCCAGGGCGACGACAAGAAGGACGACAAGAAGAAGGACGAGGGCACGTCCTCCTCCCGCACCGTCCAGCTCAAGGACGGCAAGTACGCCGTGATCACCAAGCTCGCGGACGGCTCGTACAAGGCCGTCGTCACGGG
The DNA here is from genome assembly GCF_058146165.1 of Streptomyces sp. AM25. NCBI lineage: Bacteria > Bacillati > Actinomycetota > Actinomycetes > Kitasatosporales > Streptomycetaceae > Streptomyces > Streptomyces sp. AM25. Next base: position 44,831 of record NZ_JBKIWN010000016.1, on the reverse strand, counting down.
CCCGGACGGATTCGTCTTCGGCACCCTCACCGCCAAGTCCCCCTCTCTCACCCTGGACGGTGGCCTGAAGGTGACGCTGGACCAGAAGACCGGCAAGATCACCCAGTCCACGACGGGCGGTTCGAAGGAGCAGTCGAAGGACCAGGCGAAGGATCCGGCGAAGGAGAAGAAGAACACCCCCGCCCCGGACGCCAAGAAGCTCCCCAAGGGCGGCGTGGCCGCGGGCGAGGCGCCCGGTCAGGGGACGGCGGACACCGACCCGGCCCTCATCGGCGGTGCCCTCGCCGCGGCCGGCGTCCTGGGCGGCACCGGCGTCCTGCTGGCCCGCCGCCGCCCCGGCACGGAGCGCTGAGCGGACCCGGGAGGATCACGGGCGAACGGGCGCCCAGCGCCGCCCGTTCAGCAGGTTCTCCAGCCCCGCCCACGCCACGTTCATCAGCGTCGCCGCCGTCTCCTTCGCCGGAGGGGCGGCGTCCGCACGGGTGTTGGCCCAGCCGGCCAGCGACTCGGCGGCGCCGACGAGGGCGTGCGCGAGGCCGGAGACCTCCTGGGCGTCCAGGGGCGCGCCGGCCCGCTCCGGGTCCAGGCCCGCGGCCGCGATCAGCTGCGTCACGAAGTCGACGATCTCCTGGCGCAGTTCGGCCAGGGTGCGGGCGAACGGCTCGCCGTGGATGCGCGCCGGGCAGCTGAGCATCGCCCAGGCCGAGGGGTACGCGGCGGTGTGCGCGAAGAAGGCCCGCAGCCCGCACCACAGCCGCCGGTCGGCGGAGTCCTCGGGGTCCGCGGCGGACTGCACCGCGTCCAGCAGCGCCCGCGACTCGCGCCGGATGCAGGCGCCGTACAGCTCCTCCTTGGAGTTCAGGTAGAGGTACACCAGCGGCTTGGAGGCTCCGGCCAGTTCGGCGATCTCGTCCATCGAGGCCGCGCTGTAGCCGCGCCGGGCGAAGACCTCCACGGCGGCGTCGAGCATCTGGCGCTCACGAACGGCCCGGGGCATGCGCTTGGCCTTGCCCGTGGTCACAGGCCGGGCCTTCTGTGCAGTAGTCACGACAAAACGTCCCTCCGCCCCCGCTACATTACCGACAGGTAATGTCACGGAGCGGAGGGACGTCAAGGGTGGAGATCAAGCCGTAGCGGAACGGCTACGCGGCGACCGGGACGGGCTCCGCCTCCAGGTTGGCGCCGTCGGCCGTCTCGAACGCGCGGCGGTCGAGGATGTTCTCCCGCGCGGCGACGATGATCGGGATCACCGACTGGCCCGCCACGTTGGTGGCCGTGCGCATCATGTCCACGATCGGGTCTATCGCCAGCAGCAGGCCCACGCCCGCCATCGGCAGGCCCAGCGTCGACAAAGTCAGCGTCAGCATCACCGTGGCACCGGTCAGACCGGCCGTGGCGGCCGAGCCGATGACCGAGACGAAGGCGATCAGCAGGTAGTCGCGCAGCTGCAGCGGGACACCGAAGACCTGCGCCACGAAGATCGCGGCGATGGCCGGGTAGATGGAGGCGCAGCCGTCCATCTTGGTCGTCGCGCCGAACGGCACCGCGAAGGAGGTGTACTCCTTCGGCACCCCGAGGCGCTCCGTCACCTTCTGCGTCAGCGGCATCGTGCCCACGGAGGAGCGGGAGACGAAGGCGAGCTGGATGGCCGGCCAGGCACCCTTGAAGAACTGCAGCGGGTTGACCTTGGCGACGGTGGCGAGCAGCAGCGGGTAGACGCCGAAGAGGACGATGGCGCAGCCGACGTAGATGTCGGCGGTGAACGTCGCGTACTTGCCGATCAGGTCCCAGCCGTACTTGTAGACGGCCCGGCCGACGAGGCCCAGGCTGCCCAGCGGGGCGAGCCGGATGACCCACCACAGGACCTTCTGCAGCAGCTCCAGCACGGACTCGGAGAAGGTGAGCAGCGGCTGCGCCTTCTCGCCGATCTGCAGGACGGCGACGCCGGCGACGGCGGCCATGAAGACGATCTGCAGCACGTTCAGCTGGGTGAACGGCGTGATGACGTCGGTCGGGACGATGCCGGTGATGAAGTCCAGCCAGGAGCCGTGCTTCTTGGGCGCGGCGCCGTCGGCGGCGGTCAGGCCGGTGCCGGAGCCGGGGTGGGTGAGCAGGCCGATCGCCAGGCCGATGCTGACCGCGATCAGCGACGTGATCATGAACCACATCAGGGTGCGGGTCGCCAGCCGGGCGGCGTTGGCGACGTTCCGCAGATTGGTGATCGACACCAGGATGGCGAAGAAGACCAGCGGGGCGACCACGACCATCAGCAGCTGGACGAAGAGGCTGCCGATCTTGTCGAGGGTCACCTGGAGCCAGTGGACGTCACCGCTCTTGGCGACCCAGCCGAGCAGGGCGCCCAGCACGAGGGCGAGCAGGATCTGGGCCCAGAACGGGACCTTGGGTATGCGGCCGCGCAGGGCGGACGAGGGCGTCGAGGACAACGGAGAACTCCGGGTGCAGACGGGAAGTCAGGGGAAGAGCGACGTCAGCGGCTGCAACAGGCCGCGGAGAAACAGCGGCAGAGATCGACGTGCAGGCGCGCCACGAGCCGGAGGCCCGTGGGGATGCGGTGCGCTGCTGCTGTCTTCATGTCGAACACGTTAACACCCGGACTTTGAGCGCCCCAAAGAATTACTTTGGGACCGGGAGGCGCAGAAGCCCCGGAAAGCCCCCGAAACGCCGCATGCCGCGCACGGAGTTGAGAACTCCGTGCGCGGCATGCGCAGGCAATGCGTGTGACGAGGCTTACACCCCGTCCTCCTGGCCCGCGTTGGCCTCCAGGCGGGCCTTGGCGCGGTCCACCCGCTCACTGATCTGCACCGACATCGCGTCCCGCTGCTTGCGCAGCAGCACGAAGCTCAGCGGTGCGGAGATCACGAGCGCGACGAGCACCATCCAGAACACGTTCGAACCGCCCACGCCCAGCGGGATGACATGGAGGTAGCAGAGCACCCACACGGCCCCGAAGCAGGCGACGAGCAGGGCCACGCGCAGCGCGGTGTAGCGGAGCGATGCGAACTTGTTGCTGCTCACGGACAGGACCTTCTTCTGGGGCTCGGGGGACTGACGCGGAACGGTCTGTTCCAGTCAAACACAAGCCGTCTCAGACCCGCATCGGCTGCGGCGACTCGCGGCGCTCCGCGTCCGGACCGGGGTACTCGCGGATGATCTCGTAGCGCGTGTTGCGCTCGACGGGGCGGAAGCCGGCGTCGCGGATCAGGTCCAGCAGGTCGTCCCGGGTCAGCTTGTTGGGCGTGCCGTAGTTGTCCGCGTCGTGCGTGATCTTGTACTCGACGACCGAGCCGTCCATGTCGTCCGCGCCGTGCTGCAGCGCGAGCTGGGCGGTCTGCACGCCGTGCATGACCCAGAAGACCTTGACGTGCGGCACGTTGTCGAAGAGCAGCCGGGAGACGGCGAAGGTCTTCAGCGCCTCGGCACCGGTGGCCATGGTGGTCCGGGCCTGGAGCCGGTTGCGGATCTTGCCGTCCTTCATGTCCACGAAGTCGTGCTGGTAGCGCAGCGGGATGAAGACCTGGAACCCGCCGGTCTCGTCCTGCAGTTCACGCAGCCGCAGCACGTGGTCCACGCGGTGGCGGGGCTCCTCGATGTGCCCGTAGAGCATCGTGCTCGGGGTCTTCAGACCCTTCTCGTGCGCGAGGCGGTGGATGCGCGACCAGTCCTCCCAGTGGGTCTCGTGGTCGACGATGTGCTGCCGGACCTCCCAGTCGAAGATCTCGGCGCCGCCGCCGGTCAGCGACTCCAGCCCGGCGTCGATCAGTTCGTCGAGGATCTCGGAGGCGGACAGCCCGGAGATCTTCTCGAAGTGGTGGATCTCGGTGGCCGTGAAGGCCTTCAGGGAGACCGCCGGCAGGGCCTCCTTGAGCGCCTTCAGCGAGCGGGGGTAGTAGCGCCACGGCAGCGTCGGGTGCAGGCCGTTGACGATGTGCAGCTCGGTGAGGTTCTCGTTCTCCATGGCCTTGGCGAGGCGGACGGCCTCTTCGATGCGCATGGTGTACGCGTCCTTCTCGCCCGGCTTGCGCTGGAACGAGCAGTACGCGCACGACGCGGTGCACACGTTGGTCATGTTGAGGTGCCGGTTGACGTTGAAGTGGACGACGTCACCGTTCTTGCGCGTGCGCACCTCGTGGGCGAGACCGCCCAGCCAGGCCAGGTCGTCGGACGCGTAGAGGGCGATGCCGTCCTCGCGGGTCAGCCGCTCCCCCGCACGGACCTTCTCCTCCAGCTCGCGCTTGAGTCCCACGTCCACGGTGCGTCCGCCTCTCCGATGTCTTTCCGGGTCACTTCCGATGCGCAACCCCGTCGAGACTACTCCCCCGTTTTCAGACCTCTTCGGGCAGCTCGCCCACCCGGTTCTCCCACTTGGTGGAGAGCACGATGGTGGTGCGGGTACGGGCGACGCCCTTGGTGCCGGACAGCCGCCGGATAGTGCGCTCCAGGCCGTCGACGTCCCCGACGCGGACCTTGAGCATGTACGAGTCGTCGCCCGCGATGAACCAGCAGTCCTCGATCTCCTCCAGGTCGCGCAGCCGGCGCGCCACGTCCTCGTGGTCCGCGGCGTCCGAGAGCTGGATGCCGATGAGGGCCGTGACCCCGAGACCGAGCTGCGCTGCGTTGACGGTCGCGCGGTAGCCCGTGATGACGCCCGCCGCCTCCAGGCGGTTGATCCGGTCCGTGACGCTCGGCCCGGAGAGACCGACCAGCCGGCCCAGCTCCGCGTACGAGGCCCGGCCGTTCTCCCGCAGGGCCTGGATGAGCTGCCTGTCCACCGCGTCCATAGCCTGGCACCTTTCAATAATCAGCGAACTTGCCGTCTTGCGTGTAGAATCTAAGGCGTACAGGGCTTAAGACCCTGTAAATCTTTCATCAGCTCAGAGAATCAGCGTCGATCCTTCAGGAGTGAAGTTCCCGTGTACTCGATCGAGATGGCCTACGCCCGTATGCGCGAGCTGCAGGACCTGGCCAACCGCTCGCGTGCCCACAAGCCCGCAACGACCGAGCGCCGCACCGGGTCGAGGTTCCGCCCCCTGCGCGCCAGGAAGGGCTAACCCTCCCCGAGGGTTCGTGAGCCACCGAGCTCTCCCTTCCACCTGCGGTACAGCCGGTGCGGCACCCCTGCCGCGTCCAGCACCCGCCCGGCGACGAAATCCACCAGATCCTGGATGTGCGTCGCCCCCGCATAGAACGCCGGAGAGGCGGGCAGCACCACAGCGCCCGCCTCGTCCAGGGCCACCAGCTGCTTGAGCGTCTGACCGCTCAGCGGCGTCTCCCGCACCGCGACGATCAACGGCCGACGCTCCTTCAGAGTCACGCTCGCGGTGCGCTGCAGCAGATCCTTCGACAGTCCCAGCGCCACTCCGGCCACACAGGCCGTGCTCGCCGGGACGATCAGCATCCCCTTCACCGGGTACGAGCCCGACGACGGCCCGGCGGCCAGATCACCGGCCGCCCAGTGGCGCACGTCCGACAGGTCGGCGTCGAAGCCGCACGGCTTGCCGTCGGCCCCCCGCGCGAGCCACTCGCGCAGATCGTCCTGCCAGTGGGCATCCCGGAACCCGATCCCGGTCTCGTCCAGCAACGTCAGCCGCGAGGCCCGGCTGACCACCAGGTCCACGGCCTCCCCGGCCTCCAGCAGCCCGCGCAGCACGGCCGCCGCGTACGGCGTGCCGGACGCGCCGGACACGCCGACCACCCAGGGCCGGCGTTCCTGACGTTGCGTTGTGTGTTCGTACGGCTCCACGCGACGAGCCTAACCGTCCGGCCGCGGGGCCACGGCCGGTGCAGGTCCGGACCGGCTACCAGCCCAGGCCGCGGGCGACCAGGTCCAGCAGGGCGAAGCAGAACAGGCTGATCCCGACGAAGCCGTTCACCGTGAAGAACGCCCTGTTCAGCCGCGACAGGTCGTGCGGCCGCACGATCGTGTGCTCGTAGCCGAACGCCGCCGCGACCACCACCAGGCCGGTCCACCAGAGGATGCCCGCATGGATGGCCACGCCGTACCAGATCAGCAGCGCCGTGGTGAGGACGTGGCAGACCCGTGCACCGTGCAGCGCGGCCGGGATGCCGAAGCGGGCCGGGGTGGACTTCACCCCGTGCGCGCGGTCCGCGGCCACGTCCTGGCACGCGAAGATCAGGTCGAAGCCGCCGATCCAGACACCCACCGCGAGCCCGAGGATCATCGCCTCCCAGGACCACGACCCCGTCACCGCCAGCCAGGCGCCGACCGGGCCCATCGCCTGCGCGAGACCGAGGATGGCGTGCGGGAAGTCGGTGAACCGCTTGCCGTACGGATAGACCACCATCGGGATCACGGCGATCGGCGCCAGCGCCAGGCACAGCGGGTTCAGCAGTCCGGCCGCGCCGATGAAGAACACCACGGCGACCAGCGCACCCGTCCACGCCGACCGCACCGACACCGCACCGGTGACCAGCTCGCGGTTCGCGGTGCGCGGGTTACGGGCGTCGATCTCGCGGTCGATGATGCGGTTGCACGCCATGGCGAAGGTGCGCAGGCCGACCATCGCGACGGTGACGAGGAAGAGCTTCCACCAGTCGACCGTGCCGCTCTTCTGGAACATCGCCGTCAGCGCGGCGATGTACGCGAAGGGCAGCGCGAAGACCGAGTGCTCGATCATCACGAGCCTGAGAAAGGCCTTGGTACGCCCCGGCCGGGGCACTGCGGCAGCGGGGGCGGTCACAGCCCGCACTCCGGTTCACCTCCGCGAAGGCGGAGAAACTCCGTCTTCGCACTGCCGGCCACCATTGTGGACTCGCGGCTCACAAGCCGTACTCCTTCCAGCGCTTGGTCACCCGAACGGCGACATCAGGGTCCGACTGCACCATCTCCGGCCAGCCGCCGTCCCGCGTGTAGCCCTCCTCGGGCCACTTCGCGGTCGCGTCGATGCCCGCCTTGCCGCCCCAGAACTGCTGGTACGAGGCGTGGTCGAGGTGGTCGACCGGGCCCTCGACGACGGTGAGGTCACGCGCGTAGTCGGTGTTGCCCAGCGCCCGCCAGGACACCTCGTGCAGGTCGTGGACGTCGCAGTCGGCGTCGACCACGATGATCAGCTTGGTCAGCGACATCATGTGCGCACCCCAGACGGCGTGCATCACCTTCTGCGCGTGCTTGGGGTACTTCTTGTCGATCGAGACGATCGCGCAGTTGTGGAAGCCGCCCGACTCCGGCAGGTGGTAGTCCACGATGTCCGGCACGATGACCTTCAGCAGCGGCAGGAAGAACCGCTCGGTGGCCCGCCCCAGCGGGCCGTCCTCCGTCGGCGGCCGGCCGACCACGATCGACTGCAGCAGCGGACGCTTCCGCATCGTCACGCAGTCGATGGTCAGCGCGGGGAAGTCCTCCTGCGGCGTGTAGAAGCCGGTGTGGTCGCCGAACGGGCCCTCGGGCAGCATCTTCCCGGGCTCCAGCCAGCCCTCCAGGACGACCTCGGCGTTGGCCGGGACCTGCAGCGGAACGGTCTTGCAGTCGACCATCTCGATCCGCTTGCCCTGGATGAACCCGGCGAACAGGTACTCGTCGATGTCGCCGGGCAGCGGCGCGGTGGACGCGTACGTCACCGCGGGCGGGCAGCCGAAGGCGATGGCGACCGGCAGCCGCTCTCCGCGCCGGGCCGCCACCTGGTAGTGGTTGCGGCTGTCCTTGTGGATCTGCCAGTGCATCCCGATGGTGCGCTTGTCGTGCCGCTGCAGGCGGTACAGACCCAGGTTGCGGACGCCCGACTCGGGGTCCTTGGTGTGCGTGAGGCCGAGGTTGAAGAAGGAGCCGCCGTCCTCGGGCCAGGTGAACAGCGCGGGCAGCCGGTCGAGGTCGACGTCGTCGCCGGTGAGGACGACCTCCTGGACGGGCGCCTCCTTCACCTTCCGCGGCGGGACGTGCGCCATCGCACCGAGCTTGCCGAATGCCTCGCGGACACCGGTGAAGCCGTGCGGCAGCTCGGGCTTGAGCAGACCGCCGATCTTCTCGGAGATCTCGTCGTAGGACGCGAGGCCGAGCGCCTTGAGCAGCCGCCGGTCGGTACCGAAGACGTTCATCGCGAGCGGCATGGCCGAGCCCTTGACGTTCTCGAAGAGCAGGGCGGGCCCGCCGGCCTTGTTCACCCTGTCGACGATCTCCCCGACTTCCAGGTACGGATCGACTTCGGCCTTGATGCGCTTGAGGTCACCGTCGCGCTCCAGCGCCCTGAGGAACGAGCGCAGATCGTCGTAAGCCATGCGTTCCAGTATCGAGCACGCACTACCCTGGACCCGTCACTGGGGCCGCCGCGCGGCCCCGCAGCACCGCACTCCGGGGGCCGCCGCCATGCTCAGGTATCTGCCGTTCCTGCTGATCCTGGCACTGTGGATCTACGCCTTCATAGACTGCCTGAACACCCCGGAGAACGAGGTGCGGGGCCTGCCGAAGATCGCCTGGGTGTTCGTGATCCTGCTCTTCGGCGAGGTCCTGGTGGGCCCGGTGGCCTGGCTGGCCGCGGGCCGCCCGCGCCGCGCACCGGCGCGGGCCGCGGAGCGGCGGCAGTGGGTGGCACCGGACGACAACCCGGATTTCCTGCGGTCCTTGGACAAGGACAAGGACTGAGCGCCCCTAGCCCCGGCGGTCCTGCGGATACCAGCGAAGCTCCACCGTGTTGCCGTCCGGGTCCCGGACATAGAGCGACTCCGCCCGGCCCCGCGCACCGAAGTTGTTGCTGGGCCCCCGGACGACGTCGAACGTCCCCGCATCGATCACCGCCTGTCAGTCCAGCGGCTCGACGACCAGGCACAGATGGTCCACGTTGGACTCCCCGCGCGGCCCCTCCACCAGATCGATGATCACCGTCGGAGACACCCGCACCGACGGGAACGGCACCTGCCCCGCGCGCCACTCCTCCACCCGCACCGGCTCCAGCCCGAGCGGGCCGCAGTAGAAGGCCAGGGACCGCTCGGCGTCCGAGACGTTGAGGACGAGGTGGTCGAAGTCGATGACACGCATGGCAGGACAGCTCCTCGGTCGTGCGTCAGCCCTCGCGGTGCACCTTGGAGTTCGACGCCTGGGCACGGGGGCGGACGACGAGCAGGTCGATGTTCACGTGGGACGGGCGGGTGATCGCCCAAGTGATCGTCTCCGCAACGTCCTCGGCCGTCAACGGTTCGGCGACCCCCGCGTAGACCGCGGCCGCCTTCTCCTCGTCCCCGCGGTAGCGGGTCAGGGCGAACTCGCCGGTCCTCACCATCCCGGGCGCGATCTCGACGACCCGCACCGGCTCCCCGCACAGCTCCAGCCGCAGCGTCTCGGCGATCACATGGGCCCCGTGCTTCGCGGCGACGTACCCGCCCCCGCCCTCGTAGGTGGCGAGCCCCGCCGTCGAGGAGACGACGAGCACGGTCCCGTCGCCGCTCTTCCGCAGCGCGGGCAGCAGCGCCTGCGTCATGTTCAGCACGCCGAGCACGTTGGTCTCGTACATCGTGCGCCAGTCGGCCGGGTCGGCGTCGGCCACGCGGTCCGCGCCGAGCGCCCCGCCCGCGTTGTTGACCAGCACGTCGACCCGGTCCAGGGAGGCCGCGAAGGCGTCGACCGCGGCCCGGTCGGTCACGTCCAGCACCTGCGCCACCGCGTCCGGCAGTTCCTCCGCCAGGGCCCGGATCCGGTCCTCGCGGCGCGCCGTGAGGACGACCCGGTATCCGGCGGCGGCCAGCTGCCGCGCGGTGGCGGCGCCGATGCCGCTGCTGGCGCCGGTGATGACGGCGGTACGGGTGCTCACAACGGGCCTCCTGGGGACGGCGGGACGCATACGCGCGTGATCGCTCGCAGGATAAGCCGTCAGCGTCCCCTCGGCGCGTACATGATCACGGCGACGCCCGCCAGGCAGACCAGGGCGCCGATCACGTCGTAGCGGTCGGGCCGGTATCCGTCGGCGACCATGCCCCAGGCCAGCGAACCGGCGACGAACACGCCGCCGTACGCGGCGAGGATCCGCCCGAAGTGGGCGTCGGGCTGGAGGGTGGCGACGAATCCGTACGCGCCGAGGGCGACGATCCCGGCCCCGATCCACGCCCATCCGCGGTGCTCGCGCGCCCCTTGCCAGACGAGCCACGCACCGCCGATCTCCAGGAGGGCGGCGAGGACGAAGAGGGCGATGGAACGGAGGGCGAGCATGCCCGCCAGGCTAACCAGCAGCGCGCCCCGTCAGGGGCGCCGGGCTCTGCCGAATGATGCGGCTCCGCCGCGTGGGCGCGACCAGCCACAGCCGACCCGCGGACGAACGACTACGGCCAGACAAGACAGTACGGCTGATGCCCCGCCTCGTGCAGCCGGTGCGAGAAGTCCTGCCACTCGTGCAGCAGCTTGTAGACGGTGAAGGCGTCACGCGGACCGCCCCGGTCGGGGACGGTGGACCAGATGAAGGCGGCGGCGCCGACCGCCTCCTCGCCGATGCCGCGCAGCGGGTCGACGACGGTCATGGGGAGCTTGACCACCGCGTAGTCGGGGTGGAGGACGACCAGTTCGAGCGGGGGAACCTTGTGCAGGGGTATGCCCTCGATGCCGGTGAGGACCATGGCGGCCACCGTCTCCGGCTTGATCCTGGTGAACATGCCGCCCATGCCCAGCTCGTCACCGCCGAGTTCCTCGGGACGCATGGAGATGGGGACGCGGGCAGCTGTCGCACCGTTGGGGGCCCCGAAGTACTTGTAGGTCACCCCCACCCGGCCACTCCTGCTTTCCGTGCTCTCCGTGCCTGCCGTGCCCCCGGGGGTGCGCTCCGGGCCCCGCTCCTCGTGATCGCCGGCACGCCGGTGCCGCCCCCTGCGGGTCTGCTCGGCGCGCTCGGGCCCCAGGTCATCGGTGCCCTCGCCCAGTCCGCCACCGCGATGCATATCTCCACCCGACCGCTGTTTCAGCCAGCACAGCCCCCGCCGCGCAACCCGATCATCGTCTCAGAGACCTCCCCCGTGAACGACGTGCGAAACGCCCGGACGCAAGCCCTCGTGCCGCTCTGAGACCATGGCTGGTGTGAGCTACCCGCACCCATACCAAGCCCCAGTCTCGCAGACGCTCTTCGACCGCGCGGCGGCCGTCACGCCCGGTGGCGTGAACTCTCCCGTGCGCGCGTTCCGCGCCGTGGGCGGTACGCCCCGGTTCATGGTGTCCGGCAGCGGCCCGTACCTGACCGACGCGGACGGCCGGGAATATGTGGACCTCGTGTGCTCGTGGGGACCGATGATTCTCGGCCATTCCCACCCCGAGGTGCTCTCGGCCGTGCAGCAGGCCGTCTCCCGCGGCACCTCCTTCGGCACGCCCGGCGAGGGCGAGGTGGCGCTGGCAGAGGAGATCACCGCCCGGATCGCGCCCGTCGAGCAGGTGCGCCTGGTGTCCTCCGGCACCGAGGCGACCATGTCGGCGATCCGGCTGGCGCGCGGCTTCACCGGCCGCGCCAAGGTGATCAAGTTCGCCGGCTGCTACCACGGCCACGTGGACGCCCTGCTGGCCGCGGCCGGCTCCGGCCTGGCCACCTTCGCGCTGCCCGACACGCCGGGCGTCACCGGCGCCCAGGCCGGGGACACCATCGTGCTCCCCTACAACGACCTGGATGCGGTGCGCGCGGCCTTCCGTGCGCACCCGGGCGAGATCGCCTGCGTGATCACCGAGGCGTCGCCGGGCAACATGGGCGTGGTCCCGCCGCTGCCCGGCTTCAACGCGGGCCTGAAGGCGGCCTGCGCGGAGAACGGCGCGCTGTTCATCTCCGACGAGGTGATGACCGGCTTCCGCGTCTCGAAGGCGGGCTGGTACGGGATCGACGGGGTCGCACCGGACCTGATGACCTTCGGCAAGGTCATGGGCGGCGGCTTCCCGGCGGCGGCCTTCGGCGGCCGCGCGGACGTCATGGCCCATCTGGCACCGGCGGGCCCGGTCTACCAGGCGGGCACGCTCTCCGGGAACCCGGTCGCCACGGCCGCGGGCCTGGCGCAGCTGCGGCTGCTGGACGACGCCGCGTACGAGAAGGTCGACGCGGTCTCGGCGGAGATCAGCGGCCTGGTCACCGAGGCACTCACCAAGGCGGGCGTGGCGCACCGGCTGCAGACCGCGGGGAACATGTTCTCGGTCTTCTTCACCGAGGCCGAGGTGACGAACTACGCAGGGGCCCGGGAGCAGGAGTCCTTCCGCTTCACCGCCTTCTTCCACGCGATGCTGGCGAACGGCGTATACCTGCCGCCGTCGGCCTTCGAGTCCTGGTTCGTCTCGACGGCGCACGACGGTGCGGCGGTCGAGCGGATCGCGGCGGCGCTGCCGGTCGCCGCCCGGGCCGCGGCCGAGGCGACGGAGGAGGCGAAGTGAGCAACGACGACATCACCGTCGTGCACCTGATGCGGCACGGCGAGGTCCACAACCCCGAGGGCGTGCTCTACGGGCGCCGGGCCGGCTATCACCTGTCCGAGCTGGGCCGGCAGATGGCCGACCGGGTCGCGGAGCACCTGGCCGACCGGGACGTCACGCACGTGGTGGCCTCCCCGCTGGAGCGCGCCCAGGAGACGGCCACGCCGATCGCCAAGGCGCACGGCCTCGGCCTGGCCACGGACGAGCGGCTGATCGAGGCGGCGAACGTCTTCGAGGGCAAGACCTTCGGCGTGGGCGACGGCGCGCTGCGCAAGCCCGCCAACTGGCGGCACCTGACGAACCCGTTCCGGCCGTCCTGGGGCGAGCCGTACGTCGAGCAGGTGGTGCGGATGATGGCCGCGCTGGACCGGGCTCGCGACGCGGCCCGCGGCCACGAGGCGGTGTGCGTGAGCCACCAGCTGCCGATCTGGATCGTGCGCAGCTTCGTGGAGAAGCGGCGGCTGTGGCACGACCCGCGCAAGCGGCAGTGCACCCTGGCGAGCCTGACGACCTTCACCTACCGCGGCGACAAGATCGTTTCGGTGGGCTACAGCGAGCCGGCCCGCGATCTGGTGCCCGCTCATCTCCTGGCCGGCGCCAAGCCGGTGAAGGGCGGGGCCAAGGCCTTCGGCGCCTGAGCCGTTCTCACCTTTTCCCGGCAGACGCCGGACGGGCTGCAATAGCAGACTGTCCGGCGTTTGCCGTATTCCGACGCGCCCTCTCACCCGAAGTCGTCTTGTATGGGCGACACAGGGAGCAATGAGGGAGAGCGACATGGGCGGGATCAGCCGGCGGGATCTCCTCGGATGGGGAGCGGTCGCGGCCGCGGCACCGGTGGTCGCCGGATGTGCGGCGGGCATGTCCGACGGCCCCGCCGCGAAACCGAGCACACGCGCGAAGCCCCGGCGGATCGGCGACGGCTCCGCGGCCGTCGTCGCCGAACAGCCCAATCAGCCGCCGCCGCCCGGACAGCTGGAGCCGGGCGAGAAACCGCCGCAGTTCGTCGTCTTCTCCTGGGACGGCGCCGGAGAAGTGGGCAACGGCCTCTTCCCGCGCTTCCGGGAACTCGCCCGGAATCACGGCGCCCGGATGACCTTCTTCCTCTCCGGGATCTACTGCCTGCCCGAGGACAGGCGGCGCGCCTATCGCCCGCCGAACAATCCGCGCGGCGCCTCCGACATCGGCTATCTCTCCGACGAGCACGTCAAGGAGACCCTGCGCAACATCCGTGCGGCCTGGCTGGAGGGCCACGAGATCGGCACCCACTTCAACGGCCACTTCTGCTCCGGCCACGGCTCGGTCGCCCACTGGGAACCCGAGGACTGGGAATGGGAGATCGAACAGGCGGTCTCCTTCGTCACCGAATGGCGTACCCACACCGGATTCACCGACGTCGAACCGCTGCCCTTCGACTACCGCGAGGAACTCGTCGGCGGCCGCACCCCCTGCCTGCTCAATCAGGAGAGCCTGCTGCCGGTCGCCAAAAAGCTCGGCTGGCGCTACGACGCGAGCAACCCTGGCGGCGAACAGATCTGGCCGAGGAAACGACACGGCATCTGGGACCTGCCACTGCAGCAGATCCCCTTCCCGGGTCACTCCTTCGAAGTGCTTTCCATGGACTACAACATCCTCGCCAACCAGTCGAAGAACGCCCTGCACGGCCGCACCGACCACTATCCGCACTGGCGGCAGCAGGCCACCGATTCCTTCATCTCCGGTTTCGAGCGGGCGTACGAAACGAATCGCGCGCCGTATTTCATCGGCAACCACTTCGAGGACTGGAACGGCGGCATCTACATGGACGCCGTGGAAGAGGCGCTCAAACACATCGCCGACGAACGGCACAAGGACGTGCGGCTCGTCTCCTTCCGGCAGTTCGTCGACTGGCTCGACGTCCAGGACCCGAAGGTCATGAAGCACCTGCGCACACTGGAGGTCGGCGAGAAGTGGAGTGCCGCAGGCCGCTGAAGAGCGGGTGAGGGGGGCGCGGAAGATCCTCGAATCGCCCATGCGAAACTTTTCACATGAGTGCCTGCCGCGCCCTTCGACGCCACCCTTCCCGCCGTCGTACCACCCTGCTGGCCGCCGGCTCCGCCCTCGCCGCCCTCGTGCTCACCGCCTGCGGGTCGGGCGGCCCCAAGAGCGGCGGACAGACGCAGTTCGTGCAGGGCTCGGGCGGCGTGGAACTGGCCAAGGACAAGGACGGCAGGCAGGACGCCCCGGACCTGTCCGGCAAGACCCTCGACGGCAAGGACCTCGACGTCGCCAAGGACCCGGAGTTCAAGGGCAAGATCGTCGTCCTCAACGTCTGGGGCTCGTGGTGCGCGCCCTGCCGGGCCGAGGCCAAGAACCTCGTGAAGGTCGCGAACGACTACAAGGACAAGGGCGTGCAGTTCGTCGGGCTCGACACCCGCGACCCCGACCCCGCCAACGCGATCGCCTTCGAGAAGGAGTTCCAGGTCCCGTACCCGAGCCTGCACGACTCCTCCGGCAAGCTGCTGCTGCGCTTCCCCAAGGGCAGCCTCAACCCGCAGGCCATCCCCTCCACGATCTTCATCGACCGCGACGGGAAGATCGCCGCCCGCGCGCTCAAGGCCCTCGGCGAGGACGAGCTGCGCGAGACCCTCGACCCGCTGATCGCGGAGAAGTGACGCCGTGACCCCCGTGGCCTCTGCGATCACCCTTGCCGCCTCCGACGGGTACAACCACACCGTCCTGTCCGGCGCCCTGCTGCTGGCCCTGCCGGTCGCGGTGCTCGGCGGCCTCATCTCCTTCTTCTCCCCGTGCGTGCTGCCGCTCGTACCGGGCTACCTCTCCTACGTCACCGGCGTCAGCGGCACCGACCTCGCCGAGGCCCGGCGCGGCCGGATGGTCGCCGGGGCCTCGCTCTTCGTCCTCGGCTTCACGGCCGTCTTCGTCTCCTCCGGCGCCGCCTTCGGCTACTTCGGGCAGACGCTGCAGGAGTACAAGGGCACGATCAGCAAGGTGCTCGGCGCACTGACCATCGTGCTGGGCCTCGCCTTCATGGGCGTCCTCAACCGCTTCGGACAGCGCGAGTTCCGCTTCCATACCAAGCCCACGATGGGCCTCGCCGGCGCACCCCTGCTGGGCGTGCTCTTCGGCGTCGGCTGGACACCGTGCATCGGCCCGACGCTCGCCGCCGTGCTCTCCCTCTCCCAGAACCAGGCCAGCGCCGGACGGGGGGCCCTGCTCACCGTCGCGTACTGCGCCGGACTCGGCGTGCCCTTCGTGCTCGCCGCCGTGGCCTTCCGCCGCGCACTCGGCACCTTCGGCTGGGTCAAACGGCACTACGCCTGGGTCATGCGGCTGGGCGGCGGGATGCTCGTCGCCGTCGGCGTGCTCCTCGTGACAGGGGTGTGGGACAGCATGGTCCAGGAGCTGCAGACGTGGACCGCGAACTTCACCCCGGGAATCTGACAATGGCCAGGAGCGACAGCACCATGGATGCCACGGGCACCGAGAGCCCCGCCGCGGACTCCGCCGGCACCGAGGCGGACGAGACCGCCGCACGCGCCGCCCTGTCCACGGCTCCGGCCGAGGACACCGCCGACGCCGCCGGAGGCACCGGCACCGCCGTGCCCGGCTCCTTCGGCGGCGTCCGCAAACCCGGCGCGCTCGGCGCCCTGGCCTGGACCGCCCGCGAGGGCCTCGGCTGGGCGCGCTGGTTCTGGCGGCAGCTCACCTCCATGCGGGTCGCCCTGATCCTGCTCTTCCTGCTCTCCCTCGCCACCATCCCCGGCTCCCTCGTCCCGCAGAGCAGCGTCGACGAGGTCAAGGCCCAGGCGTGGAAGGACAGCCACAAGACGCTGACGCCGGTCTACGAGAAGCTCCAGCTCTTCCACGTCTACAGCTCGGTGTGGTTCTCCGCGATCTACATCCTGCTGTTCATCTCGCTCATCGGCTGCATCGTCCCGCGCACCTGGCAGTTCGTCGGCCAGCTCCGCGGCCGCCCCCCGGCCGCCCCCCGCCTGCTCACCCGCATGCCCGCGCACGCCACCTGGCACACCGACGCCGCACCCGAGCAGGTGCTGGCCGCGGCCGAGAAGGTGCTGCGCCGCCGCCGCTTCCGCGTCGAACGCTCCGGGACGGCGGTCGCCTCCGAGAAGGGCTACCTGCGCGAGGCCGGCAACCTCCTCTTCCACATCTCGCTCATCGTCCTGCTGCTCGCCTTCGCCACCGGACAGCTGTGGAAGTCCGAGGGCGGCAAGCTCGTCGTCGAGGGCGACGGCTTCGCCAACACCCTCACCCAGTACGACGACTTCAAGTCCGGCTCGCTCTTCCGCGCCGACGACCTCGACCCCTTCAGCTTCACCCTCGACAGCTTCTCCGGAAGCTACGAGCGCACCGGCCCGCAGAAGGGCACCCCGCGCGACTACGCCGCCCACATCACGTACTCGGACGGCTCCGACGGCAGCACCCGCAAGGCCACCATCAAGGTCAACGACCCGCTCGAGACCGCCGGCTCCAAGGTCTACCTGATCGGCCACGGCTACGCGCCGATGGTCACCTTCCGCGACGGCCAGGGCAACATCGCCTTCAAGGGCGCCATGCCCGCGCTGCCCCTCGACAGCAACGTCACCGAGACCACCGTCGCCAAGGTCCCCGACATGAAGGATAAGGACGGCAACAAGGTCCAGGTCGGCTTCAAGGGCAACTTCGTCCCCACCATGGACCTGAAGACCGGCACGATGCTGTCCCAGTTCCCCGCCCTGGACAACCCGGGCCTGGTGCTCACCGCCTACAAGGGCAGCCTCGGCATCGACTCCGGCGTCCCGCAGAGCGTCTACCAGCTCGACGTGTCGAAGATGAAGCAGTACACGGAGAAGGACGGCTCGCCCTTCGCCAAGCTGCTCACGGTCGGCGACACCATGACGCTGCCCGACGGCGCCGGCACCCTGCACTTCGACGGCATCAAGCAGTGGGCCACCTTCCAGGTCTCCCAGAAGCCCGGCGACGAGTGGGCCCTCGCCGGCGCCGTCGCCGCGGTCGTCGGCCTGGCCGGCTCGCTGTTCATCCAGCGCCGCCGCGTCTGGGTCCGGGCCCTGCCCGGCGACGACGGCCGCACGGTCGTGGAACTCGCCGGCCTCGGCCGCAGCGAGTCCGCCAAGCTCCCCGAGGAGCTCGGGGACATCGCCGCCGCCCTGCAGCCCGACGCCCCGCCCGCGGCCGGCGCAACAGACTCCGCAGACCCCGCCGAACCGTCCGAAGGAGCGCGCGCGTGATCCTCGCCGCCGCGGCCAACGAGAACCTGGCCCACATCAGCAACTATCTGATCTATTCGGCCATGGCCGTCTACACCCTGGCCTTCCTCGCGCACATCACCGAGTGGGTCTTCGGCAGCCGCAGCGCCGTCGGCCGCACGGCAGCCGCCCTCACCGCCGAGGCGCGGCAGACCACCACGGTCGCCGTCACCACGCGCAGCGCCGAACAGGGCGGCGGCACCGCCGTCCTGGAGCGCCCCAAGGTCGTCACCCGCTCCGCCCCCGGCAGCCGGGACGTCCCCGACGGCCCCGGCGCCGCCGGCACCAGCGAGAAGGGCGACCTCTACGGCCGCATCGCCGTCTCGCTCACCGTCCTCGCCTGGCTCTTCCACGCGGGCGGCGTGCTCACCCGCGCCCTGTCCGTGCAGCGTGCCCCCTGGGGCAACATGTACGAGTTCTCGACCACCTTCGGCTCGGTCGCCGTCGCGGTCTACCTCGTGATGCTCCTCATGAAGAAGAACGTCCGCTGGCTCGGCCTGCCGCTGGTCACCTCGATCCTGCTCGATCTCGGCCTCGCCGTCTCCGTGCTCTACACCGACAGCGACCAGCTCGTGCCCGCCCTGCACTCGTACTGGCTGTGGATCCACGTCTCCTGTGCGATCTTCTGCGGTGCCGCGATGTGGGTCGCCTCGGTCTCGACGCTCTTCTACCTCTTCCGCGACAGCTACGAGGCCAAGCTCGCCGAGGGCCGCGAGGCCGGCGGCGCCTGGGGCAACATCATGTCCCGCCTGCCCTCGGCCGCGACGCTCGACAAGTTCGCCTACCGCATCAACGCCACGGTCTTCCCGCTGTGGACGTTCACGATCATCGCGGGCGCGATCTGGGCCGAGGCCGCCTGGGGCCGCTACTGGGGCTGGGACCCCAAGGAGGTCTGGGCCTTCATCACCTGGGTCGCCTACGCCTGCTACCTGCACGCCCGGGCCACCGCCGGCTGGAAGGGCCGCAAGGCCGCCTACCTCGCCCTGCTGGCCTTCGCCTGCTACCTGTTCAACTACTACGGGGTGAACATCTTCCTCGGCGGCAAGCACTCCTACGCCGGAGTCTGAGGGGCTCCGAAGGGCGCGACCCAGACCTGCATGGTAGGTCTGGACCATGGAGATCCCCTCCCCGTACGGCACGTCCGAGACGGAGGGCGACAGCCACACCCTGCGGTACGAACTGTCGCTCCCGTACCCCCTGGACCAGGTCTGGCAGGCCATCGCCACCCCCGAGGGCCTGCCCGCCTGGCTCGCCGCCGCCGAACCCTTCGAGCAGCGCGAAGGCGGCGCCATCACGCTGCGCTGGCTCAACACCGACACGGAGGGCACGGCCACGGTCGCCCCCGGCCACGTCACCGTCTGGGACCCGCCGCGGTGCGTCGAGTACACCGTCGCCGTCCACGGCCGCATCCGCTTCGACCTCGAACACGCCCCCGCCAGCGTCGGCGGCACCCTGCTGCACTTCACCAACGAGCGCACCGGCACCACCGACGACCGCCTCGACTGCCTCGCAGGCTGGCACCACCACTTCGAGTACCTGCTGCAGGCCCTGGCGGGCCACCCCGCCGACTGGTCCCGCTGGACCCTCAACCGCTGGCGGCAACTGCGCCAGGACTACGCACAGCGGGACCGGACCGACTGAGCGGGACCGTCACCTCCGGGGCCGGGTCCCCGGCTCCTGCCGCGGCTCGTGCTGGTCGGCCCCCGGCAGCTTCGGCTTCGGCAGGTGGGAGACCTCCCACTCCGCCTGCCGCAGCTGCTCCGCGGTGTCACCCGGAACGCCCGGCGCCTTCCCGGCCGGCGCCCCGAACCCGAACGCCGACGTCAGATCCCCGAACGCCCGCCGCCGCCAGGCGCTGATGTTCGGCTCCCGCACGCCCGTCACCCGCTCCAGGAACCGCAGCGTCGACGTGTGGTCGAAGGCCTCGCCCGCCGCCCAGCCGCCCACCGTCCACGGCGAGACGATCAGACACGGCACCCGGAACCCGCCGCCGATCGGCAGCCCCTTCACGTACTCGTCCCTCGTCCCCTTCGGCGGTACCGGCGGCGGCACATGGTCGAACAGCCCGTCGTTCTCGTCGTAGTTGAGGACGAAGACCGTCTTCCGCCACACCTCCGGATTGTCGGCGATGGCCTCGATCTTCTTCGCCACGAAGTCCGCACCCGCCGCCGGCATGTAGTCCGGGTGCTCGGACTGGTGCCCCGTCGGCAGGATCCACGAGACGGCCGGCAGCCGGTCGTTGCGGGCGTCCGCCTCGAACGTCCCCTCCGGCGTCTTGCGCACCCCGCGGTCGTACAGCGGGTTGCCCGGCTTGAGGTGCTTGAACTGCCGGAACTCCTCCAGCATGTTCGTGCCGTAGTTGTCCTCCTGCTGGTACACCCGCCAGCTGACCCCCGCCGCCTGCAGCCGCTCCGCGTAGGTGGTCCAGCGGTACGGCGACGGCGCGGTGTTGTCGACGACGGGCCCGCCCCGGGTCCCGCCCGGGTCGATCGTGCCCGTCATCCAGTACAGCCGGTTGGGCCAGGTCGGCCCGAAGACCGAACAGAAGTAGTTGTCGCAGACGGTGAACGTCTCCGCGAGAGCGAACTGGAACGGGATGTCCTCGCGCGTGTGGTACCCCATCACGTACGGGGCGTCCTTCCCGTCCGCGTCGGGTCTGCGGTGCGCCGGCAACCACCGGTCCATCCTCCCGCCGTTCCACGCCTCGTGCTGAACGCCCCACTCGTGGCTCGTGGACGGGATCGCCTGCGCGCTCGTCTTGCGCGTGTCGAGACGGAAGGGCAGCAGATAGCCCTTGGGGTTCTCCTTGTCGGGCTGGTGGAACACACTGCGCCCGTTCGGCAGCTTCAGCGCATGCGGGTCGGCGAAGCCGCGGACGCCCTTGAGGGTGCCGAAGTAGTGGTCGAACGAACGGTTTTCCTGCATCAGCAGAACCACGTGCTTCACGTCCGCGAGCGAACCGCCCGCAGCGGCCCCCGCCGCCACGGCCCGCTGCACACTGGGCGGCAGCAACGCCAACGCCGCCCCGCCGCCGGCCGCGCCCGCCGCCGTACCGAGCAGTCTGCGCCGTGTCAGATCAGGCATGAATGTCCCTCCCTGGAGTCGGGTGAAGCCACAGAGTGACCATTCCGACTCTCGGGGCGCGTATGCGTCGGGGGGAGGGGGGATGGAGTGAACGTTGTGTCAACCGACGGTAACGGGGCCGGTGTTGGCCGTCCGGGCGGCCTTCCGGCCGCCCGCGCCCGTCAACCCTTCACGCACACGACCTGCTTGAGCTTCGCCACGACCTCGACGAGGTCCCGCTGCTGCTCCATGACCTGCTCGATGGGCTTGTACGCGGCCGGGATCTCGTCGACCACGCCGCGGTCCTTGCGGCACTCGACGCCCCGCGTCTGATCCGCCAGGTCCTGCTCGGAGAACCGCTTCTTCGCGGCGTTGCGGCTCATCCGCCGGCCGGCGCCGTGCGAGGCGGAGTTGAACGACTCCTCGTTGCCCAGACCGCGCACGATGTACGAACCCGTGCCCATCGAGCCCGGGATGATGCCGTACTCGCCGCCGCCCGCGCGGATCGCACCCTTGCGGGTGACCAGCAGGTCGACGCCCTCGTAGGTCTCCTCGGCCACGTAGTTGTGGTGGCAGGAGATGACCGGCTCGAACGCCACCTTCGCCTTCGCGAACTCCTTGCGGACCACGTCCCGGAACAGGGCCATCATGATCTCGCGGTTGTGCCGCGCGTACTCCTGCGCCCAGAACAGGTCGTGCCGGTAGGCCTGCATCTCCGGGGTGTCCGCAAGGAACACGGCGAGGTCGCGGTCCACCAGGTTCTGGTTGTGCGACAGCTTCCGCGCCTGGCCTATGTGGTACTCGGCCAGCTCCTTGCCGATGTTGCGGGAGCCGGAGTGCAGCATCAGCCACACCGAGCCCTCGCCGTCGATGCAGACTTCGCAGAAGTGATTTCCGCCGCCGAGCGAACCCATCTGCTTCAGCGCCCGCCCCTGCCGGAACTTGACCGCCTCGGCCACCCCGTCGAACCGCCCCCAGAAGTCGTCCCACCCCGCCGTCGGCAGGCCGTGCAGGCGGCGCGGGTCGACCGGATCGTCGTGCATGGCGAAGCCGACCGGGATCGCCGCCTCGATCCGCGAGCGGAGGCGCGACAGGTCGCCCGGCAGGTCGTTCGCCGTGAGCGACGTCTTCACCGCGGACATGCCGCAGCCGATGTCCACACCGACCGCAGCCGGGCACACCGCTCCGCGCATGGCGATCACGGAGCCGACCGTCGCCCCCTTGCCGAAGTGGACGTCGGGCATGACGGCCAGGCCCTCGATCCACGGCAGGGTGGAGACGTTGCGCAGCTGCTGCATGGCGACCGGCTCCACCGTGGCGGGATCCGCCCACATGCGGATGGGCACCCGGGCGCCGGGCACCTCGGTGTAGGACATACCTTCCTCATTCCCCCGAAAAATGTCGATAAAGCAAAAAGCCGGACCAACCGCTCATCCGCGACAGCGAACCGGCGGGCGTGGCGGCCCGTGCTGTAGACATTGTTCCCGGCCGCCGCCGTGCGGGGGCAACCAGTTTTCGGCGAAGGGAGCCACGGACAGTGCAGCACAGGGCGTACGCACCGGCAGCCGCACTGGCCGCGGTCGTGCTCGCGGCCGGGCTCGCGGGATGCAGTTCGGGGTCCGGGGCCACGGGCGGGGCCGACGATGCCAGGCCGGGACGCGCGGGGGCCTCGGCACCCGCCGCGCAGCCGGGGAAGTACCACAGCCTCCCCGAGCCGTGCAGCTACGTCGGGCGGGACACGCTGCGCCGGATGCTGCCGGACGGCGCGACCGCGACCGACGACGACGATGCCGGCGCCGACAAGCTCTACAAGGGCCAGCCCACGATCACCTACGACACCGACCGCCGCGTCGGCTGCCGCTGGAAGGTGGAGTCGCCGGACGGCGCCCGGCACCTGTCGGTCGACTTCGAGCGCGTGGTGTCGTACCAGCCGGGCGTGAGCGACGAGGCCCGCGCCGAGCAGCTCTACGCGCGCCAGGCCACCGCCGCGCACATCCCGGCGGCCTCCGGCTCGCCCTCCCCGAGCGCCTCCGCGCCCTCCGCGCCCACAACGCCCTCGGCGAGTCCGAGCATCGGCAACGCACCCGGCCCGCAGCTGTCGGCCTCCCCCGCCGCGTCCCCCTCGGCCTCCGCCTCCCCCTCCGCGGACCCGGCCCTGGCGCCGCGGACGCTCGACGACCTCGGGGACGACGCGTTCATCGACGACCGGCTGGCCACGGCGGCCTCGGGCGTGCACCGTGACGTGACGGTCGTCTTCCGGTCGTCCAACGTGCTGGTGACGATCGCGTACGACCAGTGGTCGACGGACAAGCAGCACGTACCCTCCGCCCAGGACCTGCAGGGCAAGGCCCACGGCCTGGCCCGTGAGCTCGACGCGGGGCACTTCGGCAATTAGCGCACTCCGGCGCACCGCCCCGGCGAGTACCGCCCCGATCGGGCCTGTGCCGGGCGCGGGCCGCGTACCGTGCCGCGTAACGCGACAACTCCCACGCGACATCCCCCATCGAATGAGCGAAGGACCCATGCACCGACGTACAGCCCCGCGACTCGCCCGAATCCTCGCCTGCGCCGCAGTACCGGTGATGCTCGTCGCCACCGGCTGCTCGTCGGGCGGGGGCGGCGGCGAGAAGAAGGAATCGGGCAAGCCGTCCCAGTCGGCCACGCCCAACGCCACGCCGACGGTGAAGGCGGCGGCGTTCGCCAAGCTGCCGGAGGTCTGCAAGACCCTCGACGAGAAGGCCATCGACAACCTGGTGCCGAAGGCGGACAAGAAGGAGGGCAAGGCGCTGCCCTCCAGTGACGTCAACGACTCGGCGAGCTGCTTCTGGAGCGGCCTGAACTCCGAGGACGTCAAGAACCAGCAGTTCCGTTCGCTGACGGTCTCGCTGAAGCGATTCGCCTCGGACCCCACCCTCGGCACGGGCGAGAAGCGTGCCACGGACTTCGCCGCGAAGCAGGCGACGGCGGCGACGACCGCGGACGGCGCCAAGGACGCGAAGTCGGAGAAGACGTCCGGCATCGGCGACGAGGCCACCACGGTCTCGTCGCAGACGAAGAAGGACGACAACGACTTCCAGAACGAGACGGTGGTGGCCCGCACGGCCAACGTCGTCATCACCGTGAAGTACAGCGGCGCGGGCTACGAGGGCGCGAAGACGCCCGACGCCGGCGACATGACGAAGAACGCCCAGGACGCGGCCAAGCAGGTCGTGACGGCGGTGGGCAACGCCAACAAGAAGTAGCGAACGAACGAAGAGGGCCGCTCCCGGATTCCGGGAGCGGCCCTCTTCGTCGTCGTGCCTACGCGGCGAGCAGCTTGCGCACGCGGTCGGCGCCCACGGCGAGCAGCAGCGTGGGCAGGCGCGGGCCGGTGTCCCGGCTCACCAGCAGGTGGTAGAGCAGGGCGAAGAAGGACCGCTGGGCGACCTTGAGCTCGGGGGTGGGCTTGGCGTCCGGCTCCAGGCCGGCCTGGACCTTGGGCACGCCGTAGACGAGCGTGGTGAGCCCGTCGAGCGACCAGTGGTCGTCGAGCCCGTCGAGCAGCAGGCGCAGGGATTCGCGCGCCTGGCCGTCGAGGGAGGCGAGGAGCTCGGTGTCGGGCTCCTCGCGGACGATGGTGCGGGACTCGGCCGGGACCTGGGTGTTGATCCAGTGCTCGGCGCGGTCGAGCCGGGGGCGGACCTCGTCGAGGCCGGTGACCGGGTTCTCGGGGTCGAGGTCGCTGAGGATGCGCAGCGTCTGCTCGTCGTGGCCGGCGGTGATGTCGGCGACGGAGGCGAGCGTGCGGTACGGGAGCGGGCGCGGGGTGCGCGGCAGCTCGCCGGCCGCGGTGCGAACGGCGCGGCTGTGGGCGGCGGCGTCGGCGGGGAGCACGGTGCCGTCGGCGACCTTGCTCTCCAGCTTGTCCCACTCGTCGTAGAGGCGCTGGATCTCCTGGTCGAAGGCGATCTTGAAGGACTGGTTGGGCTTGCGGCGGGCGTAGAGCCAGCGCAGCAGCGGCGCCTCCATGATCTTCAGCGCGTCGCCGGGGGTGGGGACGCCGCCCTTGGAGGAGGACATCTTGGCCATGCCGCTGATGCCGACGAAGGCGTACATCGGGCCGATGGGCTGTTCGCCGCCGAAGACCTTGCGGACGATCTGGCCGCCGACGACGAAGGAGGAGCCGGGCGAGGAGTGGTCGACGCCGGAGGGCTCGAAGACGACGCCCTCGTAGGCCCAGCGCATGGGCCAGTCGACCTTCCAGACCAGCTTGCCGCGGTTGAACTCGCTGAGCAGGACGGTCTCGGAGTGACCGCACACGCAGGTGTAGGCGAGCTCGGTGGTCCCGTCGTCGTAGGCGGTGACGGTGGTGAGGTCGCGCTCGCAGGCGGCGCAGTAGGGCTTGTACGGGAAGTAGCCCGCGGTGCCCGCGCTGCCGTCGTCCTCGGCGGCGGCGCCGGAGCCCTCGGCGGCCTCCAGCTCGGCCTCGTCGACGGGCTTCTGCTGCTGCTTCTTCGGCTTGCCGGTCGCCTTGTCCTTCGTCCGGTACTGGTCGAGGATCGCGTCGATGTCGCCGCGGTGCTTCATCGCGTGCAGGATCTGCTCGCGGTAGACACCGGAGGTGTACTGCTCGGTCTGGCTGATCGGGTCGTACTCGATGCCGAGCTCGGCGAGCGAGGCGACCATGGCGGCCTTGAAGTGCTCGGCCCAGTTGGGGTACTCGGAGCCGGCCGGGGCGGGCACGGAGGTGAGCGGCTTGCCGATGTGGGCGGCCCAGGACTCGTCGATGCCGGGGACGCCGGCCGGGACCTTGCGGTAGCGGTCGTAGTCGTCCCAGGAGATCAGGTGACGGACCTGGTGGCCGCGGCGGCGGATCTCGTCGGCGACCAGGTGCGGGGTCATGACCTCGCGCAGGTTGCCCAGGTGGATCGGGCCGGAGGGCGACAGTCCCGAGGCGACGGTGATCGGTTTGCCGGGTGCGCGGCGCTCCGCTTCGGCGATGACCTCGTCGGCGAATCGGGAGACCCAGTCGGCCTCGTTGCTCTGAGCCTGAGCCACGGCACTTCCTTCCTGACGGTCCTGGCATGACCATTGTCCCAGACGGCGGCACGGGTTCCGGGGTTGCCCGGGGCGGCCGGGAATTCCCGGAGTGCCGTGGTAGGCGCATGGGATACTCGGTGCCATCACCACAATGCCGTCTACCGGAATGGCACCCATCCCATGGCTTCGGTTCCCTCTCTCGCTTCCACGCTCCAGCAGCGCATCTCGGACGCCCTCTCGGCCGCCCTGCCGGAGGCCGGTTCCGCCGACCCGCTGCTGCGACGGAGCGACCGGGCGGACTTCCAGGCCAACGGCATGCTGGCGCTGGCGAAGAGGCTCAAGGGCAATCCGCGGGAGCTGGCGGCCAAGGTCGTCGAGGGCCTGCCGGCCGGTGGTCTGATCGAGGAGATCGAGGTCTCGGGCCCGGGCTTCCTGAACATCACGGTCTCGGACCGGGCGATCACCGAGACGCTGGCGGCGCGGGTCGCGGACGCGCGTCTGGGCGTGCCGTTGAAGGAGAAGCCGGGCACGACGGTCATCGACTGGGCCCAGCCGAACGTGGCCAAGGAGATGCACGTCGGTCACCTGCGGTCGGCGGTGATCGGCGATGCCGTCGTGAAGATCCTGGAGTTCGCGGGCGAGAAGGTCGTCAGCCGCCACCACATCGGCGACTGGGGCACCCAGTTCGGCATGCTCATCCAGTACTTGCTGGAGCACCCGCACGAGCTGGACCACGAGGGCGAGCAGGACCAGGCCGCCTCGGGCGAGGAGGCGATGTCGAACCTCAACCGCCTGTACAAGGCCTCGCGTGCGCTGTTCGACGCGGATGCGGACTTCAAGGAGCGTGCGCGCCGCCGCGTGGTGGACCTGCAGGCGGGCGACGAGGAGACGCTCGCGCTGTGGCAGCGGTTCGTCGACGAGTCGAAGATCTACTTCTACTCGGTCTTCGACAAGCTGGACATGACGATCGAGGACGCGGACGTGGTCGGCGAGTCCGGCTACAACCACATGCTGGCCGAGACGTGCCGCCTGCTGGAGGAGTCCGGCGTCGCGGTGCGGTCGGAGGGCGCGCTGTGCGTGTTCTTCGAGGACGTCAAGGGTCCCGACGGCAACCCGGTGCCGCTGATCGTGCAGAAGTCGGACGGCGGTTTCGGCTATGCGGCGACGGACCTGTCGGCGATCCGCAACCGCGTGCAGGAACTGGGCGCGGACACCCTGATCTACGTGGTGGACGCGCGGCAGTCGCTGCACTTCAAGATGGTCTTCGAGACGGCCCGCCGGGCGGGCTGGCTGAATGGCGAAGTCAAGGCCGTGCAGCTGGCGTTCGGCACGGTGCTGGGCAAGGACGGCAAGCCGTTCAAGACCCGTGAGGGCGAGACGGTGCGTCTGGTGGACCTGCTGGACGAGGCCGTGGAGCGCGCGGCGACGGTGGTGCGCGAGAAGGCGCAGGACCTCTCCGAGGAGGAGATCGCCGAGCGCGCCGCGCAGGTGGGCATCGGCGCGGTGAAGTACGCGGACCTGTCGACGTCGGCCATCCGCGACTACAAGTTCGATCTGGACCAGATGGTTTCGCTCAACGGCGACACCAGCGTCTACCTCCAGTACGCGTACGCGCGGATCCAGTCGATCCTGCGCAAGGCGGGGGACGTCTCCCCGAAGGCGCACCCGGAGCTGGCGCTGGCCCCGGCGGAGCGCGCGCTGGCGCTGCACCTGGACGAGTTCGCGGAGATCCTGGCGGGGGCGGCGGAGACCTACGAGCCGCACAAGCTGGCCGCGTACCTGTACCAGTTGGCGTCGGCGTACACGACGTTCTACGACCAGTGCCCGGTGCTCAAGGCGGAGTCGGCGGAGCTCGTGGAGAACCGTCTGTTCCTGTGCGACCTGACGGCGCGCACCCTGCGGCAGGGTATGGCGCTGCTGGGCCTGCGGACGCCCGAGCGCCTGTAGGCAGCCGCCTCTCAACTGCCTTATGCGACAGGGCCCTTCCCGGACCGGGAGGGGCCCTGTCGCACACCGGCGCCCGCTCCGGCACCGAGTTCGAACCAGATGAGCTTGCCGACGAGCCCCTGGGGCTGGTCGCGCAGGGCGAATCCGCCCCAGCTGTCGGCGCACCACTGCACCAGCCCGAGCCCGCGCCCCTGTTCGGCCTCGGTCTCGGCGTCGGGGAGGGAGACGGTGTCGAGCGCGGGGAGGCGGGGGTTGGTGTCCCAGACGGCGACGCGCACGCGGTCGCCCTCGCGTTTGACGCGGACGGAGGCGGGGCCGTCGCTGTAGCGGTAGGCGTTGGTGACGAGCTCGGAGGTCAGCAGCTCGGCGGTGTCGGCCAGTTCGAGGAATCCGTGTTCCTCGAAGATGGTGCGCAGGGTGCGCCGTGCGATGCACGGCGCCATGGGGTCGGGAGGGACCTGGAGCGTGTACTCCCAGTCATCCGTGAGTTCGGGATCATGACTCATGCACGCCTCCGTAGCGTAAGCATCCTGACACGCACAGTAGTCATGTTGGTTTGCGAACGCCGGATCAAGCCCGATTCCCGGAGACTCAACCTGTGTGGGTGACGGGCGCTTTCGGCCCGTCACCCCCTGCCCAGGCCCTTACAGCCCCCGCGCGACCTCGGTCGCCCAGTACGTCAGGATCATGTTCGCACCGGCCCGCTTGATGCCGGTGAGGGCCTCGAGGATCGCGCGGTCGC
This sequence comes from Streptomyces sp. AM25, assembly GCF_058146165.1. Classification (NCBI taxonomy): domain Bacteria; kingdom Bacillati; phylum Actinomycetota; class Actinomycetes; order Kitasatosporales; family Streptomycetaceae; genus Streptomyces; species Streptomyces sp. AM25. Next base: position 16,411 of record NZ_JBKIWN010000016.1, on the reverse strand, counting down.
GGTCGATCCACCCGTTGGCGGCCGCCGCCTCGATCATCGCGTACTCGCCGGAGATCTGGTACGCCGCCACCGGCACGTCCACGGAGTCCGCGACCCGCTGCAGCACGTCCAGGTACGGCAGCGCCGGCTTGACCATCACCATGTCGGCGCCCTCGGCGAGGTCCAGCTCCAGCTCGCGCAGCGATTCGCGGGCGTTCGCCGGGTCCTGCTGGTAGGTCTTGCGGTCGCCCTGGAGGGACGAGCCGACGGCCTCGCGGAAGGGCCCGTAGAACGCGGACGCGTACTTGGCCGTGTAGGCGAGGACGGAGACGTCCTCGTGCCCGGTCTGGTCGAGGGCGTCGCGGATAACGCCGACCTGGCCGTCCATCATGCCGCTGGGGCCCACCACATGGACGCCCGCGTCGGCCTGGACCTGCGCCATCTCGGCGTAGCGCTCCAGCGTCGCGTCGTTGTCCACGCGGCCCTGCCCGTCGAGCACGCCGCAGTGGCCGTGGTCGGTGTACTCGTCCAGGCAGAGGTCGGACATGATGACGAGCTCGTCGCCGACCTCCGCCTTCACGTCCCGGATGGCGACCTGGAGGATGCCGTCGGGGTCCGTCCCGGCGGTGCCCAGGGCGTCCTTCTTCGCGTCCTCGGGCACGCCGAAGAGCATGATCCCGGCGACGCCCGCCTCCAGCGCCTCGACCGCGGCCTTGCGCAGCGTGTCGCGGGTGTGCTGGACGACCCCCGGCATGGCGGAGATCGGCACCGGCTCGGCGATGCCCTCCCGCACGAAGGCGGGCAGGATCAGGTCGGCCGGGTCCAGCCGGTGCTCCGCGACCATGCGCCGCATGGCGGGCGTGGTGCGCAGCCGGCGGGGCCGCGATCCGGGGAAGGTTCCGTACGTCGTGCTCAACTCCGTGCCCTTCTGCGCGATCCGGGCCGTCGCTCGCTCGGACGGGTGACCGGATCGCCGGCCTCCAGGGCCGCGTCGCGCCGGGCCGCGCCGAACTCCGCGAGCGCCTCGGCGAGTTTGTGCACCGAGGGCTCGGGCGACAGCACGTCCACCCGCAGGCCGTGTTCCTCCGCGGTCTTCGCGGTGGCCGGTCCGATGCAGGCGATGACGGTGACATTGTGCGGCTTGCCGGCGATGCCGACCAGGTTCCGCACGGTGGAGGACGAGGTGAACAGCACGGCGTCGAAGCCGCCGCCCTTGATCGCCTCGCGGGTCTCGGCCGGCGGCGGCGAGGCGCGCACGGTCCGGTAGGCCGTGACGTCGTCGACCTCCCAGCCCAGCTCGATCAGGCCGGCCACCAGGGTCTCGGTGGCGATGTCGGCGCGCGGCAGGAAGACGCGGTCGATCGGGTCGAAGACCGGGTCGTAGGGCGGCCAGTCCTCCAGCAGGCCGGCGGCCGACTGCTCGCCGCTGGGCACCAGGTCCGGCTTGACGCCGAACTCGATCAGCGACCGGGCGGTCTGCTCGCCGACGGCCGCGACCTTGATGCCGGCGAAGGCGCGCGCGTCGAGCCCGTACTCCTCGAACTTCTCGCGCACCGCCTTGACGGCGTTGACGGACGTGAAGGCGATCCACTCGTAGCGGCCGGTGACCAGGCCCTTGACCGCGCGCTCCATCTGCTGCGGGGTGCGCGGCGGTTCGACGGCGATGGTCGGCACCTCGTGCGGCACGGCGCCGTACGAGCGGAGCTGGTCGGAGAGCGAGGCGGCCTGCTCCTTGGTCCGCGGGACGAGGACGTTCCAGCCGAAGAGCGGCTTGGACTCGAACCACGAGAGCCGGTCGCGCCGTGCGGCCGCGCTGCGCTCGCCGACCACGGCTATGACGGGCTGCCGGCCGTCGGGCGAGGGCAGCACCTTGGCGGCCTTGAGCACCTGGGCGACCGTGCCGAGGGTGGCGGTCCAGGTGCGCTGGCGGGTGGTGGTGCCGGCCACGGTGACGCTCACCGGCGTCTCGGGCTTGCGCCCGGCGGAGACCAGCTCGCCGGCCGCGGAGACGACCGCGTCGAGCGTGGTGGAGACGACCGCGGTGGTCTCGCTCGCGCCGACCTCGCTCCAGCAGGTGGCGGTGGCGGTGCGGGCGTCGACGAAACGGACGTCGCCGCCCTGGCCGTCGCGCAGCGGCACACCGGCGTACGCGGGCACGCCGACGGCCGTGGCGACGCCCGGCACGACCTCGAAGGTGATGCCGCCGTCGGCGCAGGCCAGCATCTCGTCGGCGGCGTTGCCGTCGAGCCCGGGGTCGCCGAGCACGGCACGGACGACCCGCTTGCCGCCGCGCGCGGCCGACATGACAAGATTGGCCGTGTCCCTGAGTACGGGGATGTCCGCGGTTTTTGATGCCTCGTCAGTAACCGTCTGCGCAGGCATGTCCACATGGGCGCGCGCATGCGTGCGCACCACGTCGAGCACCTGCGGATCGGCGATCAGGACGTCCGCGGCCGCCAGCGCCTCCACGGCGCGCAGCGTCAGCAGTCCCGGGTCTCCGGGTCCGGCACCGAGGAAGGTGACGTGCCCGTGCGTGGGGTGGTTCGGGGCGGTGGGGTTCAAAGTGCTCGCTCCCCCATAAGACCGGCCGCACCCTTGTCGAGCATCTCCGCGGCGAGCAACTGCCCCATGGCAACTGCCTCTTCGCTGGACGCCGGCACGGGACCGGTGATGGACAGCTGCACCAGCGTGGAGCCGTCGGTGGTGCCGACGACGCCGCGCAGGCGCATTTCGGTGACAACCTGCCCGACGGCCAGAAGGTCGGCCAGTGCGCCCACGGGTGCACTGCAGCCGGCCTCCAGGGCGGCGAGCAGGGAACGCTCGGCGGTCACGGCGGCCCGCGTGTACGGGTCGTCGAGCTCGGCGAGCGTGGCGGCGAGGGGCGCGTTGGTCGCGGCGCACTCGATCGCCAGGGCCCCCTGGCCGGGGGCGGGCAAAACTGCGTCGGTCTCCAGGAACTGGGTGGCGTCCCCGATCCTGCCGAGGCGGGTCAGACCGGCGGCGGCGAGCACGACGGCGTCCAGCTCGCCCTTGGCGACGTAGCCGAGCCGGGTGTCGATGTTGCCGCGGATCGGCACGGTCTCGATGCGCCGTCCGAGCGTGCGCGCCCAGGAGTTGAGCTGCGCCATGCGGCGCGGCGAGCCGGTTCCGATGCGGGCGCCGTCCGGAAGTTCCTCGAAAGTCAGCCCGTCGCGGGCCACCAGCACGTCGCGCGGGTCCACGCGGACCGGGATCGCGGCGAGCGCGAGGTCGTCCGGCTGGTGGGTCGGCAGGTCCTTCAGCGAGTGCACGGCGAAGTCGATCTCACCCGCGAGCAGTGCGTCGCGCAGCGCGGAGACGAAGACGCCGGTGCCGCCGATCTGCGCGAGGTGCTCGCGCGAGACGTCGCCGTACGTGGTGATCTCGACCAGCTCGACGGGGCGGCCGGTGAGCTGCTGCACTGCCTCGGCGACCTGCCCCGACTGGGCCATGGCCAGCTTGCTGCGGCGGGTGCCGAGGCGCAGCGGTGTAGTGGTGTCGTTCATGACGGCTCCCGTGAGGTCCGCGTGTCGGCGCGGCTGACGGCAGCCACGGCCTGCGGATCGAGGTCGAAGAGTTCCCGCAGCGCATCGGCGTAGCCGGCGCCGCCGGGGGTGGAGGCGAGCTCCTTGACCCGCACGGTGGGCGCATGGAGGAGCTTGTCGACGACGCGGCGCACGGTCTGCGTGATCTCCGCGCGCTGCTTGTCGTCCAGGCCGGGCAGCCGCCCGTCGAGCCGGGCCATCTCGCCGGCCACGACACCGGCGGCCATGGTGCGCAGGGCGACCACGGTCGGCGTGATGTGCGCGGCCCGCTGCGCGGCGCCGAAGGCGGCGACCTCGTCGGAGACGATGGCGCGCACCTGGTCGACGTCGGCGGCCATGGGGGCGTCGGCGGAGGCCTCGGCCAGGGTCTCGATGTCGACGAGCCGGGCGCCACCGATGCGGTGCACGGCGGCGTCGACGTCCCGCGGCATGGCGAGGTCGAGCAGGGCGAGTCCGGTGCCGGCGCCCTGGCGGGCGGCCGACGGACCCGGGTCCGTCGCGTCGGCGGAAGCGTCTGCGGCCCCGCGGGCCGCCAGCGCGTCCCGGACGTCGTCCGCCGTCAGCACCAGGCCCGTTGCACCCGTGCAGCTCACCACGACGTCCGCGAGCGCCAGCTCGCCGGCCACGGCGGCCATCCCCACTGCCGAGGCCGTGAGGCCCCCGGAACCGCCGGAGGCGCCCGGCTCCGTGAGGATCCGGGCGAGCCGCTCGGCCCGGTCCAGGGTGCGGTTGGCGACGGACACGTGCGCCACGCCCGCGCGCGCGAGCGTGGCGGCGGCGAGCGAGGACATCGAGCCTGCGCCGATGACCAGGGCGCGCTTGCCCGCGATCCAGTCGGCCACCGGCACGTCGCGGGCGAGCCGCTCCAGGCCGAAGGTGACCAGGGACTGGCCCGCCTTGTCGATGCCCGTCTCGCTGTGGGCGCGCTTGCCCACCCGCAGGGCCTGCTGGAACAGGTCGTTCAGCAGCCGCCCGGCGGTGTGCAGCTCCTGGCCGAGGGCGAGCGCGTCCTTGATCTGGCCGAGGATCTGGCCCTCGCCGACGACCATCGAGTCCAGCCCGCACGCCACCGAGAAGAGGTGGTGGACGGCCCGGTCCTCGTAGTGCACGTACAGGTACGGGGTGAGCTCCTCCAGGCCGACGCCCGAGTGCCGGGCGAGCAGCGTGGACAGCTCGGCCACACCGGCGTGGAACTTGTCCACGTCGGCGTAGAGCTCGATGCGGTTGCAGGTGGCGAGCACGGCCGCCTCGGTGGCGGGCTCGGCGGCCAGCGTGTCGTGCACCAGGCGCGCCTGCGTCTCGCGCGCGAGGGCGGCCCGCTCCAGCACGCTCACGGGCGCGCTGCGGTGGCTCAGTCCGACGACCAGGAGGCTCATGCCGGCATCACGGCGGGGACGTCCCCCTCCGGTCCCTTCCTGCCGCCCGTGGCCGGGCGCGCGGCAACGGCGGCCGCCGCGGCGGCGCCTGCGGCACCGGCGGACGGCGCGGTGGTCTCCTCGCCGGCCTTGCGCTGCTCGTGGAAGGCGAGGATCTGCAGCTCGATCGACAGGTCGACCTTGCGGACGTCCACGCCCTCCGGAACGGCCAGCACGGTGGGCGCGAAGTTGAGGATCGAGGTGACCCCGGCCGCCACGAGCCGGTCGCAGACCTGCTGCGCGGCACCGGCGGGGGTCGCGATGACGCCGATGGAGACGCCGTTGTCCTCGATGATCGACTCGAGTTCGTCGGTGTGCCGCACGGGCAGCCCGGCGACCGGCCGGCCGGTCATGGCGGGGTCTGCGTCGATCAGGGCCGCGACACGGAAGCCGCGCGAGGCGAAGCCGCCGTAGTTGGCCAGGGCGGCGCCGAGGTTGCCGATGCCGACGATCACGACCGGCCAGTCCTGGGTGAGGCCGAGTTCGCGGGAGATCTGGTAGACGAGGTACTCGACGTCGTAGCCGACACCGCGGGTGCCGTAGGAGCCGAGGTAGCTGAAGTCCTTGCGGAGCTTGGCGGAATTGACGCCCGCCGCGGCCGCGAGCTCCTCGGAGGAGACCGTGGGGACCGAGCGCTCGGAGAGCGCGGTCAGCGCACGCAGATACAGCGGTAGCCGGGCGACGGTGGCCTCGGGAATCCCTCGGCTTCGGGTCGCCGGTCGGTGAGTTCGGCCAGTTGCCACGGTGCTCCTGCGGGTAGAGCGGGGCTGCAGGCGGCGCCTCGTCCCAGGACCGCCCCGTCGAACGCAGGCTATGCCTTTGTGAACGCGTGCACAAAGATGGTGTCCGCTTTGTCCGGGCAAAGTGACCGGGCTCACGCGGTCTTTAGGCCCACTCCGGGAACCAATGCCCGCGCCGTTGCGACCGTCACACAGGCCGCACGCGCACCACAGGTGCGTCGACGGGGACACGGGCGTTCACTCCTCACCGCACTGCTTCCTCTTCGGACAAAACGCCCACGATGGCAGTCGACTCAGGCATCCGGATTCTCCGCCCGGACACCCGGCGGGACCCCTGCGGGACGACGGCGCGACAGCTGCCCCGCGGCGGCACCCGGCACAATGACGGACATGAGCCCGCTGCTGCGCCGTAGCGCCCGCAAGAACCCCGCCGATTCCATGGTCACTCTGATCGGCAAGCCCGGCTGCCATCTCTGCGACGACGCCGAGGCCGTGATCGAGCGGGTCTGCGGCGAACTGGGCGCGCGCTGGGAGAAGAAGGACATCGAGCAGGACGCGGAACTGCACCGTAAGTACTGGGAACAGATTCCGGTCGTCCTCGTCGACGGTGAGCAGCACGACTTCTGGCGGGTGAATCCGGACAGGCTGCGCAAGGCACTGGGCGGATAGCCGCCGGGTAGCCGCACCGATACGCAGTGTTCACGCCATCGCATCGTCCCGGCTCCGGATACTCCGAACAAACTGGCTATGCTCACGGCATGGCCGCACTCGGATGGCTCCTTTCCCGCAAGCGCTCCGCCACCGCCCGCAGCGTGCTGGCGGGCGAGGCCTCGGCAGAAGCAGCCCGCAAGTCCGCCCAGGAGAGCGACGAGGCGTCCGCCCCGCTCGAGCCGGAGACCCCCGCGCAGCCCGAGCCGGAATTCCCGGTCGCGGGCGACGAAAAGGCGGCCGCCTTCTTCGACCTCGACAACACCGTGATGCAGGGCGCCGCCATGTTCCACTTCGGGCGCGGCCTCTACAAGCGGCGCTTCTTCGGCAAGCGCGACCTGCTCCGCTTCGCCTGGCAGCAGGCCTATTTCCGGCTGGCCGGCATGGAGGACCCCGAGCACATCCAGGACGCCCGCGACAGCGTGCTGTCCATCGTGAAGGGCCACCGCGTCTCCGAGCTGATGACCATCGGCGAGGAGATCTACGACGAGTACATGGCCGAGCGCATCTGGCCCGGCACCCGCGCCCTCGCCCAGGCCCACCTGGACGCCGGACAGAAGGTCTGGCTCGTCACCGCCGCCCCGGTGGAGACCGCCACGATCATCGCCCGCCGGCTGGGCCTGACCGGCGCACTGGGCACGGTCGCCGAGTCCGTCGGCGGCGTCTACACCGGCAAGCTCGTCGGCGAACTGCTGCACGGCCCGGCCAAGGCCGAGGCCGTCCGCGCGCTCTCCTCCGCCGAGGGCCTGGACCTGTCCCGCTGCGCCGCCTACAGCGACTCCCACAACGACATCCCGATGCTGTCGATCGTCGGGCACCCCTATGCGGTGAATCCCGACGGCCGGCTGCAGAAGCACGCGCGCGAGCACGGCTGGCGGCTGCGCGACTACCGCACCGGCCGCAAGGCCGCGAAGATCGGCATCCCCGCGGCGGCTGCCGTGGGCGCCCTCGCGGGCGGCGCCGCGGCGGCCGTCGCCCTGCACCGGCGCCGCCGCTGACACCCGGCGGGGGCAACTCCGGCCCGTCCCCCCGGGGTTGCCACGCCATCACCACATCGGGCGACAGCCCCGGCGCGCCTCCTCGCCACGGGCCGTAACCGATTTCACCCCGCAGGCAATCCTGTTGTCATACCCCCACATGGCCCACGACAGTCCTTGCGTGTCCGGATTGCCACAACACGCTGCCGAATCGGCCACACCCTCGGCAAAACCGGTCAACTTCCGCTCAGAGTTCGATATTTGATCGAGCAGCAATCGGGCTCAGATCGCATGGAAACGATGATTTGAGCAACTCGGTGTAGCGCTGCCTGTACGAAGGGTTATTCTCCTCAGACGCAAACCGGTACCCACTTGTCCCCACGGCGAGTGAACGGTCCCGCACTGCACGTGATGGAAGCTCTGCCTCTGGGAGTCCCGTGTACCCACACGTCGGGGTTGACGCCTCGGGCCTGGCTACGCTGCGCGCAGCGGTCGTCGACCGTCTGCGCGGCTTCGTCCCCACCGCGTATGCCGTCCCCGCCCTCGCCACACCCGGACCGGCCGTAGGGAACGGCGGCCCGGCCGGTCCCCTCTACGCCCTCGCCGAGAGCAGCGCGGCCGTCGGCAGACGAGCCCGCCGCGGCGCCGCCGCGACCACGACCACCCGCCGCCCGAGCGCCGACAGCGACAGCGCACGCATGCTGGACCTGGTCGAGCGCGCCCAGGCCGGCGAGGCCGAGGCCTTCGGCCGCCTCTACGACCAGTACGCCGACACCGTCTACCGCTACATCTACTACCGGGTCGGCGGCCGGGCCACGGCCGAGGACCTCACGAGTGAGACGTTCCTGCGCGCCCTGCGCCGTATCGGCACCTTCACCTGGCAGGGCCGGGACTTCGGCGCCTGGCTGGTGACCATCGCCCGCAACCTCGTCGCCGACCACTTCAAGTCGTCAAGGTTCCGGCTCGAAGTGACCACGGGAGAGATGCTCGACGCGAACGAGGTCGAGCGCAGCCCGGAGGACTCCGTCCTCGAATCCCTTTCCAACGCAGCCCTGTTGGAGGCGGTGCGCAAACTCAATCCACAGCAGCAGGAGTGCGTCACCCTCCGGTTCCTGCAGGGCCTCTCGGTCGCCGAGACCGCCCGGGTGATGGGGAAGAACGAGGGCGCCATCAAGACCCTCCAGTACCGGGCCGTGCGCACCCTGGCCCGACTCCTGCCGGACGACGCCCGCTGAGACCGTGTGTGCTTCCCCCCGCCCCCGTATCCGCGTAACCCGACTGCCGCGCCACTCGTTGTCCGGGATGCAGACTTCCCGAGGTCGCGCCCAACCCCTGTCTACTCACTCGTTCGAGTGGATGCCCTCAAGGCGTGCAACCCTACTGGTGTCCAGGGGAGTCGACCGTCATGACGAGAGGAGGTGCCGCCCGTGATCGCGAATGTTTCGGCGCACCGGCGGGCGAACGCCTTCGCCCAGGCCCTGGAGGAACAGGACCTCCAGGGCGCGGCGGCTGCACGGCCCGGACCACCGGCGGAGGACGCCGAACAGGCCCGGCTGCTGGCCCTGGCGAGCGGGCTCGGCGAACTGCCGGCCCCCGAGCTGGATCCCGAGGTGAAAACCGTCCAGCGGGCCCAGCTGATCGCCGCCATGGAGAGCCAGTTCGCGGGCGGCGGCACCACGGTCCCCCAGCCGCGCGAAGGCGCGGCCACCGGCCGGGGCGCCCACCGGGCCCTGCCGCTGGGCCGGCTCCGACCGCGCTCCCGCTGGTCCAAGGGGCTCGCGGCCGGCGGGCTCACGGTGGGCGTGGCGGCGGGCGCGTTCGGCGGCGTGGCGTCGGCGAGTTCCAACGCCCTGCCGGGCGACACCCTCTACGGGCTGAAGCGCGGCATCGAGGACCTCAAGCTCGGCATGGCCGACGGCGACGCCGACCGCGGCGGCCTCTTCCTCGACCAGGCGTCGATGCGCCTGGCCGAGGCCCGCCGCCTCATGGAGCGCGGCCGCTCCGGGCACCTCGACCACGAGTCGCTCAGCGAGATCCGCCGCACCCTCTTCGGCATGCAGGAGGACGCGGCCAACGGCCACCGGCTGCTGTACGCGGCCTACCAGCGCGACGGCTCCCTGGGCCCGATCCGCCGGCTGTCCTCGTTCGCCTCCTCGCACCGCGAGGGCTGGAGCCAGCTGCGCGAGCGGCTGCCCCTCCCCCTCACCGATGTGGGGGACAAGGTGAATTCGGTCTTCACCGCCATAGACGATGAAGTCGAGCCGCTGCAGGGCCTGCTGCGGCAGCCCAAGGGCAGGCACGCGGCTCCCGACCGGGGCAGCGCCTCGCCGCACGCCGGAGGCAGCGCGGGCCGTTCCGCGCCCGCCCCGCAGTCCCCGTCCACCACGGACGGCAAGCACCCGAGCAGCAGCCCGCGTTCGTCCGCCCCGGGCAATCGCGACGAGGGCGAGGGGCTCCTCGGCGGTACGGGCCTGCTGCAGCCCGCGCCCGACAGCTCGGGCACGTCCGGCTCCCCGGGCAAGGACGGCAAGCAGTCCGGCAAGCCGCCCATCGTCATCCCGCCGCTGCTGCCCCCGGACGTCCTGCCGGGCCTGGGCATCCACGGCCAGGAAGACAAGTAGGAAACAAGCGCGGTCGGTGTTCTTCCCTCGGACTCAGAAGAACACCGACCGCCGCTGTACCAGCAGCTTGTAGAGGGTGTGCTGAATCGTTTCCCGCACCTGGTCCGTGAGGTTGAACATCAGCATCGGGTCGTCCGCCGCCTCCGGCGAGTACCCGTCCGTGGGGATGGGCTCGCCGAACTGGATCGTCCACTTCGTCGGCAGCGGCACCAGCCCCAGCGGGCCCAGCCACGGCCACGTCGGCGTCAGCGGGAAGTAGGGGAAGCCGAACAGCCGTGCCACCGTTCTGGCGTTACCGACCATGGGGTAGATCTCCTCCGCACCCACGATCGAGCACGGCACGATCGGCGCACCGGCACGCAGTGCCGTGGAGACGAACCCGCCCCGGCCGAAGCGCTGCAGCTTGTACCGCTCGGCGAAGGGCTTCCCGATCCCCTTGAAGCCCTCCGGCATCACCCCCACCAACTCCCCGCGCTCCAGCAGCCCTTGGGCGTCCTCGGCGCAGGCGAGGGTGTGCCCGAGCTTGCGGGAGAGCTCGTTGACGACCGGCAGCCGGAAGACCAGGTCCGCGGCGAGCATCCGCAGGTGCCGCGCGGCCGGGTGCCGGTCGTGGACCGCGACCTGGAGCATCAGGCCGTCCCACGGGAGCGTCCCGGAGTGGTTGGCGACGATCAGCGCCGCACCCTTGTCGGGGATGTTCTCCAGGCCCTTCACCTCGACCCGGAAGTACTTCTCGTAGACCGGCCGCAGCGCGGACATCACGACCTGCTCGGTCAGCTCCTCGTCGAAGCCGAAGTCGTCGACCTCGTACTCGCCCGTGATCCGCCGCCGCAGGAAGCTCAGCCCGTGCGCCAGCCGCCGGTCCCAGCCGCCCTCCTCCGGGGCCTGAGCCGCGCCGGACGGCACCGGCTGGACGTCGGCGGGCTGCTGCGGCTCGTCCCGCTGCGCCGGTACGGGGGTGAGCGGCGCGGACGTCCGGCCGACCCGGCCGCGCGCGGGCCGCTTGGGCCTCCGCTTGGCCCGTGGATCGTCGCCGAACGGGATGACCTTCGCATCCGCCATGGTGGGTGCGCTCCTCAGTTCTGATTGCGGCCGGCAGGCACCAGCGCGGCGATCCGGTCGACGGTACGGGCGAGGGTCTCGGGCGGCAGCAGTCCCGGGCCGCGGCTGCGGGCGAAGTCCGCGAAGGCGTCCGCAGTGGAGTAGCGGGGGTGGAAGCCCAGCGTCTCGCGCATCTGCGTGGTGTCGACGACCCGGCCGTGGGTGAGCAGCCGGACCTGCTCGGGCGAGAAGTCCAGGGCCCCGACCGAGCGCAGCACCGAGCCCACCCAGGTGACGCTGGGCAGGAAGAAGGGGAGGGTGGGGCGCCCGAGCCGTCGGGCGGCCTGGGAGAGCAGCAGAACGCCGTCTCCCGCGATGTTGAAGGTGCCGCTGTTGAGCGTGGAGCGGGCCGGCTCGCCGGTGGCCATGCGCAGCACCTCGATCGCGTCGTCCTCGTGGACGAACTGCAGCCGGGGGTCGAAGCCGAGGACCGTGGGCAGGACGGGCAGCGAGAAGTACTCCGCGAGCGGCGAATCGGCGCAGGGCCCGAGGATGTTGGCGAACCGCAGGACGCACACGGCCACGTCGGGCCGACGGCGCGCGAAGCCGCGCACATAGCCCTCGACCTCGACGGTGTCCTTGGCGAAGCCGCCGCTGGGCAGGGACTTGGGCGGGGTGGTCTCGGTGAAGACGGCGGGGTCGCGGGGTGCGGAGCCGTAGACGTTGGTGCTCGACTTGACCACGAGCCGCTTGACGGAGGGCGTCTTCTGGCAGGCGCCGAGCAGCTGCATGGTGCCGATGACGTTGGTCTCCTTGACCGCGGTCCGGCTGCCCCGCTTGGCCAGCGAGGTGCCGCTGACGTCCATGTGGACGACGGTGTCCACGGCGTGTTCGGCCAGGAGCTTGCCGATCGTGGGGTGGCGGATGTCCGCCCGTATGAATTCGGCCCCGCCGAGGCGGTGCTCGGGTGGCACTGCATCCACCCCGATGACGCGGTCGACGTCGGGCTCGCGCAGGACGCGGCGGACGAAGCGGCCGCCCAGCTGCCGTGCGACTCCGGTGACGAGCACGACCTTCCCCAAGATCAGCGCCTTCCTTCCACCCTCACCCGACCAGAAGTGCCCTGCCGCGGCCACGGTAGCGGGTCGTTGTTGCACTGTGATGACCGCCCGCTGCACCGAGCGACATTTCAAGCCGTAGCGAAAGGCTCACTCACTGCAACGCACCGCAGCCCTCCCACCAGGAACGGTGGAAGGGCTGCGGGACGAACACAGCGGCGTGCCGCTTACTTCTTGTTGCGACGCTGAACGCGCGTGCGCTTGAGCAGCTTGCGGTGCTTCTTCTTGGCCATCCGCTTGCGCCGCTTCTTGATAACAGAGCCCACGACTACCCTCGCTTACATCGATTCACTCGGTGCGGGGCGTCCGAGCCCACACGACCTACATCGGGCCAGCCTACCCGGCACCGGGCGAACAGCGTAATCCGAGGCCCCCGTCAGGCTGTTTCCACCCCCACGTAGGACTCCCGGAGGTACTCGTGCACCGCTTGCTCTGGGACCCGGAAGGACCTGCCCACCCGGATCGCCGGCAGATGACCACTGTGCACCAAGCGGTACACGGTCATCTTGGACACTCGCATCACCGCGGCTACTTCCGCCACGGTCAGGAACACGACCTCGTTGAGAGGCCTTTCGCCAGCAGCCATGACACACCTGAACCTTCCGCACATGACGCGCACCGGCTTCCCCTCCGGTGACTCCTCGTCGCTGCGCGCTCACTCCCCAGAGTAGGGGCGGGTGATGCGAGTGGGGAAGAGGAGCAGCCATCGGCCGCCTACTGTGACAGACACGCTCGATTGAGTACATAGCGAGTAAGCGGTCGGTAGTAATCAGACCGCACAGTGTCATCAAGCGGAACGACCACGGACACCCTCCCCTCGGCCTCCCCGACGAACGGAGCGGGGTCGTCCGAGTCGGCCGGACCGATGGCTTCAATCCCCAGCTGACCTGCCCCGCAGAGCCACCCGTGGTCCCCGATGACCAGGTCGGGCAGGGGGCCGCCGGCATCGGCGGCAGCGTCCAGGGCGATCCGAACCGGGAGGGGTGAATGCGTATGCGCGCCCGGCTCACTCCCCGACGCCCGCGCGCCGGGTTCACGCATCAGCGCGACTCCTCGGACGTAGTCAAGGTTGTAAGTGCGTACCCCGAACCGGGTCGTTATGTCGACACTTCGACCCTGCGCCAGGGTGAGGACTTCGCATCCCGCCGCCGAGAGGCCGGCGGCCAACCCGGCGTAGAAGTCCAGGAGCCGGTGCGGGTGACCGGTCCCGAGCAGCACCGCACCGCGCCGCCCGGCCACCGCGCCGAGCCGCTCGGCGAAGGCACCGAGTGCCACGATCGTCCGCTCCGGATCGATCACGTCCTGCCCGGAAGTGAGCCGGGGATCGGCTGAAACCCCACACCTGTTGCTCATCAGACGTAACAAGTCCTCGAAGCGCCAGTCACATTCAGGCTCAAGACCGATCAGCACCCGCGGATCCCCCGCGACGAACCCCCGGTACCGCCGAAGACTCCCTTCCCGCGAGGTCGCCACGGTCCCGGCAAGCCCGGAGGAGAGCAGGTGCGCGCGGAGGGAGGAGGCGGTGCTCACCATCGGGCCCTCCTGGTTGTGGGCAGGCGTTCCGCAGGGCTGGGGGCACCTCCCAGCGGTAGCTGGGGGAGGGTGGGCACAACCGGCCCACCGGCAGCAACCGAAACCGGTACCCATGGCCTAGGGCAACAGCCCGTGCGCCGGAAACACAGCCCGCCGCACGGCGAGCACGGCCTGGTCCACCCGATCCGCAGGGTCGTACCCCGACTCCCCGAAGTCCCGCCACTCGGGCGTCAGCCCGTCCGTCATCCGCAACGGCCCCAACTCCCGCGTCCGCCGGAACACTTCCCCCCGCCATTCCTCCGGCACCGCAGCCGTCGGCGGGACAGGCCGCCCGGCCGCGATCCCCACCAGATGCGTCCACGACCGCGGCACCACGTCCACCACCGCGTACCCGCCCCCGCCCAACGCGACCCAGCGCCCCGCGGCATGTTCATGGGCCAGCGCATGGCACGCCTCCGCCGCCATCCGCTGCGCGTCCAGCGACACCGCCAGATGCGCCAGCGGATCGTCGAAGTGCGTGTCGGCACCGTGCTGGCTCACCACCACCTGCGGCCGGAACGCGGCCAGCAGCTCGGGCACCACGGCGTGGAACGCCCGCAGCCACCCGGCGTCCCCGGTCCCCGCCGGCAGCGCCACGTTCACCGCACTGCCCTCCGCGCCCGGCGCACCCGTCTCCTCGGGCCAACCGGTCTGCGGGAAAAGGGTCCTGGGGTGCTCGTGCAGCGAAACCGTCAGCACCCGCGGGTCCTCCCAGAAGGCCGCCTGCACGCCGTCGCCGTGGTGCACGTCCACATCGATGTACACGACCCGCTCGGCCCCGAGCTCGAGCAGCCGGGCCACCGCCAGGGCGGCATCGTTGTAGATGCAGAACCCCGAGGCGCCGCCCGGCATGGCGTGGTGCAGCCCGCCCGCGAAATTCACCGCATGGGTCGCTTCCCCGCTCCACACCGCCTCGGCCGCGGCGACGGACTGGCCGGCGATCAGGGCCGAGGCCTCGTGCATGCCGGCAAAGGCCGGTACATCGGTGGTCCCGATCCCGTAAGGGAGAAAGGCCGCGGCATCGGCATGCGGTACGGCCCCGGGATCCGCCGAAGCCGCGCGCACGGCAGCGATGTAGTCCTCGCGGTGCACAAGCCGCAGCGTCGACTCCCCCGCCGGAGGTGCCGCCACGACGCGCACCGCCTTGTCCAGCCCGAAGGCCTCGACCAGACGCATCGTCAACGCGAGCCGCACCGGGTCCATCGGATGTCCGGGACCGAAGTCGTAGCCCGTTACTGCCTCATCCCACATCAGCTGTGCGCGGCCGCTCATGACCGTCACCGTATCGGTCGGACAACACCGCGAACGAGCGGACGTACAACAACGTTGCAAGAACGAGTGTCATCGGCACACACATCGCCCCGCGATAACTCCACACCTCTCCCAGAGCACCCACGAGAGGCGAACCGAGCAGAAATCCCACGTAGTTGAAGACATTGAGCCGGGCCACGGCGGCATCGTCCTCGGCGGCGGCGAAGATCTGCGGCACGATGACGCACAGCCCGATGCCCAGGAGGGTGAACCCGCCTATCCCCACCCACGCTCCGGGCGCCACCGCCACCACGGCAAAACCACCCGCAGCAACCACGGCCCCGGCACGGACGACGGCCACCGCACCGAAACGCCGAACCGTCAGATCCCCGAGCGAACGGCCGATCAGCGTGGTCGCCATGTAGACGTTGTAGGGCACGGTCGCGAGCTGTTCGGAGCCGTGCAGCACCGAATGCAGGTATGTGGCACTCCAGTTGGAGACCGTGGAATCACCGATATAGGCGAAGGTCATGACGAGACAGAGGGGCAACAGCCCACGAACAGCACCCGGTTCGGACGCCTGACGTCCCGAGTCCGGGTCCGGCTCCACTGCGGTCCGGACGACATACCACCGGCTCGCGATGAACGCCGCCGGCAGGACGACGGCCACGACGGGCACGTCCAGCCGGGCCAACGACAGCCCCTGATGCGCTCCCAGCCAGGCGAGCGACGCCCCGGCAATCCCTCCCAGGCTGTACGCGGCATGAAAGCCGAGCATGATGCTGCGCCCGTACGCACGCTGCAGGCTCACCCCGAGCATGTTCATCGACGCGTCCAGCGCACCCACGGCGAGCCCGAACACCCCGAGCCCGCAGGCCGCTTGCCACAGCCGGTCCCCCACGGCCACCGCCGGCAGCGCGAGGCAGACGACGGGCTGCACCCAGCGCAGTACATACGCGGGCGGCACTCTCCGCACCAGCCGCCCGGTGACCACGCTGCCCACCCCGGCCAGGATCGGCACGGCGGCGAGGAAGACGGGTAACAGTCCGTCGGACATCCCGTACTGATCCTTGAGCGCCGGGATCCGGGTGACGAGGAGGGCGAAGACGACCCCCTGGACACAGAAGCTGACGGTGAGGGCGAGTCGGCCGTGCCGTATGTGGGATGGCATAACGCAAAAATGCCGCAGGCCCCGGTCAAAGACCAGGGCCTGCGGCTATCACATTTAGTTCGGCGGCGTCCTACTCTCCCACACGGTCCCCCATGCAGTACCATCGGCGCTGAAAGGCTTAGCTTCCGGGTTCGGAATGTAACCGGGCGTTTCCCTAACGCTATGACCACCGAAACACTATGAAGATGACAACCCGGCCGTAATCACGGGTCGTTACTTCAGAACCTACACAGTGGACGCGAGCAACTGAGGACA
>NZ_JBKIWN010000015.1:24008-320305 GCF_058146165.1 Streptomyces sp. AM25 | reverse complement strand
CGTCACCGCGCCAGTCCCCGACCCTATTGTTGCCCGGAAGGTCCGGGTGTATCAGGTCGTCCCGCTTGAGCAGCAGACGCAGCCCGCGCCGGGCGAACCGCTCGTCGGACACCTCGGCGAGCGGCGACGGCAGCATGGGCCGGAGGGCGGCGAGTCCGGCCGCGCCGGGGGGATTGTCGCTGGTCACGTCACCCATTTTGTACGCTGGCCCGGCCAGCGAGGAGAAACAGGAAGCGCATCACGTGGACTACCAGGCCGTACTTGAGGAAGTTGCCGACTTCGCGCGGCCGCTGGTCGGCCGGGGACAGGTCGCCGACTACATCCCGGCGCTCGCTGAGGTGGACATCAACCACTTCGGCATGGCGGTCGCCGACGTCGACGGCGGCGTGTACGGCGTGGGGGACTGGGAACGGCCGTTCTCCGTCCAGTCCATCTCCAAGGCCTTCGGCCTCGCGCTGGTGCTCGCCGAGGGCGGCGAGAAGATCTGGGAGCGCGTGGGCACCGAGCCGTCCGGCAACCCGTTCAACTCGCTGGTGCAGCTGGAGTACGAGAACGGGATCCCGCGGAACCCGTTCATCAACGCCGGTGCGCTCGTCGTCACCGACCGGCTGCAGACGCTGACCGGCGACGCGAGCACCACGATGCTGGAGTTCCTGCGCGCCGAGAGCGGCAACCCGGACGTCTCCTTCGATCCGGCGGTGGCCAAGTCCGAGACCGAGCACGGCGACCGCAACGCGGCGCTGGCCCACTTCATGGCCAGCTACGGCAACCTCGACAACCCCGTGCCGACGGTCCTGGAGCACTACTTCTGGCAGTGCTCGATCCGGATGAGCTGCAGCGACCTCGCCCGCGCGGGCAGCTTCCTGGCCCGGCACGGCCTGCGCGCCGACGCCTCGCGGCTGCTGCCGCGCCGCGAGGCGAAGCAGATCAACGCCGTGATGCTCACGTGCGGCACGTACGACGCGGCCGGCGACTTCGCCTACCGGGTGGGCCTGCCCGGCAAGAGCGGCGTGGGCGGCGGCATCGTGGCGGTGATACCGGGACGCTGCACGCTGTGCGTCTGGAGCCCGGGGCTGGACGCACGGGGCAACTCGGTGGCGGGCGTGGCGGCCCTGGACCATTTCACGACGCTGACGGGCTGGTCGGTGTTCTGAGCGCTCCACGGGGGGCGCAGTGCGTCAGCTGCGGGTTCGTCGTGGCTTGTCGCGCAGTTCCCCGCGCCCCTTACGGGGCACGGGGCTGTTGTATTGTGCGGCTCCGCCGCGTGGGCGTGACCAGCCACGACCGGCCCGCACCCGCCCAAGTGGCGCCCGCACGGGCCGCACCTCATCGTGGTCCTCATGGAGCACGAACTCCGAGCCGAGTACATGGACGGCCGCGCCGCAGCGGACCCGTTGGCCGAGGTCAAGGTCTGGCACGTGGTCCGGCAGGAGGAATCGACCGCGATGTGCGGCCGCGAGCTGGAGTCGGCCGCCGCGGTCCGCTCAGCGGACGACTGGGGGACGCCGGACGTCCCCATCTGTCACGCGTGCGGTGCCCTCTACCTGCGGGAAGCGCCGTAGGCGGATACGGCTACGGGCACTCCACGACCATCCCCGCATACGACAGGTTCCCGCCGAACCCGAACAGCAGGACCGGCGCGCCGGGCTCCACCCGGCCGGAGGCCACCAGCTTCGAGAGGGCGAGCGGGATGCTCGCCGCCGACGTGTTGCCGGACTCCGTCACGTCCGTGGCGATCACGGCGTTCACCGCGCCGATCCGGCGCGCCACCGGCTCGATGATGCGCAGGTTCGCCTGGTGCAGGACCACCGCCGCCAGGTCCTCCGGCCGCACCCCGGCCCGTTCGCACGCACTGCGGGCGATCGGCGGGAGGGTCGTGGTGGCCCAGCGGTAGACGGACTGGCCCTCCTGGGCGAAGCGCGACGGGGTGCCCTCGATGCGCACCGCGTGGCCCATCCCGGGGAGCGAGCCCCACACCACCGGGCCGATGCCGGGTTCGGGGGAGGCGGTGACCACGGCCGCCCCGGCGCCGTCGCCGACCAGGACGCACGTGGTGCGGTCCGTCCAGTCCGTCACGTCGCTGAACTTCTCCACGCCCACGACCAGGGCGTTGGTCGCCGCCCCGGCGCGGATCGCGTGGTCGGCCTGGGCGAGGGCGTGCGTGAAGCCGGCGCAGACGACGTTGACGTCCAGGACCGCGGGGGCGGCGAGGCCCAGCGCCGCGGCGACCCGCGCCGCCGTGTTGGGGCTGCGGTCGACGGCGGTGCACGTGGCGACGAGGACGAGGTCGACGGCCTCCGGCGCGAGGCCGCTGTTGGCGAGGGCCTTGGCGGCGGCCTGGGTGGCCATCGAGGCGACCGTCTCGTCGGCCGCGGCGATGCGGCGCGTCCGGATGCCCACCCGGGAGCTGATCCACTCGTCGCTGGTGTCGACCAGGGTGGCGAGCTCGTCGTTGGTGAGCACCCGGGACGGCTGGTAGTGCCCCATGGCCAGTACACGAGACCCGGACATGACGGTTCCTCCTGCGCGCAGCGGGTGGTGCGGGGTGACCAGTCTCGACGCTTCCTGTCCCGTTCCCGGTGCGTGATCCGCCAATGTTGTGCCGGAACTACTGTCGCAACCCGATCACCGGGCCGGTCACCTGCACCGCTGCCGCGTCGGGGCGACGGCATGCGTGAAAGCCCGCGGTGTGCCGCCTCCCGGTGCGGGCCGGGACGGTCGTCCGGCCTCCAGGAGGCTCACCACGGGCTGGGGTCCCCGAGGGGTCGGCTACCGCGCGTTCTCTGCGGTGCTGCCGTTGGGGGAGGAGGGGTGCACGATGCCGGTCACCGGGGCGGCGGCGGTGTCGCTCGCGGCGCCCGTGTTCGCGGGTGCGGTGCCGCCCTCGTCCTTCATCGCCTTGGCCTCGCTCTTGAGGATGCGCATGGACTTGCCCAGCGCGCGGGCGGTGTCGGGCAGCTTCTTCGACCCGAACAGGACGACAACCACGAGCACGACCACCAGGAGGTGCCAGGGTTCCAGGGCGTTGCGCAGCATGGCCGCCCACCTCTCTTTCCGCTTGCTCCGGCTCGGATGCCATAACAGCTTTCCCCACCATACTTGCTAGATTGCGCAAATGGACAACCAAAGGCCATGGCCAATCGTCTAACCGGGCGTGAACAAACGGGCGGCCGGGGACTGGAGCGAGGCGCGCATATGAGTGGCAAGCGGGGCAAGCGTCCCGAGGGATCGCCCTCGGGGAAGCCCGCGAAGCGCGGAAAACTGCGGGGGGTCACCATTGTCGCCGTGGCCTTCCTGGTACTGCTGACCGCCGGTGCGGGCTGGCTGTACCTGAAGTTCGACGGCAGCATCAACACCTTCGGCGCCGACGGTCTCTCCAAGAACCGCCCCCCGGCCAACGCCGCCGGGCAGAACGTCCTGGTGATCGGTTCGGACTCGCGCGCGGGCGGCAACGCCAAGCTGGGCGGCGGCACGGGCGACGTGGGCCGCTCGGACACCGCGTTCATCCTGCACGTCTACGGCGACGGGAAGCATGCGATCGGGATCTCCATACCCCGGGACAGCCTTGTGGACATACCCCCGTGCAAGCTCCCCAGCGGCAGCTGGACGTCCGGGGAGCAGCACGCGATGTTCAACTCGGCCTTCTCCGTGGGCGACACCGCCAAGGGCAACCCCGCCTGCACCCAGAACACCGTCGAGCAGCTGACCGGGCTGCGCGTGGACCACACCGTCGTGGTCGACTTCTCGGGCTTCTCCGCGATGACCTCCGCCGTGGGCGGCGTCGAGGTCTGCGTCCCCAAGGACCTCTACGAGGGCGACCTCAACCCCAACCTCGGCTCGCGCGGCGAGCTGATCTTCCCTAAGGGGCCGCAGAAGGTCTCCGGGCAGAAGGCGCTGGACTACGTCCGAGTGCGGCACGGCATAGGCGACGGCTCCGACATCGGGCGCATCCAGCGCCAGCAGGCCTTCGTCTCCTCGATGATCAAGAAGGTCAAGTCGCAGGGCCTCGACCCCACCACGCTGCTGCCGCTGGCCGACGCCGCCACCAAGTCGATGACCGTCGACCCCGGGCTCGGCAGCGCCGACAAGATGATCTCCTTCGCGATGGCGATGAAGAACATCGACCTGCACAACATCAAGTTCGTCACGATGCCCTGGGAGTACGACGGCGCCCGCGTCGCCGTGAAGCAGCCCGACGCGGGCGCCCTGTGGGCCTCCCTCAGGGCCGACCGGACCATCGACGGCAAGGACGCCGCCGGCAAGGACGGCCACGGCTCCGAGCCCTCGGCATCCTCCTCGGCGGCCGTTGACGGCGCCGGCGTCAAGGTCTCCGTCGCCAACGGCACCACGGTCGCCGGCCTCGGCGCCCGCGCCGCCGGACTGCTCCAGGAGCACGGCTACACCGTCACCGGCACCGCGAACTCCCGGCTGCGCGGCGAGGCCACCACCGTGATCGAGTTCGGGCCGGGCGAGGCGGACCACGCCGGGACCCTCGCGAAGCTCTTCCCCGGCTCGTACGTCCGGGGCGCCTCCGCGAGCGGGATCTCGGTCACCCTCGGCAAGGACTACGCGGACGCCCCCGCGGGCGGCCCGGGCCCGGCGGCCTCGGCCTCCACCCCGGACGCGGTGTCCTCGGAGGTCGCGGGCAAGGCCCGCTCGGCCGACGACGACCCCTGTGCGAATCTCTCCTACGGATGAGCCGGGTGAGGAACCTCGTGCCCGGTCGGCCCGTTTTGTTGGTAAGCGAAGAGTAAAGCCATGATCACCATGAGCCCTTCCTGGAGGAGCAACGCCATGTCCGCCACTCCCCGGGCGCTGGCAAGGCCGCTGACGGCCCTGGTCATCGCCCTGCTCGCGTTGGCAGGCGCGGCGTCGTACGCTCCTGCCGCGCATGCCGACACCGGCACGGCCACCGGCCTGAAGGCCGCGGCCGAGAGCTTGAAGAAGAGCCCGGTCTACGTCGACCCGCGGGCGAGCTCACAGCTCTCCGACGCCGACGCCAAGGACCTCGCGAAGAAGATCCAGGACGCGGGCAAGCCCGTGTTCGTCGCGGTGCTGCCCAACGCGCCCGAGTACCCCCAGCAGACGATCCTGAAGAACCTGCGCACCCTCGTCGGCATCAGCGGCGTCTACGCCGTCCACCTCGGCGACAAGTTCAACGCCGACGCGGACCACAAGGTGATGTCGCAGAACTCCGTCCGCAACCTGGTCGGCGCCGTCAGGGCGGAGGGCGGTGACGCCAAGACCGTGGTCAACAACTTCGTCGACCAGGCCGACAAGCAGGCCAAGGGGCACACCCCCGGCTCCTGGGGCGACTCGGGCGGCAGCGGTGCCGCCACCACGGGGCTGCTCGTGATCGGCGGCGTCGTCGTGGCCGGCGGCGCCGGCGGCTACGCGCTCTACCGGCGCAACAAGAAGAGGCGCGAGGAGCGCGAGCGCGCCGAGCTGCAGGCGCTGCGCGTCGTCGTCGACGAGGACATCACCGCCTTCGGCGAGGAGCTCGACCGGCTGGACTTCAAGCCGTCCGAGCCCGGCGCCACCGACGAGATGCGCCACGACTACGAGCAGGCCCTCGACGCCTACGAGGAGGCGAAGACCCGGATCGCCGCGGCCGCCAGGCCGCAGGAGGTCACGGGCGTCACCGACTCCCTCGACAAGGGCCGCTTCGCCCTGGCCACCCTCGCCGCCCGCCGCACCGGGGCCCCGCTGCCCGAGCGCCGGATGCCCTGCTTCTTCGACCCGCGGCACGGGATGTCCGTCCAGGACGTGGCCTGGGCCCCGCCGGGCGGCGCGATGCGCACCGTGCCCGCCTGCGCGGCGGACTCGGCCCGGCTGGCCGACGGGCAGGAGCCGATGTCCCGCACCGTCCAGACCGAGCACGGCCCCCAGCCGTACTGGAACGCCGGACCGGCGTACGGGCCCTGGGCCGGCGGCTACTTCGGCGGCGGCATGCTGCCGGGGCTGCTCGCGGGCACGCTGCTGGGCAGCATGCTGAGCGGCCCGTCCGCCTGGGCGGCGGAGCCGTCCTTCGATCCCGGCGTCGACGGGGGCGACTTCTCCGGCTCGGACTTCAACCCGAGCGACTTCGGTGGCGGCGGCTGGGGCGACGGCGGCGGCGACTTCGGAGGCGGGGGCGACTTCGGGGGCGGCGACTGGTAGACCGGCTTCGCCGGAACACAGCCCCGCACCCCGTAACCGGAACACAGCCCCGCACCCCGTAAGGGGTGCGGGGCTGTGCCTGTACGCGGCGGAGCCGCACAATGTCACCGCCCCGCGCCCCTACGGGGCGCGGTCGAACCGTGCCCGCGCCGCCGCGAGGCCACCGGCGTACAGCGCCAGCACCACCGCCAGCAGCGCGTAGTACATCGCCGGCAGCACCGCCATCTCCAGCAGCGGCCCCGCCGGGGACAGCGGCAGCAGCAGCCCCACCACCGCCAGGCCGGCCGTCGCCCACCGGATCGGCCCGGGCGTGCCGCCCTCCGCGAGCTGCCGCCCGGACCGCAGGAGCAGCATCACCATCGCCTGCGTCAGCAGGTTCTCCGTGAACCACCCGGCGTGGAACGCCTCCTGGCCGTCCTCGCCCAGCGAGTGCACGGCCAGCATCAGCACCCCGAAGGTGGCCAGGTCGGCGGCCGCGTTCAGCAGGCCGAAGCCCGTGACGAAGCGCAGCAGCGCGCGCGGGCGCAGCACCACCGGGCGGTTGTGGGCGCCGGGGTCGGGGCGGTCGAAGGCGAGGGCCAGCTGGGCCGCGTCGAAGCACAGGTTCTGCACCAGCACCTGGGCCGGCAGCATCGGCAGGAACGGCAGCATCAGCCCGGCCACCAGCATCGCGATGACGTTGCCGACGTTCGACGACAGGGTGATCCGCAGATAGGCCGCGATGTTGGAGGTGCTGCGCCGCCCGGCGACGATGGCCCGGTCCAGGGCGGTGAGGTCCTTCGAGGCGAGCACGACGTCCGCCGCTTCGCGCGCCACGTCGACCCCGTCGCGCGGGCAGATCCCCACGTCGGCGGCGTGCAGCGCGGCCAGGTCGTTGACCCCGTCGCCCAGGAACCCGACGGTGTGCCCGCCGGAGCGCAGCGCCAGGACGATGCGGGCCTTGTGCTCGGGGGTGCAACGCGCGAAGACGGTCGTCCCGGCGGCCAGTTCGTTCAGCTCCTCCTCGCTCGTGAGGGCGTCGATGCGGTCGGCGGTGACGGGCACGCCGGGGTCGCCGCCCAGTTCGCGGCAGACCCGGGCGGCGGTGCCCGGGTGGTCGCCGGTGAGGAGCTTCACGGCGACGCCGCCGCGCGCGAGCTCGGCGATGGCCTCGGCGGCGGTCGGGGCGAGCGCGTCGCGCAGCCCGACGAAGCCCGTGAACGTCAGGCCGCGCTCGTCGGCGTGGGTGTACGGGCCGGGGCGCGCGGGCCGTTCGGCGACGGCCACGGCCAGCACCCGCAGCCCGTCGGCGGCCAGGGCGGCGGCGCGGCCGGCCAGGCGTTCCCGCTCCGCGTCGTCGAGGGTGCAGCGGTCCAGGACGTCCTCGGGGGAGCCCTTGACCACCAGGGTGTGGGTGTTCGCGAGGGCGAACCGGGAGTCGCCGGGCAGCTGGACGACGGCGGTGGAGATCCTGCGGCCCGGGCCGCAGGGCAGCGAGACGACGCCGTCGTAGTCGTCGAACGACCCCGGGCACGCCGCCCCGCCCGTCTCCTCGTCGGCGTCCAGCAGCGCTTCGTCCAGGGCGTCGGGGACGGGCACCTCGGCCAGGTGCAGGGTCCACAGGGCGTTGACCGCGGCCCAGCGCAGCACGGCCGGGTCGGGGTCGCCGCCGGCGTCCACCGAGCACTCGACGACCGGGCGGTCCTGGGTGAGGGTGCCGGTCTTGTCCACGCAGAGCACGTCGACCGCGCCGAGGTCGTGCAGCGCGGGCAGCCGCCGGACGATCACCTCGCTGTCGCGGGCGAGCAGCGCGGCGCCGCGCGCCAGTGCGGACGTGACGATGACGGGCAGCATCTCGGGCGTGAGCCCGACCGCCACCGCGACGGCGAACGGCAGCGTCTCCAGCCCGCGGCCGCGCAGCAGGGCGCTCGCGATCAGCACGAGCGGGGCGGTGAGCAGCATGAACCGGATGAGGGTCCAGGCGATCCCGTTCACGGACCGGTCGAACGGCCCGCGCGGTGTGTGCGCCCGCAACGACGATCCGGCCAGGGCGCCGGAGAGCAGGGTGTCGCGGCCGGTGGCGACGACGACGCCGCTGGCGCTGCCGGAGACGACGCTGCTGCCCTGGAAGCACAGGTGCCGGCGGTCGTCCGGGGCGCCCGCGTTCCCCGGGGCGATCTTGTCGACCGGCGCCGACTCGCCGGTCAGGGCGGCCTCGTGGACGGTCAGGCCAGTCGTGCGCAGCAGCCGCAGGTCGGCCGGGACCAGGTCGCCGGGGGAGAGGAGCACCAGGTCGCCGGGGACGAGCTGGTCGACCGGTACCTCGCGGGCCGCCGGGGGCGAGGTCTCCGTCGGCCGGCGGCGGACGGTGGCCGTGGTGGCGACGAGCTCGCGCAGGCCGGCCGCCGAGCGGTCGGCGCGGTGCTCGCCCGTCGCGCGCAGCACGCAGCTGACCACCACCAGCACGACGATGACGCAGGTCGTGGCCCAGCTCGCGAGCACGGCCGAGACCAGGCCGAGGCAGACGAGGACGGCGGTGAAGGGGTCGCGCAGACTGTGCGCGAAGCGCAGCGGCAGGGGCTCCGGACGGCGGCCGGGGAAGACGTTCTCCCCGTGCCGCAGGAGCCGTTCCTCCGCCTCCGCCTCGACCAGCCCGCGCGGCCCGCTCTCCAGCGCGCGCAGGACCTCCAGGTTCGTACCGCCGCCCCCTGCGGCCGTACGGGAGTCCTCAGGCGCCCAGGCCACGGAGGCGTCCGGACACGGATGCGGCGCCGGTCTCCGGCTCGCGGGAGGCCAGCTGCTTCAGCATGAGCCGGACCATGGCGACGACATGGGGGTCGTCCACCAGGTAGACCACCCGGCGCCCCTCGCGCCGGGAACGCACCAGGCCGCCCAGCTTGAGCTTGGCCAGATGCTGGCTGATCGCGGGCAGCGCACCGCCGACCCGCTCGGCCAGCCCGCTCACATCGCTCTCGCCCTGGGCCAGGGCCCAGACCAGGTGCAGCCGGGCGGAGGAGGCGAGCAGCCCGAAGGCGGCGGCGGCCTCGGCCAGCAGGTCGGCCGAGGGGTCGGCCGGGGGGTCGGTCTGTTCGGCCAGGTCGGCGAAACCGGCGGGGTCGTAGGAGTCGTAAGGGCCGTACGGGTCGCCGAAGGACCCTTCGATGCTTTCGAAGTTCCCGACGCCTGCCGTCACGATCCCTCTCCCGTCGTCCCCGCGCCGGGCGCCTGTCGTGCGCCCGGGAAGTCACCAGTCTAGGCAACCGGGAGAAGTCGGGCGGGGTGCGGCACCGTGGCCTCTTCCTCCACCATCCGCTCGATCGGTGCGGCGGCCGCCCCGCCGGCGACGATCATCGCCGTCACCATGCCGACCCCGAAGATCACGTTGCCCAGCCAGGCCATCGTGTCGGGGGCCAGGGTGTACGCGCCGACGATGCGCACGACGGCCTCGGTCAGCAGCACTCCGCCCCAGATCGCCGAGAACCGCCGCTCCAGCCCGCGGAACCGCGCGGACCCCGCGGACAGCCGCTCCCAGGCGGCATCCTTGGCCGCCGACCCCTTGGTGGCGAACGGCTTGAGTCCCGCACTCATCAACGGCCGCCCGGCGAAGGCGGCCCCGAGCACCACGAGCCCGAACACCCCGGTTCCGGCACTGTCCTTGGCGAGCATCAGCCGGACGTCACCGGCGACCGTGCTGAGCAGCACCCCGGCGATGTTGAGGACGAGCATCACCGCGGCGAGCCCGTTCAGCTTCCGCTCCTTCGCGATGCCCCACACGGTGCGGGCGAGCGGAACGACACCGCTCCACGCGAGCGCGGCCATCGTGCTCATGCCGCAGCCCCGGGTGAGCACGTAGTACGCGACCGTGGGAATGCCGGCGTCCACGATCAGCGGCTTGAGGCTCTGCAGCAGGGCGTTGCGCTGGGCGGCGGCTTCGTCGGCGGGCGTGGTGGCCGTGGCGGTGGCCGTGGTCTGGCTCATGGTCGGAATCCCCCGTTGCGTGATGCTGTGCACCGTGTCCTTCGGATGCGTTCAGCTTCGCGGGCGGGGCGGGGCCGGGGGCAGTGTGGGCTGTCCACGGCTCCACGTGACTTTTGTCAGGTGCCCGCGCCCGGAAGTCGGTCCGACGCGTCGATGATCCCGGCCAGGCGGTGCAGTTGCTGTGCCAGATGCAGCCGCTCCTCCGCGGTGAAGGCCGCATAGCCGAGCGCCTGCCGCTCGCGCCGCTGGGCGCGCAACTCCCCGAGCTGCTCGGCCCCTTGGGGGGTGAGGGCGATGAGGACGCGGCGCTCGTCCTCGGGGGAGCGCCGCCGGGTGACGACGCCCTTGGTCTCCAGCTGCTGCAGCATCCGCGTGGCCGTCGGGACGCTGACGTTCGCCCCGGCGGCCAGGTGGCCGACCGGCAGGGCGGGGTCGCCGAGGAGCGGTTCGAGCATGGCCTGCTGGGCCAGGGACAGGCCGCCGGTCCGGTCCGCGGCGGCCGAGCGGGCCCGGCGCATGGCGAGGAAGAGGGCGTCGGCCGCCTGGGCCAGCTCCTCGACGCCGGCGTCCCGATCCGCGTGCTTGTCTCCATTCCGCATGGCTGTTAGCTTACTAAAGATGTACTTAGCAAGCTAACTAACTAAGTAATGAGAGGCCGGAGACGATGGACACCCCCGCCCGCATCGACGTCCACGAGCACGTGATCCCGCCCGCCTACCGGCAGCTGCTGGCCGGCCGCGGCCTCGACTCCGGCGGCTGGCCGCTCCCGGTCTGGAGCAAGGAGAGCGCCGTCGCGATGATGGACGCCCAGGGCATCGCCACCGGTGTCGTCTCCGTCAGCGCCCCCGGCGTGCACTTCGGCGACGACACCGAGGCCCGCGCCCTGGCCCGTCAGGTCAACGAGTACGCCGCCGAGGCGGTCAAGGACCGTCCCGACCGTTTCGGGCTGTTCGCCAGCATCCCGCTGCCCGACGTGGACGGCGCCATGGCCGAGGCCGCGTACGCGTTGGACGAGCTGCACGCCGACGGCGTCGTCCTGATGGCCAACGCCCACGGCCGCTACCTCGGCGACCCGGCCTTCGAGCCGCTGTGGACCGAACTCGACGCCCGCGGCGCCGTGGTCTTCGTCCACCCCGCCGAGCTGCAGATGCCGATGATCCCGGGCATCCCCGCCCCCGTCGTCGACTTCACCTTCGACACCACCCGCACTGCGGTCCACATGGCCCTCAACGGCGTCATGTCCCGTCACATCCGGATGAAGGTGATCCTCTCCCACGCCGGCGGCTTCCTGCCCTACGTCGCCCACCGGGTGGCGGTCGCAGCGAGCCTGGCGCGGCCCGAACAGAGCACCGTCGACGCCGTCCTGACGGACCTCAAGCGCTTCTACTTCGACACGGCCCTGTCCGGCAGCCCCACCGCACTCCCGTCCCTCCTGGCCTTCGCCGAGCCCGGCCACGTCCTCTACGGCAGCGACTGGCCGTTCGCCCCGGCCGAGGCGGGCGCGTACTTCAACGGCCACCTGGACGGTTACGAGGGGTGGCGGGCGGGCGAGCTCGACGCCGTCGGGCGGGGCAATGCGGAGGTTCTCTTTCCGCGGCTGGCGCGGGCATGAGAACGCCCCCGGTGCACCGCAGTGCACCGGGGGCGGGACCGAGCCACCGCGAAGGCGTCAGGCCTTCTTGGTCTCCCAGAAGATCCTGTCGATCTCCGCGATGAGCTCCAGCGCCTTCTCGCCCGTCTTCGGGTCCGTCGACGCCTTGGCGGCGCTCAGGGCCTTGAGGGTGTCGTTGACCAGCTGGTGCAGCTGGGGGTACTTCTCGAAGTGCGGGGGCTTGAAGTAGTCGCTCCAGAGCACCGAGATGTGGTGCTTGGCCAGCTCCGCGCGCTGCTCCTTGATGACGGTGGCGCGGGCGCGGAAGTGGGGGTCCTCGTTGGCCTGGTACTTCTCCTGGACGGCCTTGACCGACTCGGCCTCGATGCGGGCCTGGGCCGGGTCGTACACGCCGCAGGGGAGGTCGCAGTGTGCGCTGACCTTCACCTTGGGGGCGAACAGGCGGGAAAGCATGTGCTGTCCTTCCTCGTGATCGTCTTCTCGGGTGCGAGATTACTCGGTGCGGGAAGGCTTTTCCCGGGCGGCCCGGGGGGATTGGGTCAAAAGGCCGGTGCCGGTCTGGGACCGTGGACGGAGAGGACGACGGAGGTGCCGTGGTGCAGGTGCGACTGGACGAGCGCGGGCAGGAGCTGGAGCGCGAGCGTCGCGGGCTGCTGCGGATCGGGCTGGCCGAGGTCTACAACCCGTCGATGGTGCCGACGCTGAACCCTGGAGACCAGCTGCTCGTGCAGTACGGGGCGGCCGTGCGGCCGGGGGACGTGGTGGTGCTGCGGCACCCGTTCCGGCAGGACCTGCTGATCGTCAAGCGCGCCGTGGAGCGGCGCGCGGGCGGCTGGTGGGTGACCGGGGACAACCCGCTGGTGGAGAACGACAGCCGGGAGTTCGGGGCGGTGCCGGAGGAGCTCGTGGTGGCCCGGGCCCGGCTGCGGCTGCGCCGGCCGCCGGAGCGGGGTCAGCGGTCGGTGCGGGCCTGGGTGCGCTGGGCGGTCTCGGCGGTGCGGCCGCTGCGGGGGGCGCCGGGCGCGCTCTCCGAGCGGGCGTTCTCCAGGCGCTTGCGGGCCCGGTAGGCGGCCACGTTCGCGCGGGTGGCGCAGCGGTCCGAGCAGTAGCGGCGGGAGCGGTTGGTGGAGGTGTCGAGGTAGGCGTTGCGGCAGGGCGCGGCGCGGCAGATGCCGAGCCGGTCGACGCCCAGCTCGGTGAGGTGGACGGCCAGGCCCATGCAGGCGGTCGCGGTGTACGAGGCGCCGGCGCTGGCCGCGTGGTCGGCGATGTGCATGTGCCACTTGGGGCGGCCGTCCTCGTCGCGCTGCTCGTGGCCGGAGATCTGCGGGCTGACGGGGAACTCCATCATCAGCGCGTTGAGCAGGTCCACCGCACGGACCTCGTCGCCCTCGTCCGCCGCCTCGAAGACGGCGCGCAGCCGGACCCGTACCGCGCGCAGCCGGGTCAGGTCGCCGTCGGTCAGCCGACGGGCCATCTGGGTGCTGGAGCCGCAGAGTTCGCGGACGGCGTCGAGCGAGGTGAGGGCATCCGTACCGCGTGCGGGCTCTTCGGTGTTGACCAGCCGCACGGCGTAGTCCGAGTAATAAGCCAGTTCCACTTGTGGTCCTTACGCGGCGAGGTCTAGGGTGCGGGGCATCGATCGGTAATGGCCGGTTCTGCTTCGAGGGTATTACACGCGTTTTCCTTGTACAGGGCCCGGCCCGTAGGCATGTGCGACATGTGTGGCCGCGTCCCCGCGGTGCACACGACGAGCGGAGCTGAAAGATGTCCGAGATGTCCCAGACCACCGCAACCGCCCCCGACTGGGCCGCCTGGCAGGCCAGCTGGGACCGGCAGCAGGAGTGGTACCTGCCCGACCGCGAGGAGCGGTTCCGGGTCATGCTCGACATGGTCGAGGCGTGCGTCGGCGCCGAGGCCCGGGTCCTGGACCTCGCCTGCGGCACGGGCTCGATCTCGCAGCGGCTGCTGGAGCGCTTCCCCAAGGCCACCGTCACCGGGATCGACCTCGACCCCGCCCTGCTCACCATCGCGCGCGGCACCTTCGAGGGCGACGACCGCGTGGAGTTCGTGACGGCGGACCTCAAGGACCCGCACTGGACGGACCGGCTGCCGCACGCCGAGTACGACGCCGTGCTTACCGCCACCGCCCTGCACTGGCTGCACTCCACCGACCTGCGCGTGCTCTACGGGCAGGTCGCGGGCGTGGTCCGCGCGGGCGGCGTCTTCATGAACGCCGACCACATGCCGGACCCGGCCACCCCGCGCATCAACGAGGCCGAGCGCGCCCTGCGCCACGCCCGCCGGGAGCGGGCCCGGGCCGCGGGCGCCCTCGACTGGCGCGACTGGTGGCAGCTCGCGGCCGCCGACCCGGTCCTTGCCGAGCCGACCGCCGAGCGCTTCGTGATCTACGGCGAGCACGCCGACGGCGACACGCCTGCCGCCGGCTGGCACGCCGCGACGCTGTGCGAGGCGGGATTCAACGAGGCGCGGGCGGTGTGGAGTTCGCCGTCCGATGCGATGGTGCTGGCGCTGAAGTGACCTGCGCCCCGTAAGGGGCGCTACAGCACCTTCGACAGGAACGACTTCGTCCGCTCGTGCTGCGGGTTCGTCAGAACCTCTCGCGGCGCGCCCGACTCGACGACCACGCCGTCGTCCATGAAGACGACCGAGTCCCCGACCTCGCGGGCGAAGCCCATCTCGTGGGTGACCACGATCATCGTCATGCCGTCCTCGGCGAGGCCCCGCATGACGTCCAGCACGTCGCCCACCAGCTCCGGGTCCAGGGCGGAGGTCGGCTCGTCGAAGAGCATCAGCTTCGGCTCCATCGCCAGCGCCCGCGCGATGGCGACGCGCTGCTGCTGGCCGCCGGAGAGCTGCGAGGGGTAGTTGCCGGCCTTGTCGGCGAGGCCGACCCGGTCCAGCAGCTTCGTCGCCCGCTCCCGGGCGACCGCCTTGGTCTCGCCCTTGACCTGGACGGGCGCCTCCATGACGTTGGCCAGCGCCGTCATGTGCGGGAAGAGGTTGAAGCGCTGGAACACCATGCCGATGTCCCGGCGGTTCTGGGCGACTTCGCTGTCCTTGAGCTCGTAGAGGCGGTCGCCCTTCTGCCGGTAGCCGACGAGCTCGCCGTCGACGTACAGCCTGCCCGCGTTGATCTTCTCCAGGTGGTTGATGCACCGCAGGAACGTCGACTTGCCGGAACCCGAGGGGCCGATGAGGCAGAACACCTCGCGCGGTGCGACCTCCAGGTCGATGCCCTTGAGGACCTGCGTGGCGCCGAAGGACTTGTGGACGCCCTCGGCCTTGACCATGGCGCTCATGCGCTGACGCCTCCCTTGGTGCGGTTGCCGGCCCCGGCCAGGTTCGCCCTGATCTTCTGCCAGGGCGTGAGCGGCAGGCTGCGCTGCGAGCCGCGTGCGTAGTAACGCTCCAGGTAGAACTGCCCGACGCTGAAGACGCTGGTGAGGATGAGGTACCAGGTGGCGGCGAGGAACAGCATCTCCACGGTCGCACCGGTGGTCTGCCCGATGTCGGAGGTGGAGCGCAGCAGTTCCAGGTATTGTGCGGCGCTCGCGGCCAGCGACGAGGTCTTGAGCATGTTGATGAACTCGTTGCCCGTCGGCGGCACGATCACGCGCATGGCCTGCGGCAGCACGATCCGGCGGAGCGTTCTGCCCTGGCTCATGCCGAGCGCGTGCGCGGCCTCGGTCTGGCCCTCGTCGACCGACTGGATGCCGGCCCGGACGATCTCGGACATGTACGCGGCCTCGTTGAGTCCGAGACCGAGCAGCGCGGCCATGAACGGCGTCATGAACGAGCTCATGTCGTCACGGTAGATCGGGCCGAGGTTGATCTCCGGGAAGATCAGCGCGAGGTTGAACCACAGCAGCAGCTGGACGTAGACCGGGGTGCCGCGGAAGAACCAGATGTAGAGCCAGGAGACGGTCGACGTCACCGGGT
The DNA here is from genome assembly GCF_058146165.1 of Streptomyces sp. AM25. Classification (NCBI taxonomy): domain Bacteria; kingdom Bacillati; phylum Actinomycetota; class Actinomycetes; order Kitasatosporales; family Streptomycetaceae; genus Streptomyces; species Streptomyces sp. AM25. Next base: position 304,614 of record NZ_JBKIWN010000015.1, on the reverse strand, counting down.
TCTTGGACAGCCGCATCACGGCGAGCACGATGCCGAGGGCGAGGCCCAGCAGCATGGCGAGCACCGAGATGAGGACGGTCTTGCCGAGGCCGGAGACGACGGAGGAGTCGAAGAGGTAGTCGGGGATGGCGCCGTAGTGGACGTTCGCGGAGGCGAAGGCGTTGACCAGCAGTCCCAGCAGCGCGATCACGACGACGGCGGCGACCCAACGCCCGTAGTGCCGTACCGGGATGGCCCGGATGGCCTCGGGGGTGGCCTTGCCTGTCTTCTCCGGTGTCTCTGGAGAGTCAGTCATGGATACGACCTTTCAACGGTCAGCACGAGGGAAGGAAGGTCAGGAACCGCCGTTGATCTTCGGTTCCTTGATCGTTCCTGCCTCGACTCCCCAGGTCTTCATGACCTTCTCGTAGTCGCCGTTCTTGATGATCGCGTCCAGGGCCTCCTTCAGAGCGTCGCGCAGCTGCGTGTTGCCCTTGGCGACGGCGATGCCGTACGGAGCGGCTTCCACCTGGTCGCCGACGATCTCGAAGGCGTTGCCGCCGCCCGAGGTCTTGACCGCGTAGGCCGCGACCGGGAAGTCGCTGGAGACGGCGTCGACTCCGCCGGCCTTCAGCCGGGTCTGGGCCTCCAGGTCGGTGTCGAAGGCCTCGATGCTGATCTTGCCCTTGCCGGCCTTCTCGCACTTGTCCGACTCGGACTTGGCCATGTCGTCCGAGACGGTGCCGCGCTGCACGGCGATCTTCTTGCCGCAGAGGTCGTCCCAGGACTTGATGTCCTTGGTGTCGCCCTTCTTCGTGTAGATCGACACGCCCGCGGTGAAGTAGTCGACGAAATCGACGCCTTCGCCCACCTTCTTGCGGGTCTTGGGGTCGACACCGTCCTGCCGGTCCTTGGTGTCGGTCATCGCGGACATCGCTATGTCGTAGCGCTTGGAGCGCAGACCGGTCAACAGGGTGTCGAACGTGCCGTTGTTGAACTCGAAGGTCACCCCGAGCTGCTTGCCGAGCGCTGCGGCGATGTCCGGGTCGATGCCGACGGTCTTGCCGTCCTTCTTGAACTCGACCGGCGGGTAGGCGATGTCGGAGCCGACCTTGATGACGCCGGCGTCCTGGACGGACTTGGGCAGCTTGGCGAAGAGCGGCGCGGAGGAGCCCTTGGCGGTGGCCTCCCCGCCACCGTGGCCGGACTTGTCCCGTTGGTCGCCGCAGCCGCTCAGCAGCAGGGCGCCGGCGACCGCGATCGCGCCGGCCGCGGCCACACGACTCCTGGCGGCAACCGGGCGGGGGGTGGTGCTTGCGGTCATTGCTGGTTCCTCCTGCGGGTGAGGGGATAGCCGACTGGTCAACACTGCGTGTGGTTCACAAGCGGTAACGCGTTACCCGGGGGTGCACAGGGGTACCGAGGAGGCCCGGCGCACCTGCTGTGCGGTCGCAACCTCGTGCGGTCTGCGCATCTTGCCATCCGGAGTACCCCATTCGGGGGCCCAGCTATATCAAAATCGGATAACGGGCCGTCTGCATGCGCTACCGGTCGGTAAGGAACCGGTCGTGGTTGGCATGCTTTTGTCACCAGGATTCCCCCATAACCTGCAGAACGCCCGAGAACTCGCTCGTCTGCCGTCGTGTTCATCCGGTAGAAAGGCCCGGGACCCCTCACCCGGGGCTCAGGGCGCGCCCGTGCGGCGTGCGCCCGGTGTCCGTACCACCCCTGTCACGGACGCGGCGTCCGGCCTGCTCCGCAACACGGGGCGGCTACCCTCGACAGCAGTTACGACAAAGGGGTCAACAACAGTGTCAGCGGAGATTGTGAATCCTCGGAGCGACAGCGGCCAGGACGGAGACGCTCACGGCGAGCTCTTCGACCCGGCCTTCGCACTGCACCGTGGCGGCAAGATGGAGATCCGGGCGACGGTCCCGGTCCGGGACCGGGACGACCTGTCCCTCGCCTACACGCCCGGCGTGGCAAAGGTGTGCAGCGCGATCGCCGAGCAGCCCGAACTCGTCCACGACTACACCTGGAAGTCCCAGGTCGTCGCGGTGGTGACGGACGGCAGCGCGGTGCTGGGCCTGGGGGACATCGGCCCCGAGGCGTCGCTGCCCGTCATGGAGGGCAAGGCCATCCTCTTCAAGCAGTTCGGCGGCGTCGACGCGGTGCCGATCGCGCTCGACTGCCGCGGTGTCGACGAGATCGTCGACACCGTCGCCCGGCTCGCACCCTCCTTCGGCGGCATCAACCTGGAGGACATCTCGGCGCCGCGCTGCTTCGAGATCGAGCGCCGCCTCCAGGAGCGCGTGGACATCCCCGTCTTCCACGACGACCAGCACGGCACCGCCGTCGTCACCCTCGCCGCCCTGCGCAACGCGGCCCGCCTCACCGGCCGCGAGCTCGGCGACCTGCGCACCGTCATCTCCGGCGCGGGCGCGGCCGGCGTGGCCATCGCCCGCATCCTGGTCGAGGCCGGCATCGGCGACGTCGCCGTGTGCGACCGCAAGGGCATTGTCTCCCGGGACCGCGAGGACCTCACCGACGTCAAGCGCGAGCTGGCCGGCTTCACCAACAGGTCCGGTCTCTCCGGCTCGTTGGAGACCGCGCTCGACGGCGCGGACGTCTTCGTCGGCGTCTCCGGCGGCACGGTCCCGGAGAGCGCCGTGGCCACGATGGCCGACAACGCGCTCATCTTCGCAATGGCCAACCCCACGCCGGAGATCCACCCGGACGTCGCCCACAAGTACGCGTCCGTGGTCGCGACGGGCCGCAGCGACTACCCGAACCAGATCAACAACGTCCTCGCCTTCCCCGGCATCTTCGCCGGTGCGCTCCAGGTGCGTGCCACGCGCATCACCGAGGGCATGAAGCTGGCGGCTGCGGAGGCGCTGGCCGCTGTGGTGGCCGACGAGCTCAGCGCGGAGTGCGTGATTCCGTCGCCGTTCGATCCGCGGGTTGCGCCGGCCGTCACGGCGGCCGTGGCGGCGGCTGCGCGTCGGGACGGCGTGGCGCTGCGCTAGGCGCTTTGCCCGGGGCGCGGGGTTCTTCGGCTGCGGGTTCGCTCTGGTTGCTCGCGCCCGCGCGGCGGAGCCGCAAATCGAAACAGTCCCGCGCCCCTTCGGGGCGCGGGACGCGTGTCACACTCGCTTACGGTTCCCCCATGAACGCGCCCCCGGCTAGGTTCTGACCATGTTCGCCGCCTATGCCGCACGCATCGACCGTGACCAGCCGCTGAACGGCCTCGAGTTGGGGGAGCGCCCCGAGCCCGAGGCGCGGCCCGGCTGGACGACCGTCACCGTCAAGGCCGCCTCCCTCAACCACCACGACCTGTGGTCGCTGCGCGGGGTGGGACTGTCCGAGAAGGCCCTGCCCATGATCCTCGGCTGTGACGCGGCCGGGATCGACGAGGACGGCAACGAGGTCGTCCTGCACTCCGTCATCGGCCAGACAGGCCACGGCGTGGGCCCGGACGAGCCCCGTTCGATCCTCACCGAGCGCTATCAGGGCACGTTCGCCGAACGGGTCGCCGTGCCGGCCTGGAACCTACTGCCGAAGCCGCAGGAGCTGTCCTTCGAGGAGGCGGCCTGCCTGCCGACCGCGTGGCTGACCGCCTACCGGATGCTGTTCACCAACGCGGGCGTGCGGCCGGGCCAGAGCGTCCTGGTGCAGGGCGCCGGGGGCGGTGTGGCCACGGCGGCCATCGCGCTGGGCGCGGCGGCCGGGCTGCGGGTCTATGCGACGAGCCGTGACGCGGCCAAGCGGGAACGCGCCCTGGAACTGGGCGCCATCGGGGCGTTCGAGGCGGGTGCGCGACTGCCGCAGCGCGTCGACGCGGTCATCGAGACGGTGGGCGCGGCGACGTGGTCGCACTCGGTCAAGTCCCTCAAGCCCGGCGGCACGCTGGTCATTTCGGGCGCGACGAGCGGCCCCAACCCGCCCGCGGCAGAGCTGACCCGGATCTTCTTCCTGGAGCTGAAGGTCGTCGGCTCGACGATGGGCACGAAGGAGGAGCTGGCGGATCTGCTGGCCTTCTGCGCGGCGACCGGGGTCCGTCCGGTGATCGACTCGGTCCTGCCGCTTGACCGGGCGCGGGAGGGCTTCGAGAAGATGGCGGGCGGAGACCTGTTCGGAAAGGTGGTCCTGACCGTCTGAGGGCCCCGAAGGGGCGCGGGAGGCACCGGGTGTTACGCGGGGTGCGGCCAGTCCTGGCGGCCTTGATCCTGACCATGACACCGCCCCCGCCCCCGCCCCCCACGGCCCCGGCCCTGACCGGCTGGAACGTCGAAGACAAAACACACCGCGGCCCCGACGCCCTCCGGGACATCACGGAACGCCACTTCCGCGACCTTTCCGCACACGGATTCACCTTCGTCCGTCTGCTGGTCTTCTGGGACGACCTGGAACCGCTTCCCGGCCATTACAGCGAGCGATATCTGGCCCGTATCGAGCGCATTCTGGACTGGGCCCACCGGTATCGTCTCCGCGTGGTGCTGGACGCCCATCAGGATGTCTACGGGCCGGCTTTCGGCGGCCACCGCGGCATTCCCGAATGGGCCACGCGCACGGACGGCCTGCCGTATGTGCCGCACCCCGGCGACTGGTTCTCCGAGTACTACGAGCCCGCGGTGCAGGCCGCGTTCGAGCACCTTTACCAGGATGCGGATCTGCGGAATGCGCAGATGCGCATGTGGCAGGTGCTGGCAGGGCGTTTCGCGCGGCACCCGGCGGTTCTCGGCTACGACCTGATGAACGAGCCGATGGGAAAAATGCGCCCGGGCGAGGACTTTCCCGCAGCGGCGCGGCGCATCGAGGCGACGCAGCTGACGCCGATGTACGGGCGTATTGCCGCGGCGATCCGCCGGGTGGACCGGAAGCACTGGCTGTTCGTGGAGCCGACCCCCGCCGCAGGCGAGGGCCTGCCCACCGGACTCGGCCGGATCCCCGACCCGAAGGTGGTGTACGCGCCGCATCTGTACGACGCGGCGATGGAGGCGGGCCGGGACTACGACCCCGGCTCCGGCTGGCTCGCGCGGTTCGAGGCCGCGGTGGTGCGGTACGCGCGGGAGTACCGGGTCCCCGTCGTGGTGGGCGAATGGGGCTCGCCCCGCAGCGAGTTGCCGCACATGCGGCGGTTCTACCTCGACGCGCCGGCGTCGATGGCGCGGTACACCTCCGGCTGGGCGAGCTACACCTGGTGCTACGGGGCCGGGTACTGCGCGGTGGACGCGGCGGGCCGGTTCCTGCCGAACAAGGGGCTCACCGCCCGCCGGTTCACTCCTTCCCGTCCCGCCCCTGGCTGAGTACGGCACCGATCCCGGCCGCCGCCTCCGCCAAGTGCGCGCGCACCTCGGTGAGCTGATCGGACGTCACACCGTGGTCCCGGGCCGTGTCCCGCACCTCGTCGCGGAACCGGTCGAGCAGCCGCTCGAGTTCGCGGCCGGCGTCCTTCCACGCCTGCCGGGCCCGCCGGCTCTCCTCCTTGGCCCGCCGGGCCTGCTCCTTCCACTCCTCCTTCGCGCGCCGCAACTCCTCCTTGGCGCCGGCGAAGTAGTCCGAGACCGTCTCCCCGTTGCTCGCGCGGGACCGCAGCGCGGCCTCGCGCATCTCGCGCCGCAGGTCCCCGGCGGCCCCCCGGACGTCCTCGCGGATGTCCGCGGCCAGCGCGGCGACGGATTCGCGGATCTCCAGCTCCAGGTCGGCCAGTTCGCCCTGTCGGTCGGCGAGTTCGGCGCGGCCGGCGTCCGTGATGGAGTAGACCTTGCGCCCGCCCTCCGTCGCGTGCGTGACGAGCCCCTCGGCCTCCAGCTTGGCCAGCCGCGGGTACACCGTGCCGGCCGACGGCGCGTAGAGGCCCTGGAAGCGCTCCTCCAACTGCCGGATGATCTCGTACCCGTGGCGCGGCGCCTCGTCGAGGAGCTTGAGCAGATAGAGCCGCAGCCGGCCGTGGGCGAAGACGGGGGCCATCAGAGCACCTTCCCTTCCACCGGGCCCGGGCCCGGTTCCGCGGACCCGGCCGGCCGGCGCAGCAGAGCCACGCCCCCGGACACCGTGGTGATCTTCAGGCGCCCGCCGCCCGTCCCCAGCCGCCCGGTGATGCGCTTGGCCCCCCACTGCCCGCCGACCCGCAGGTCCTCGAAGGCGCAGGAGACCGGGCCGCTGGCCGTGTTGGCCTCGACCTCGGCGTCGACCGGGTGCGGCAGCCGGATGGCGATCTCGCCGGAGACGCTGGTGAGCGTGAGCGAGGGGTTCGTCCCGGCGGTGCCGGAGAGGTCGATGAGCATGTCGCCGCTGACGGAGTCGGCCTTGACCGTGCCGCCCTCGGTCTCGATCAGCGTGAGGTCGCCGGAGACGGAGTTGAAGCGCAGCTCGCCGCCGAGCGACTGGGCCTCCAGCCGGCCGGAGACCGTGTCGGCCCGGACCGTGCCCGTCAGGCCGACGAGGGTGGCCTCGCCGGAGACGGTGGCGATCCTGGCGTCGCCGGAGGTGCGGGAGACGACGGCGCCCGCGGAGACGGTGCCGACGTCGACGGGCGTGGCCGTCGGTACGGTGAGCGTGACGGTGACCCTGCGGTGCCGCTCCTTGGGGTCGAACCACTTGAGGAAGCCCGTCCAGGGCACGTCGTCATAGGTGACGGTCAGCGTGCCGCTCGTGTGGGTGACCGCGAGCGGGGGACCCTCGATCTCCGTCAGCTCCAGCCGGGCGGGCCCGCTGTCCGTGCCGACGACATTGACCGTGCCGCCCACGATGCGCACCTTCAGGGCCGTGACCGGCTCGTCGAGGGTGAGCTTCTGTGGCGCGGCCAGTGACCACTTCGACTGGCTGGGCATTCCGGGCCTCCTCTGACCGAGGACGCAACATATCGCGTCTTGCAAGACACGATATATCGCGGTCCCTGGAAGTCAAGTGCCGCCCCCGTGGCTTAGCGTTGACGCATGTCCGCAACTGATCACAGCCGGGCGGCGGGGGTTCTGCTGCTCTGCCGGGCCGAGCCCGACCGCGTCCGTCCTTCCGCGCAGCTCCTGCGCGAACCGCTCCTCCTGGCCCCGGCGGGCGAGGGGTGGAGCGTGCTGGTGCCGGGGGAGGAGGCATGGCGCGAGGAGGGCTCGCAGATCGCCGCCATGACGGCGGACTGGGCGCACGCGCTGACCGTCGCCGAGACCTGGCCGGCGGTCGGGCTGTGGTGGGACGAGCAGGGCGCGGGCTTCGTGGTGGCGTCCGGCTTCCGCCGGACCGTCGGCTACACCTGGCTCGCGGACGGCACGCCGCTGGGCGGCGAGGACGCGATGACCGCACTGCGCGCGCGGCTCGGGCTCGATCCGGTGCTGGACGCCGAGGCGTTCGACCGGCTGACGGAGGCGGACTCCGACGCGGACGCCGCTGCGCGGGTGCTCGGGCTGATCGCGGTGCTGTCGCGGGCGGGCCTGCACCTGGGCTCCGGGCTCGCGCCCGGCGCCGGGGCCGAGCTGCTGCGGGCCGCGGCCGGGGCGCTGCCGGAGGCGGAGCCGGTGGAGTGGCCGGGGTGGCGGGCCGCCGTTCGCGGGCCGCGGGCCCGGGCGTTGGGGGTGGCCGAGGTCGCCGTCGGCGCCGGGCTGCTGCTGTGGGGGCGGCGGCGCCCCCGGGTCCGGCTCGCCGGGGCGTTGCTCGTCGCGGACGGTGCGCTCACGATCGCGTACGACACGTGGCGGGCGCGGCGGGACCGGGACTGAGCGGGAGCTGCTCCCGGTCCGTTGTCGCCTGCAGGCCGTTTACGGCTGGTCGCGCAGTTCCCCGCGCCCCTGACGGGGCGCGGGCGAACCGCCCTACTCGTCGTCGTCCTCGTCGTCCAAGCGCGCCAACCACGTCGCCAGACGTTCCACCGGCACCTCGAAGTCCGGGTTGAGGTCCACGAACGTGCGGAGCTGCTCGGCGACCCAGCCGAGGGTGACCTCGTCCTCGCCCCGCCGGTTCTCCAGCTCCTCGATGCCGCGGTCGGTGAAGTACAACGCGCTCTCCGTCAGTCATAGTCATACGGGTAGAGGCCCAGGATAGGTCCCGACTAGCCTGCTGCATCATCGCGGCTAGCGGGGGGTGGGACGCGTGGCTCAGGGGATCGCTCAGGTCCGGCTGGACGACGGCACCGTCGTCTGGGCACGGATCACGGAGGCGCACGAACTCGACGAGGACGCGGCGGGGGACGGCGGCTACGCCGACTCCAGCGCCGTGAGCCGGGTCGCCGAGATGACCGACGGCCTGTCCGACGTCGTCCGCGGCGTCGTCGGCTCGCTCCGCATGGGCCTCGCGGCAGCGGCCCCGCAGGAGGTCGAGGTCGAGTTCGGGATCGAGCTGTCGGCCAAGGCCGGCAAGGTCATCAGCCTGCTCGCGGACGGCGAGGGCAGAGCGTCGATCACGGTGCGGCTCACCTGGAATCAGGCGGATCGGGCAGAGCTCGCCGCCCGGGAACCTGCGACCCCGGCTGCTCCTTGAGCGCCTGGGACGGCCCCGCGCGCCGGTCGGTCGTACGCATTTCCGCGCCGGGCGGAGGGTATGAGCGAAGCGGCACCGGGTTCTGGGGCAGTGGCTTCTTCATCGCTCCCGGCTGGGTGCTGACCTGTGCCCATGTCGTGGGGAACGGGGGTGGCGGCGTGCTCGGCGGCGGTACGGCCATCGACATCACCGACGCGGACGAGCGCACGGTGCAGGGCCGCGTCGCGCTCGTGCTGCCCGAGGCGGACGACCCCGCCTCCCCGCCGCGCCGCTGGCCCCTGCCGGACCTCGCCCTGGTGGAGGTGGCGGACGCGGACGGCGCCGAGTGCCTCTGGCTGAGCGACCGTTCGACGATCGTCCCGGCCCCGGTCAGCCTGCACGGCTGGTCGCTGGAGACGGGCGAGCCGGCCCTGCGCTTCGGCGTGGGCATCGCCTCCGGCGGCGACGGCACCGAGGGCAACGCGATGCTGCTGCGCGGCGAGATCCCCGTGGCCGGCTGCTCGGGCGGGCCCGTGGTGGACACCGCCCGCGGCGCGGTGATCGGGATGAGCAAGGGCCGCGGCAAGGACACCGCGGGCCTGGCCGTGCCCATCACGGCGCTGCGCCGCGTCGCCGACGACGCCCCCGGTCGCAGCCTGCTGCACTCCGTCGTCCGGGCCCACGACCGCCACCATCTGCTCCGCTACCGCACCCTGGGCATGGGCAGCTGGACTGGCCTGCAGCAGGACCAGCGCCTGCACGCGGCCGACAGCTTCACCCCGGTGCTGCGCGCCCATCTCTTCGCCCGGCTCGCCGAGTTGCCGCCGCCCGGCACGCCCGCCGAGGTCATGAGGCTGGTGGACCGGGCCAAGCGCCGGGTGATCCAGGGGCCGTACCAGCCGGGGGTGGAGCACGACCCGCGCAGCTGGCGCGAGGGCGTGGGCCTGCTCTACGACGTGCGCGGCGGCGACGACGCCGACGGCCGCGAGGCGGGCCGCGGCCCCGGGCGGGACCTGGAGCTGGAGGCCGTGCTGCTCTACGCGGCCCTGGTGGTGGCGGAGCTCGGCCGGCCGGGGCGGTCCGGCCCGGCGGTGGACGCACAGCTGCTGCGCGACGTCGGGACCTGGCTGGAGAACCACGCCGAGCCCCTCACCGACGTCATCCGGTGGGAGATCGACGACATCCTGCACGGCGGTGCACCCGACGGCCCGGACGGACCGGTGCCGCACCGCCAACCGCGGCCCGACGCCGTCGACCTGGACAAGCGCCCGTCGCGGCCCGTCGCACCGGCCGACGCCCCGACGCGCGCCCGCGCCGATGTGATCGTCGAGGTCGACGAGGTGCTCTACGGCGCCCGCTACCCCTGGCGCGTCAAACTCCTGCTGGAGGACGACCTGGTGACCCCGCTGACGTTCGACGAGGAGGGCGCTCCGCGGGACGGGCTGCACGAGGCGTTGCGCCGGCCGATCGCCGAGGCGCTGAGCCTGGGGGACGTGGGGGAGCATCTGGCCGCCCTGCACGTGGTGCTGCCGCGCGAGCTGTTCGACGTGCCGCTCGACTCCTGGGAGTTGACGCCGCCGGGCCGGTCCGCCTCGGGCATCGACCCGTACACGATGCCGCTGGGGCAGCGCCGCGTGGTCGTCGTGCGCGACCGGCGCCGCCGCGACTTCCCCGCGATACCGGAGTGGCGCCGGCGCTGGAAGGCCGCGGCCTCGGGTCCGTTGACGGCCGTCTCGCTGCGCAGGGAGGTGCCGGAGCCGGGCCACGACAGCCCGCGCCGGGAGACCGGGCGTGCGACGTACCGGAGGCTGTCGTTCGTGGCCGACACGGCGGTGCCGGTCTACTGCGGCGAGGCGGCCGCGGGCTCCGGGGCCACCGCGATGGAGGCGGCGCTGGCCGCCGGGCACGCGGTGGCGATCTGGCGGCGCTGCGCCCCGGACCACCGCGACTGCGCCGACTTCCACGCACAGGTCTCCCGCCTGGTGAGCGAGGCCGGCACGGCCGAGGGGCTGCCCCACCGGATACGCGAACTCCGCATCGCCTGCGGGGATCCCGACGAGATCGAGCCCGGGGCGCAGTGGGCGCAGTCGATCGCCCTGCTCCTGGACTCACCGGACCATCCGCCGCTGCCCGACACGCCGTTGTACGCACCCGGCACCTGGCCCGGGGCGTCGTGATGGCGGTGCGCGGGGCTCCGGCGGCCGGTACCTTCGGTCGGGGAGCGGCGGCCCATCGGACACCCCCGAGGTCACCATCAGCCGTGAGGAGCCACGCGTGAACGATTGGCGCATCTACCGAGGGGCGGGCCTGCCGCACGACGGGATCCGGCGGCTGCCGCCGCCCCCGCCCTGGCGGGACTTCGCCGCGACGGCGCCCGACGCGGGGGCCGCCACCGATCCCAGCGCCGCGCGCCGGCTCGGGGTGCTGCGCCGGCTGGTGGAGAACCACCACCCGCGCCCCGAGGAGGTCGAGGCCGTCAACGCCGCGCTCTACCTGCGCCGTCCGCTGCTGGTGACGGGCAACCCGGGCACCGGCAAGTCGACGCTGGCGCACGCCGTCGCCTACGAGCTGGGCCTGGGCCGGGTGCTGCGCTGGCCCATCGTCAGCCGCTCCACGCTGCGCGACGGGCTCTACCACTACGACGCCATCGCCCGTCTCCAGGACGTCCAGCTGGAGCGGGCCGGGGGCGACGGCGGGGAGCGGCGCTCCATCGGCTCGTACGTCCGTCTGGGCCCGCTCGGCACGGCGCTGCTGCCGGCGGCGCAGCCGCGGGTGCTGCTCGTCGACGAGCTCGACAAGAGCGACCTGGACCTGCCCAACGACCTGCTCAACGCCCTGGAGGAAGGGGAGTTCCAGCTTCCGGAGCTGGAGCGGATCGCCGACCGGGAGCCCGAGGTCGAGGTGCTCACCGACGACGGCGGGCGGGCCGTGCTCCAGGGCGGGCGGGTGCGCTGCACCACCTTCCCGCTGATCGTGCTCACCTCCAACGGCGAACGCGACTTCCCCGCGGCCCTGTTGCGGCGCTGCATCCAGCTCGACCTGAAACCGCCCGGCGAGGAGCAGCTGACCGCCATGGTGCGGGCGCACCTGGGGGACGACGCCGTGACCGACGGCGACGCCCTCATCCAGCGCTTCCTGGACCGCGAGCCGGGCGAGGTCATCGCCGCCGACCAGCTGCTGAACGCCCTCTTCCTCACCCAGCACGCGCCGCGCACCGAACGGGTCACGCGGGACCGGCTCGCCGAAATGCTGATGCAGCCACTCGACCGTCCGAGGTGATGAGATGACGGCGCCGCCCCCCGAGCAGCCGCTGGGGCAGCTGGTCGCCCGGCTGCGGGCCGCGTCCTGGGAGCTCACGGCGGAGGAGCTCGCGGACGCGGTGTGGCTGGCCCAGTGGACGGACCCGGTCCCCGCGGATCCGGGGCACCCGGCGGAGACCGGAGTGCAGCAGCCGGCCCCCGCGTTCGTCGACGGCGGTGCGCAGCGGGCCGCCGAGGACGCGGACGCGGTGACCCGTCCGGCCGGCTCGGACGACGGTGACCCGCCGGCGGACCGCTCCGGTGCGTCGCGGCTCGCCGAGCGCACCGGTCCCGTACAGCTGTACGCCCGGGGCGGGCGCACCGGCGGAGGCGTGGACGCGTTTCCGATACGGGTCCCGATGGCCGCCTCCCTGCCCGGGCTGCTCGGCCTGCAGCGCGCGCTGCGGCCGCTGCGGGGCTACCGGCCGGCCGCCGCGCGCGTCCGGGGGCCGCTGGACGAGGACGCCACCGCCGAGCGCGGCGCCTGCACCGGCGTCCTGCACCCCGTCTTCCGGCGGGGCGGGCGGCGGGCGGCGTCCATGCAGCTGCTGATGGACGCCTCGCCGTCCATGGTGGTCTGGGAGCGGATGCTGGAGGAACTGCGTCAGACCTGCGCCCAGTTGGGCGTCTTCCGGGACGTCCAGGTGCGCTATCTGCACCGGGCGGACGACGGCACGCCGCTCGTCGGCACGTCGGCCTCGCCCGCTGCGGGACGCCGCCAACGGCCGCGGCCCGCGGACCAGTTCCGCGACCCGACCGGGCAGCGGCTCACGCTCGTCGTCAGCGACTGCGTGGGGCCGCTGTGGCAGGAGGGGCGGGCACAGCGGCTGCTGCACCACTGGTCGCGGAGCTCGCCGCTGGCCGTCGTGCAGCCGCTGCCGCCACGGCTGTGGCCGCGGACGGCGCTGCCCGCGGGAGGCGGCACGCTGGTGCGCGACCCCGGGCCCGGCGGCCGGCTGGGCTTCGAACCCGAGGGCTACGGCTCGCTGCCCGGCCCCGGCGCGCTGCCCGTGCCCGTCCTGCTGCCCACGCGCGAGGCGCTGGGCAGCTGGGCGCGGCTGCTGTCCGGCCCCGGCCGGACGGCCGTGCACGGCGCCGCGGGCTGGCTGCTGCCGGACCACCCGGCCCGGCCGGCGCCCGCCGGGTGCGCCGGCCGCGACGCCGACCGGCTGCTCCGGACGTTCCGGGCGGGCGCCTCGCCCGGGGCGCTGCGGCTGGCCGTGCACCTGGCCGCCGTTCCGCTGACGCTGCCGGTGATGCAGGTGGTGCAGCGCGCGATGCTGCCCGACACCGGGCCCATGGAACTGGCCGAAGTCCTGCTGGGCGGGCTGCTGCAGCGCCTCCCGGACCAGCAGGACTGCGCGGCCCCGGGCCGGGACGCGGCCTCGTGCTGGTACGAGTTCGCCGACGGCGTACGGGAGATGCTGCTGCGCCACCTCGACCGCAGCGCGGCGGCCCTGGTGCTCAAGCACTGCTCGGACTACGTGGAGCGGCACTTCGGCAAGGGCGCCCGCAACTTCGCCGCCCTCGCGGCCGCGCAGCTCGCGGGCGACGAGCCCGTGGCGCCGGGCCCCGAGCGGCTGCTGTCGGGGGCCGCGGAGCCCGAGCTGTTCGCGGAGATCCCCGCCCGCGTGGTGCGCTGGTACCGGCCCGTGCCGGTGGGCAGCGGCCCCGTCGGCGAGGCGGAGCGGCTGCTGCGCCTGTGGCGGGTCCAGGCCGACCCGACCCTGCTGCACCGCGCCCGCACCCTGGCCGGCCCGGCGGCGGTCGCACCGCTCGCCGCGGAGGGGGAGGCCGACGGGATACGGGCCAGGATCGTCCTCGGCGAAGTGCTGCTGGCCCTGGCCGGCACCGAGTCGGTGCGCGGCGACGCGCAGGCGCACCGCGACGTCCTGGCCGAGGCCGTCACCCTGCTCGACGAGGCCCACGGGCACACCGCCGCGGGCAGTCCCCGGCACACCGAGGCGGCCCTGGAGCTGGCCGCCGCGCACCACGCCTGCTGGCAACAGGACGGCAACCGCGACCACTTGCTGACCGCCGCCCGCACACTCCGTGCCCTCCCCGGCGGCCGCCCGGTCCGTCACCTGCGCCTGGGCCGCGTCCTGCTGGACCTGGGCGCCGCACACGCGGACGAGGCCGCCGCCGAACTCCGCATCGCCTGCGACCTCCTGGACACCACGGAGGCCCCGCCCGCACAGCGCTGCGCGGCCCTGACCGACCTGGCCCGGGCGCAGCGCCTGGCCCGCGCCCCCGCGGCGGAGACCATCGCCGTCCTGGTCCGCGCCGCGGCCGCGGCCACGGACGACCTCCAGCTGCTGGCCTGCCTGACGGAACAGGCCCGCGCCTACGACGTGGCCGAGGCGCCGGCGGACGCGGACGAGTCCTACGCGGCGGCGGTGGCCCTCACGGACCGCCACAGCGTGCAGCGCTGCGAACTCCTCACGGAATGGGGGGAGTCGCTGCTGCGCCGCGCCTCCGCCGAGGCGCCCCCGTCGTCCCGTGGCCCCGACCTGTCGACTCCGCCGCACGGTACGCCGGTGGTGCCCGTCACTCCTCAGGAGGCCATGGGGCCGGACCGGTTCGCGGTGGCGGCAGCCGCCGAGGGGGCGGACGAGGCGGTCGCCCGCGCCGAGGCCGTGCTGCGGGAGGCGTTCGTCATGAGTCCGGGGCGGTCGCCCCTGCTGTCGCGGACGCAACTGCTGCTCGGGCGGGCGCTGGTGCTGCGGTTCCGGCGGCAGGGCTTCCTGCCCGACCTGTACGAGAGCAGCCATCTGCTGGAACAGGCCGCACGGCGCGGCCCGGACGGGATCGTCCGGGCCGAGGCGTGGCTCGAACTCGGCGAGGCGCGGCTGGCGTTGTCCGCACGCGGGGCGGTGCCGCAGGCCGACGCCGCCGCGGCGTTCGCGTCCGCCGTGGAGGAGGCCCGCACCGCGGAGGCGTACCTGGTCGCGGCCCGGGCCGCCCACCGGTACGGCACCGTCCTGGAGGGCATGGGACTGCACCGCTCCGCCCTCACCGCCTACCGTGACGCACAGCGCGCCTGGCACGAACTCACCGACCGGCTGGCCGAGGTGCCGTGGGACGAGGTCGAGGCCAACCGGAACAGCATCCGGCGGCTCGAACGCGTTTCCGGGTGACGGGGCCTGGGAAGAACCGTGCAGCCGCGGGGCCGTTCCGCGGCGGGCGGCAGGGAGGAGAAGAGGGTGCCGAAGCACGAGAGCGGAACGCTGCCGCTGCCCGACCTCACCGGGATGAGCCTGCGCTCGCTGCGTGCGGCGCGCACCGAGCAGGACCCGGCCCTGGCGGCCGTCGTGGACCGTGCCCTGCAGCACCCGGCGGACCTGGGGGAGACCTGGTACTCGTGCGGTACCGAGGGCGGCCGGGCGCGCGGATGACGCCCGGCCCCCGGCCCGCCGGCCCGGCCCTGGCGCGCCTGGCCCGCACCCGGTCCGCCCACGGCGACGTCGCCCTGCTGCTCGGCGGGGTGCACAGCCGCCGCCTGGTGCTGCTCAAGTCCCTGCTGACCCGCCTGGAGCGGCGCCCCGGCGCCGTGCCCGTCCCCGTCCGCCAACGCTTCGAGGAGCACTGGAGGCTGCTGGAGCAGGCCGAATCGCTGCACCCGCACTCGGTGCGCCGCACCCTCGACTACCCGGCCGTGGGTCACTGGCTGGCCCGTACCCTCGCCGCCGAGGACGGCGGGCAACTGGCCGGGCTCCTGGACCGGTTCGGGGCCGTCGCCGCGTCCGCCGCCCTGCGCGCGGGCACCGACTTCACCCTCGAACTGCCCGCCCCCGGCGGTCTGCTGGCCCTGCCCGGCATCGGCCTGCTGGGCTGCGACGCCCCCATGGTCCGCCTCACCGCCCACGGCCCCGCGGCCCACCTGGCCCCCGGCCCCGTCCTGCACCGCGCGGCCGGCCGCGTGCACGGCAGCGGCACCGGCTGGCGCGGCCTGCGCCCGCTCCCCGGCAGCGCCGGGTACCTGGACGACCTGGACCCGCACCGCGCCCCGCCCGGCGGCGTCGGCCACACCGCCCTGCCCGCCGCCCCGCGTTCGGCCACCGCCGTCCAGCCCTGGCTGCCCCGCTGGCGCGCGGCCCTGGCCCTGCTGCGCTTCGCCGACCCGCTGCGCGCCGCGGAGACCACGGCCCTGCTGCGCTGTCTGGTGCCGCTCGCCCGCACGGGGCCGCAGGGCCAGGACGGTCGGAAGGCACTCCAGGTCAGCGCCACGCTCCGGTCCGCCCCCGGCGCGGTGCTCTGCACCCTGCCGGACACCGCGGCGGACCTGGCCGAGGTCCTCGTCCACGAGACCCAGCACAGCAAACTGGCCGTGCTCCACGACCTCGTACCGCTGCACCGGGCCGGACCGCACGCCGTCCACCGGGTCCCCTGGCGCCCCGACCCGCGGCCCTTCGAAGGCGTGCTCCAAGGCACGTACGCGCACCTGGCCCTGGCCGACTTCTGGACCCGGGCGGCCCGCCGCGACGGCCTCGCCCCCACGGTGCGGAGCGTGGCCGTGGCACGGGGTGACGCCTGCCGCAAGCAGGTCGCGCAGGTCCTGCCCCTGCTGCTTGAATCCAGGGAACTGACTCCCGCCGGGCGGGAGTTCGCGGCCTGCATGCAGCAGCACCTCGTGGGCCTGGGGCGGTCCGTGGACCCGTCCGCGACGATCGGCGGAACGTCACATTCCAGTGACGTACGGTAATCTTGGGGCAAAGCCGGCCGGTCGGCCGGAGCGCCGCGAAGGAACGAGGGAGACGGGCGATGAGCACGCAGCGGCAGGGTTCCGGCAGCGGTTCGGTGCAGGCCGGCGAGAGCTTCGTCATCGTCTTCGCCGGGTTCCACCGGCCCTGGGGCACCTGGATCGCCCACCGTCTGGAGAGCCACGGCCACTCCGTCGTCCTGCACCGCTGGGACCCGCGCCGCGAGGTGCCGCTCGACGACTACCTGGGCGACCTGCTGCTCGGCCCCGGCCGGATCCTGCTGGTGCTGGACGACTGGTTCTTCGCCCTCGGCCCGCGCCGCGAGGGGGAGTGGGCCGAGGCCCTGCGCGGCATCGTCGCCCTCAACGCCGACCGCTTCGCCGCCGTCAACCTCACCAACCGCCCGCTGCTGCCCGCCACCGTCGTCCTCAAGCCCGTCGAACTGTGGGGCGTGGGAGCCCAGGAGGCCGAGCGCCGGCTGCTCGGCCGGCTCGGCCTCCCCGCCGGCCCCGCCCGCCGCTCCCTGCCCCCCGGCCCCGGCACCCGCTACCCCAACGACCCGCCCGCCGTCTGGGGCGAGGTCCCCCGCCGCAACGCCCGCTTCACCGGCCGCGACGACCTGCTCAACGCCCTCCAGGAACAGCTGATGGACGCCGACCAGGGCACCGCCGTGTGCGCCCTGGTCGGCATGCCCGGCATCGGCAAGACCCAGCTCGCCGCCGAGTACGCCCACCGCTTCAGCTCCGACTACGACGTCGTCTGGTGGGTCAACTCCGACACCCGCGGCACCCAGCGCGAGCGCCTTGGCGAACTCGCCCCCGAACTCGGCCTGATCGCCGGCTCCGAGCCCGGCGAGCGCATCCGCGCCGTCCACGAGGCGCTGCGCCGCGGCGACCCCTACCCCCGCTGGCTGCTGATCTTCGACGGCTGGGACGACCCGGAGGGCGCCGCGGACCTGCTGCCCGACGGCGCCGGCCACGTGCTGATCACCTCCCGCAACCGCCGCTGGGCCGAGGCCGGCGCAACGTCCCTGGAGATCCCCGGCTTCCAGCGTCACGAGTCCACCGGCTACCTGATGCGCCGCGCCCCGCGGATCACCGCGGAGGAGGCCGACGCCGTCTCCACCGAGCTGGAGGACATCCCCCTCGCGCTCGTCCAGGCGGCCGCCTGGCTGGGCGAGTCGGACATGGACGTCACCGACTACCTGCGCATGGTGCGGGCCGGCGAACTCGCCGGATTCGCCGACCAGCCGGGCTTCGACAACATCTCGCGCTCGTCCCTCACCTCCTGGTCGATACTGATCAACCGGCTCCGCGAGGCCCAGCCCCACGCCGTCGAACTCCTGTCGCTGTGCACGTCGTTCGCCCCCGGCCGGATCCCCATCGGGCTCGTGCGCCACCTGCCGCCGTCCCAGCTGCCCGAGGGCCTCGCCTGGCTCGCCGGCGACCTGCCCAGCTGGACCCGCGCCCTCGACACCCTCGTCAGCTACTCCGTCATCAGCGCCCGCGACACCCGCACCGCCCTGGCCGGCGAACCCGGCCCCGAACAGGAGTCGGTGCACATGCACCGGCTCGTCCACGACATCGTCTCCCGCCTCACGGCCCCCGACGAGCAGCGCGAACACCGCCGCGTCGTCCGCCGGATGCTCGCCGCCGCCGACCCCGGCAACCCCCAGGACAGCCGCCTGTGGCCGCGCTACGCCGAGCTGCTGCCCCACCTGGAGCCCTCCGGCGCGCTCGCCAGCCACGACGCGGGCGTCCAGGAGACGGTGCTCAATCTGCTGCGCTACTGCTTCCGCAGCGGCGAGTTCCGCCTCGGCGCCGAACTCGCCGAGAAGATCCGCACCCAGTGGTCCGAGATCTTCCCGCCCGAGCACCCGCGGATGCTCGACCTCACCACCCAGCAGACCAACATCCTGCGCTCCCACGGCGGTTTCCGCGCCGCCTACGAACTCGACCGCGCCGTCCTGGAACGGCTGCGCTGCACCGCCGGCGTCGACCCCACCGCCCTGATGACCGCCACCAGCAACCTCGCCGCCGACCAGCGGTACCTCGGCCAGTACGCCGAGGCCCTGCAGATGCAGCGCGAAGTCCTCGACACGGCCCTGCGGCTGCTCGGCCCCGACGACTACCTCACCCTCCTCGCCCAGCACAATCTGGGCCTCGGCCTGCGGCTGCTCGGCCGCTACGCCGAGGCGTACGACATCGACCTGGAGACCCTGCGCAAACGCGAGGCCCTGCTGCGCACCCGGCACGCCGCCACCCTCGTCTCCGGCCTCTCCTGCGCCCGCGACCTGCGCCTGATGGGCCGCTACGCGGACGCCCTGGCCCGCCAGGAGCTGGTGGTCCGGATGCACATCCAGGTCCTCGGCCCGCAGCACCCGCAGACCCTGCGCGCCCGCCACAACCTGGTGCTCTGCGAACGGCGCGCCGGAACGCTCCAGGACGTGGGCGGTGCGATGGCGGGTCTGCTGGAGCAGATGGAACAGGTCCACGGGCGCCGCCACTACGCCACGACGTCCTTCGTCGTGGACTACGGCAACTACCTGCGCGAGCACGGCGACCTGAGCCACGCGCGCGACCTCATCCTGGAGGGCGACCACGCCTTCCGCGAACTGCTCGGGCCCGCACACCCCATCAGCACCGGGATGCAGTCCAACATGGGCCTCATCCTGCAGGCGGCGGGCGAACGGGCCGACGCCCTCACCCTGTTCGAGCAGGCGTACGCGGGCCTGGCGGCCACGCTGGGCACGGACCACCCCGCGGTCCTGGGCTGCGCCCTGAACGCGGCCGCCGGCCGCAACTTCAACGGCCGCCTGGACAGCGCGGAGGAACTCAGCCGGAGCACCTTGAGGCGGGCACGGCACGCGCTGGGGCAGGACCATCCGTTCACGCTGTCGTGCGAGGTCGCCCTCGCCATGGACTTGCGAGGGCTCCGGCAGCACGAGGAGGCGGGGAAGGTCGAGGAGGACGCGCTCCAGCGGCTGACGCGCACCTTGGGTGCGCAGCACCCGCACACGTTGTCGGCGCGCCAACGGGTTCGTCCCTACTGGGACTTCGAGCCGTATCTGGGGTAGGCGCGGGCCGGCTTGGGCTGGTCGCGCAGTTCCCCGCGCCCCGTCAGGGGCGCGGGGAACTGCGCGAGCAACCAAAAGAGGCCCGCACCGAAAAACGATGCGGGCCCCAGTGAGACGCGGTTACGCGTCAAACACCTCGGCAACAAGCTGCGCCTGCTCCGCCTGGTGCCTCTTGGCGGAGCCGACGGCCGGCGACGACGAGTGCGGACGCGAGATCCGCCGCAGCCGCTCCGACGCCGGAACATCCGCGCCGACCGCCAGGTCGAGGTGGTCGATCAGGTTCAGCGCGATGAACGGCCACGCACCCTGGTTCGCCGGCTCCTCCTGCGCCCACAAGTACTTGGCCGCGTTCGGGAACTTGGCGATCTCCGCCTGCACCTCCGCACCCGGAAGCGGGTACAGCCGCTCCAGGCGGATGAGGGCGGTGTCCATCGCGCCGCGCTTCTCCCGCTCGGCGGCGAGGTCGTAGTAGACCTTGCCGGCGCAGAAGACGACCTTGCGCACGTCGGCCGGGTTGACGGCGTCGTCCCCGATGACCGGACGGAACTGGCCGCTGGTGAACTCCTCCGCCTTCGACGCCGCGGCCTTCAGACGCAGCATCGACTTCGGGGTGAAGACGATGAGCGGCTTGTGGTGCGGGTTGTGGACCTGCCAGCGCAGCAGGTGGAAGTAGTTCGACGGCAGCGTCGGCATGGCGACCGTCAGGTTGTTCTGCGCGCACAGCTGCATGAACCGCTCGATGCGGGCCGAGGAGTGGTCCGGGCCCTGGCCCTCGTAGCCGTGCGGCAGCAGCAGCGTGACGCCGGAGGTCTGGCCCCACTTCTGCTCGGACGAGGAGATGAACTCGTCCGTGATGCTCTGGGCGCCGTTGACGAAGTCGCCGAACTGCGCCTCCCACAGCACCAGCGCGTCCGGGCGGGCCAGCGAGTAGCCGTACTCGAAGCCCATCGCCGCGTACTCGCTGAGCAGCGAGTCGTAGACGTTGAAGCGCGCCTGGTCGTCCGAGAGGTAGAGCAGCGGGGTGTAGTCCTCGCCGGTCTCGCGGTCGACGAGCACCGCGTGGCGCTGGCCGAAGGTGCCGCGGCGGGAGTCCTGGCCGGCGAGCCGGACCGGGGTGCCCTCCATCAGCAGCGAGCCGAAGGCGATGGTCTCGCCCATGCCCCAGTCGATGGTGCCGTCCTCGATGCTGGCGGCGCGGCGCTGCAGCTGCGGCACCAGGCGCGGGTGCACCGTGACGTTCTCCGGCGTGGTGACCTGCGACTCGGCGATCCGCTTGAGGACCTCCTGGGAGATCGCGGTGTTCACCGCGGCCGGGAACTCCGGCAGCTCGGCCGGGGGCTCGTAGGCCGCGGGGGCCGTGTCGGCGTCCCGGACCTCGACGAAGACCTTCTCCAGCTGGCCCTGG
Source organism: Streptomyces sp. AM25 (assembly GCF_058146165.1). Lineage (NCBI taxonomy): Bacteria > Bacillati > Actinomycetota > Actinomycetes > Kitasatosporales > Streptomycetaceae > Streptomyces > Streptomyces sp. AM25. The sequence goes on along the minus strand of NZ_JBKIWN010000015.1, from coordinate 283,707 downwards.
TAGTCCTGCAGGGCCTGCTCGGCCTCTTCCAGGGTGATGTCGCCGCGGCCGATCAGGGACTCGGTGTAGAGCTTGCGCACCGAGCGCTTCTTGTCGATCAGGTCGTACATCAGCGGCTGGGTGAACGAGGGGTTGTCCGACTCGTTGTGGCCCCGGCGCCGGTAGCAGATCAGGTCGATGACGACGTCCTTGTTGAACGCCTGGCGGAACTCGAAGGCGAGCCGCGCGACGCGGACCACGGCCTCCGGGTCGTCACCGTTCACGTGGAAGATCGGCGCCTCGATCATGCGCGCGACGTCGGTGCAGTACATCGACGAGCGCGAGGACTCCGGCGGCGCGGTGAAGCCGACCTGGTTATTGATGACGATGTGCACGGTGCCGCCGGTGCGGTAGCCGCGCAGCTGCGACATGTTGAGGGTCTCGGCCACGACGCCCTGGCCCGCGAAGGCCGCGTCGCCGTGCAGCTGGATCGGCAGGACGGTGAAGTCCGTGCCGGCCTTGCCGATGATGTCCTGCTTGGCGCGGGCGATGCCCTCGACGACCGGGTCGACCGTCTCCAGGTGGGACGGGTTGGCGGCCAGCGAGACCTTGATCTGCTCGCCGTCCAGGCCGGTGAACGTGCCGTTGGCGCCCAGGTGGTACTTCACGTCGCCGGAGCCGTGCATCGACTTCGGGTCGAGGTTGCCCTCGAACTCGCGGAAGATCTGCGCGTAGGACTTGCCGACGATGTTGGCCAGCACGTTCAGACGGCCACGGTGGGCCATGCCGATGACGGCCTCGTCCAGGCGGGACTCGGCGGCCGCGTCCAGCACCGCGTCCAGCAGCGGGATGACGGACTCGCCGCCCTCCAGCGAGAAGCGCTTCTGGCCGACGTACTTGGTCTGCAGGAACGTCTCGAACGCCTCGGCCGCGTTCAGGCGGCGCAGGATGCGCAGCTGCTCCTCGCGCTCCGGCTTGGCGTGCGGGCGCTCGACGCGGTCCTGGATCCACTTGCGCTGCTTCGGGTCCTGGATGTGCATGAACTCGATGCCGGTGGTGCGGCAGTACGAGTCGCGCAGCACGCCGAGGATGTCGCGCAGCTTCATCAGCGACTTGCCGGCGAAGCCGCCGACCGCGAAGTCGCGCTCCAGGTCCCACAGGGTGAGGCCGTGCTCGGTGATGTCCAGGTCGGGGTGCTTGCGCTGGCGGTACTCCAGCGGGTCGGTGTCGGCCATGACGTGGCCGCGGACCCGGTAGGAGTGGATCAGCTCGAAGACCCGGGCGGCCTTGGTGACGTCGTCGTCGTGCGAGGCGTCGATGTCCTTGAGCCAGCGGACCGGCTCGTAGGGGATGCGCAGCGCCTCGAAGATGTCGTCGTAGAAGCCGTTCTCGCCGAGCAGCAGCTGGTGCATGATCCGCAGGAACTCGCCGGAGGCGGCACCCTGGATGACCCGGTGGTCGTACGTCGAGGTCAGGGTCATGACCTTCGAGATGCCCATCTTGTTCAGGGCGTCCTGCGACGTGCCCTGGAACTCGGCGGGGTAGTCCATGGCACCCACGCCGATGATGAGGCCCTGGCCGGGCATCAGGCGCGGCACGGAGTGCACGGTGCCGATGCCGCCGGGGTTGGTCAGCGAGGCGGTGACCCCGGTGAAGTCGTCCATCGTCAGCTTGCCGACGCGGGCGCGGCGGACGATGTCCTCGTAGGCCTGCCAGAACTCGAAGAAGTTCAGGGTCTCGGCCTTCTTGATGGCCGCGACCACGAGCTGGCGGTCGCCGTTCGGCTTGACCAGGTCGATCGCCAGGCCGAGGTTGACGTGCTCGGGCTTGACGAGGGTCGGCTTGCCGTCCTTCTCCGTGAAGGAGTGGTTCATCGACGGCATCAGCTTCAGCGCCTGCACCATGGCGTAGCCGATGAGGTGCGTGAAGGAGACCTTGCCGCCGCGGGCGCGCTTGAGGTGGTTGTTGATGACGATGCGCTGGTCGAACAGCAGCTTCACCGGGACGGCGCGGACGGACGTGGCCGTCGGCAGCTCCAGGGAGGCGTTCATGTTCTTGGCGACCGCGGCGGACGGGCCGCGCAGCGTCACGAACTCCGGACCGGCGCTCGGCTCGGCCGGCTTGGCCGGGGCCTTCGGCCGGGCGGCCGGGGTCTTGGCGACCGGGGCCGGGGCGGCTGCGGCGGGCTTCGCGGGGGCCGCGGGCTGAGCCGGTGCGGCGACCGGGGCGACCGGGGCGGCGGGAGCCTGCGCGGCGGGAGCCGCCGGCGCCTGGGCGGCGGGCCGAGCGGCGGCGGGGGCCTGCGCCGTACCGGCCGGAGCGGCGGCCGGCGCCGGGGCTGCGCCCTCGGTCACCGCCTTGCCCGGCTTGTAGTCGGCGAAGAAGTCCCACCAGGCTCGGTCGACCGAGTTCGGGTCCTGGAGGTACTGCTGGTAGATCTCGTCGACGAGCCACTCATTGGGACCGAACACATCAGCAGGACTCTTGCCCTGCCCTGCTTGGTCGGCCGAGATGCTCGAGTTACTGGGGGACTGTGGCGACACGGCGGCAACCGCCCTCTTCCGCTTACCTAAGACTGGTGGACAGCGGGAATAAAGGCTACGCCTCTCAGCACCTTTGATGCAGGCCACCCGGGCCAGCAGTCGCCTAAGTCACACTCCGCACGTGGTTTGAGGGCATGACTTGTCGGGAAACACACGGGGTTTTAGCGCTCCGCTGATGGTGCCGAGGGCTTTCCGGTACCCCGGAACCCCGCCCCACATCCACCGAATGTGTGCCTCCACCACCGACCCTACGTCAGATCAGCTCTCAGAGAACGCCCGGAAGAGTGACCTTGATGCGACAGCCGCGCGGGGATTCGGCCACCCCTATGCTCCCGCCGTGCAGGTCCACCGCCCAGCGCGCGATCGCCAGCCCCAGGCCCGTACCGCCGTCCGTGCCCGGGCCCTGCTGACAGGCGTCGCCCCGGTTGAAGCGCTCGAAGACGCGGTGCCGCTCGTCCTCCGGGATCCCCGGGCCCTCGTCCAGCACCTCCAGGGCCAGCGACTGCGCACCGTCGCCGCGCCGGGCACGCACGGTGACGCGCCCGTGCGGGGGGCTGTGCTTGACAGCGTTGTCCACCAGATTCGCCACCACCTGGTGCAGCCGTTCGGCGTCCGCGTGTGCCGTCAGTTCGGGAGGTGAGACGTCCAGGTGCAGGTGGACGTCCTTGCGGGCGCGCGGCGAGGCGCCGCTGCCGCAGGCCATCGACGCCTCCTTGAGCACCCCGGCCAGGTACGGCCACACCTCGAAGCGGCGCGAGTGCAGCGGCACCACCCCGTTGTCCAGCCGCGACAGGTCCAGCAGCTGCTCGACCAGCCGGCCCAGCCGCTCGGTCTGCCGCAGGGCGATCCGCATGGTCTCCGGATCGGGGGCCGAGACCCCGTCCACCACGTTCTCCAGCACGGCCCGCAGCCCCGCGATAGGGGTGCGCAGCTCGTGCGAGACGTTGGCCACCAGCTCCTTGCGGTGGGTGTCCACCGCCTCCAGGTCCGCGGCCATGCGGTTGAACGCCCGGGCCAGATCCCCGAACTCGTCCCGCCGCCCGGTCCGCACCCGCCGGGAGTAGTCCCCCTGCGCCATGGACCGGGTCACCGCGGTCATCTCGTCCAGCGGCGCCGTCAGGCCGTGCGCCACGAACTGGGTGATCAGCAGCGAAGCGATGATCGAGAAGATGGTGATCACCCTGAGCTCCGTCGCCGAGTGGATCGCGACGAACACCAGGAAGGTGGTGATCACCACCGAGACGGTGACCAGCGCCCCCAGCGCGGCCTTGACCGAACGGTAGGGGTCCAGCGGCCGCAGCGCCTCCCACGCACGGCTCCACAGGCCCCGCACCGGCCACCGCCCGGTCATGCCGCCGGGGTCTCCAGCGCGTACCCCACGCCGTGCACCGTGCGGATCCTCTCGGCACCGATCTTGCGGCGCAGCGCCTTGATGTGGCTGTCCACCGTCCGCGTGCCGGAGGCGTCCGCCCAGTCCCACACCTCGGCCAGCAGCTGCTCCCGGGAGAGCACCGCGCGCGGGGTGTTGGCCAGGCAGACCAGCAGGTCGAACTCGGTCGGCGTCAGGTGCACGTCCGCACCCCGCACCCGCACCCTGCGCTGCGCGTGGTCGATCTCCAGCTCGCCGAGCCGCAGGATGCCGCTGCGCGGCGTGTGCGCCGCCAGCGTCGCCCGTTCCACGCGGCGCAGCAGCACGTGCACCCGTGCGGCCAGCTCGCGCATGGAGAACGGTTTGGTCATGTAGTCGTCCGCCCCCACGCCCAGCCCGACCAGCATGTCGGTCTCGTCGTCCCGTGCGGTGAGCATCAGGACGGGCACCGGACGCTGCGACTGCACCCGCCGGCACACCTCCAGCCCGTCGAAGCCGGGCAGCATGACGTCCAGGACCAGCAGGTCCGGCTGCCACGCCTCGGCCGTGTCCACGGCCGCGGGCCCGTCGCCCGCGGTCCGCACCTGAAATCCCTCGGCCCGCAGCCGTGCGGCGATGGCGTCGACGATCGTCCGGTCGTCCTCGACGATCAGTACCCGACGCTGCGCCCCGGCGGCTGCCGCGGTCCCGCTCGGGCCGATGTGTGTCTGCTCCATGCGCCCCGCCCCTAAGCGTCTACCTGTGCCGACTGTGCCGATTCCGCTGGCCACTCGTGCTGTTGTGGCAAGCAGCGTACGGGCACCCGGGCGAGGTCGGCTACGCGGCGAGGAGACCGAGATGGACCACGTCGGGGACGCCCCGGGCAACGCTGATCTCTTCGGTTTTTACCCCGGCGAACCCGGCATTCCGGAGCGCTTCCTCGAACTCCGGGGAGGGCTGCGCCGACCACACGGCGAGCACTCCGCCGGGCCTCAGCAGCTTTCGGCAGGCGGCCAGCCCGGCGGGCGAGTAGAGACCGGCGTTGTCCTCGGTGACGGTCCACCCGGGCCCGTTGTCGATGTCGAGGCAGAGCGCGTCGTGGTGCGCGGCCGGTGCGGTGCGGACGTACGCGACGAGGTCCGCGTGCACGACCTCCGTGCGCGGATCGGCGAGCGCCGGGCCGGAGACCGCCGCGAGCGGCCCGGTGCGGTGCCAGTCGACGACGGCCTGCTCCCGCTCCACGACCGTGATCCGCCCCCAGCGCGGCTCGTCGGCCGCCCGCGCCAGCGAGAAGCCGACGCCCAGGCCGCCGATCAGCACGGCCGGCTCCGGCCGCCCCGGCGGCAGGGCCGCGAGCGCGGCGTCGACCAGCAGCCGCTCCGAGCGGCCGTCGGAAGTGTCCATGAGGAAGCACCCGTTGGCGATGATCTCGTAATGTGTGCCCCGCTGCCGCAGCACGACTTCACCGTGCGGGCCTTCGCGGCGGTCGAGGGTGACGGGGGAGCCGGTGGGGACGGGCATACGGCCTCCGTAAGGGGCTGCGGCCAGAGCTTGCTGCGCGGAACTCCCTTGCACCTTAATGTTTCTGGTGCCAAGGCAGGACAGGCCGGAAGGGGCGGCCCACGTGATCGAGCACGCACGGCGCGGGCTGCGCGGAGTGTGGCGGATGCTGCCGAAGCCGACGAATACGCCCTTCACGTTCTGTTACGCGCTGATTCTGCTCGGTACCGCCCTCTACGCCGACTTCGGCGACCCGGAGACGGTGAGCCTGCTCCTGCGCGAGTCCAGCACGGACGGCGCGCACCTCGCGCAGCGACCGCTCGTCGTGCTGATCGCGAGCGCGCTGTGGGTCGCGGGCGGGCTGCTCTCGGCGTACGGCCTGGCCTTCGCCCTGGTCCTCGCGGCCCTGGAACGCCGGGTGGGCGGGGCCCGCACGGCCGGCGTCTTCCTCCTCGGCCATGTCCTGGCCACGCTGGCCACGGAACTCCCGGTGGCGGGCGCGGTGGCGGCGGGCTCCCTGCCGGAGGCGTCGATGCACCGCCTCGACTACGGCATCAGCTTCGGGCTGATGGCGTGCGTGGGGGCCCTGTCGGGCCTGCTGCCGCGGCGCGGCGAGGTGGCCCTGCTGGGCGTGGCGGGGCTGATGTGCGCGCAGGACCTGATCGAACTGATCGACCCGCTGTCGAGCTGGGGTCATCCGATCGCGCTGTTGACGGGGCTTGCGTGCCGGTCGCTGATCCGTGAGGACGGATCGGCGGGGGAGCCGGAGCCGACGGTGCCGGGGCCCCGTGCGGCGGAGCCGATGGATGAGGACCGGCTGCAGCGGCGCTGAGTGCCGGTGCGGGTCGGCTGTGGCTGATCGCGCAGTTCCCCGCGCCCCTTCGGGGCGCTGATCGCTCACAGCGAACACCCCCACGGAACATCCCTGAGCCCAACGCAGTTGAGTCGGCATAGCTCAACTTGCCTGCCGAAGGGAAGATCATGGCTTCGACGTCCACCCCGCTCACCCTCCCCGTGCTGCCCCTGGATGACGAGGTCGTCCTCCCCGGCATGGTGGTGCCCCTGGACCTCACCGACCCGGACGTCCGCGCAGCGGTCGAGGCGGCCCAGGCCTCGGCCCGGACGGAGGGAGCCGGCGCCAAGCCCCGCGTCCTGCTCGTCCCGCGCATCGACGGCACCTACGCCGCCGCCGGCACCCTCGGCACCGTCGAGCAGGTCGGCCGCCTCTCCGATGGCGACCCGGGCGCCCTCATCCGCGGCGTGAGCCGCGTCCGCATCGGCGCCGGCACCACCGGCCCCGGCGCCGCGCTCTGGGTCGAGGGCACCCGCATCGACGAGCCGGCCCCCGACCCGCTCCCCGGCGCCGTGACCGAGCTGATGAAGGAGTACAAGGCCCTGGCCGCCACCTGGCTCCGCAAGCGCGGCGCCTGGCAGGTCGTGGACCGCGTCCAGCAGATCGAGGACCCCGGCCAGCTCGCCGACAACTCCGGCTATTCGCCGTTCCTCACCGTCGTCCAGCGCGTCGAACTCCTGGAAACGGCCGACCCGGTCGCCCGTCTCCGCCTCTCCGTGAAGTGGCTCAGCGACCACATCGCCGAGCAGGACGTGGCCGAGTCGATCGCCAAGGACGTCCAGGAGGGCGTGGACAAGCAGCAGCGCGAGTTCCTGCTGCGCCGCCAGCTGGAGGCCGTCCGCAAGGAGCTGGCCGAGCTCAACGGCGACCCGGAGAACGAGTCCGAGGACTACCGCACCCGCGTCGAGGCCGCCGACCTCCCGGAGAAGGTCCGCGAGGCCGCGCTCAAGGAGGTCGACAAGCTGGAGCGCGCCTCCGACCAGAGCCCCGAGGGCGGCTGGATCCGCACCTGGCTGGACACGGTCCTGGAACTCCCGTGGAACAGGCGCACCGAGGACGCCTACGACATCCCCGGCGCCAAGGCCGTCCTCGACGCGGACCACGCGGGACTGGAGGACGTCAAGGAACGGATCACCGAGTACCTGGCCGTGCGCAAGCGGCGCGCCGGCCGGGGGCTCGGGGTGGTCGGAGGGCGGCGCGGGGGCGCGGTGCTCGCGCTCGTCGGCCCGCCCGGCGTGGGCAAGACGAGCCTCGGCGAGAGCGTGGCCCGGGCGATGGGCCGCGAGTTCGTCCGGGTCGCCCTCGGCGGTGTCCGCGACGAGGCCGAGATCCGCGGCCACCGGCGCACGTACGTCGGCGCGCTCCCCGGCCGGATCGTCCGCGCCCTCAAGGAGGCCGGCTCCATGAACCCGGTCGTCCTGCTCGACGAGATCGACAAGGTCGGCTCGGACTTCCGCGGCGACCCGGCCGCGGCCCTGCTGGAGGTCCTGGACCCGGCCCAGAACCACACCTTCCGGGACCACTACCTGGAGGTCGAACTCGACCTCTCCGACGTGGTGTTCCTGGCCACGGCCAACGTCCTGGAGGCCATCCCGGAGGCCCTGCTGGACCGCATGGAGCTGGTCCGCCTCGACGGCTACACCGAGGACGAGAAGGTCGTCATCGCCCGCGACCACCTGCTGCCGCGGCAACTGGAGCGCGCGGGACTGGAACCGGGCGAGGTCGTCCTGGAGGACGAGGCGCTGCGCAGGCTGGCCGGCGAGTACACGCGCGAGGCGGGCGTGCGCAACCTGGAGCGCGCCGTCGCGCGCCTGCTCCGCAAGGTGGCGGCGCAGCACGAACTGGGCGAGCGGGAGCTGCCGTTCACGATCGGCGCGGACGAACTCCGTCCGCTGATCGGCCGCCCGCACCACACCCCCGAGTCCGCGCAGGACCCGGCGGAGCGCCGTACGTCCGTACCGGGCGTGGCGACGGGCCTGGCGGTGACGGGCGCGGGCGGCGACGTCCTGTACGTGGAGGCGTCGCTGGCGGACCCGGAGACGGGCGGGGCCGGTCTGACCCTGACGGGCCAGCTCGGGGACGTGATGAAGGAGTCGGCGCAGATCGCCCTGTCCTTCCTGCGCTCCCACGGCGCGGAACTGGAGCTTCCGGTCGGCGACTTCAAGGAGCGCGGCGTCCACCTGCACGTCCCCGCGGGCGCGGTACCGAAGGACGGCCCGAGTGCGGGCATCACGATGACGACGGCCCTGGCCTCCCTCCTCTCGGGCCGTCAGGTGCGCCCGGACGTGGCGATGACGGGCGAGGTCTCGCTGACGGGCCGGGTCCTGCCGATCGGCGGAGTGAAGCAGAAGCTGCTCGCGGCGCACCGGGCCGGAGTGACGACGATCATCATCCCGAGGCGGAATGAGCCGGATCTGGACGACGTTCCGGCAGAGGTGCTGGCCACGCTGGATGTTCATCCGGTATCGGATGTCCGACAGGTTCTGGAGCTGGCACTGACGCCGGCGACGGCGGCCGCGCTGCCGGCAGCGGCGTAACGACGAAGGGGATGGACATGAGCGAACGACTGAGGCGCCCGTCGGGCATCCGCTCCCTGCAACTGGGCGAAACGAAGGTCACGTACGTGCCGGACGGCGAGGCGCAGCTGTCGCTGCGCCACTGGTTCCCGGACACGACGGACGCGGACCGGGCGGACTGCACGAAGTACTTGGACGAGTCCGGCTACCTCGTGGCGAGCATCGGCGGCCTGCTGGTCGAGCGCGCCGACCGCGCCCTGCTCATCGACTCGGGCCTCGGCCCGACGTCCTCACCCGCCCAGCCCGGCAACCCCGTCGGCGCGATGTCGGGCGGCGCCCTCCTCGACAACCTGGCGGGCCTGGGCCGCCCGGCCGCCCGGATCGAGGCGGTGGCTTTCACCCACCTCCACGGCGACCACGTGGGCTGGGTCGACCACGAGGGCCTGAACGGCCCGGAGTTCCTCTTCTCGGAGGGGGAGTGGCGGCACCGCGACGCGGTGCACAACGCCCCGCCGGCGGAGACCCTCAAGGCCATGGAACCGAGGGTGCGCACGGTGGCGGACGGGGAGGAGATCTTCCCGGGAGTGCGGGTCATGCTCACCCCCGGCCACACGCCGGGCCACACGGCGTACGTGATCGACGGCGGCGACCGCCGCCTGATCGCCTTCGGCGACGCGTTCCACACGCCGCTGCAGATGACGCACCCGGAATGGCGCGTGACGGTCGACCACGACGCGGAGGGCGGCATCGCCTTCCGCCGGCAGCTGGTGGAACAGCTCGCCGAGCCGGGGACGGTCGGCTTCGGCGTCCACTTCGCGGACGTGGTGTTCGGGCGGGTGTCGGGGGGCGGCTGGTTGCCGGTGGACGAGTGACCTGAGCCTGTACGTGTCCCGGCGGCTGTGCGGTTCGTTGAACTGTGCGGTTGCCGGGACATGTTGGCAGCCGGGGAGGGGGTACGGTGACCATCGCGCCGACCGACAACGAGGGCTTGGACGAGATGTTCGAGCTGCTCTACACGATCACGCCGGGCGGCTGCAAGTCCGAGATCGTGGGCGGTGCCATCCTCATGGTGCCGAAGCGGGACGAGCACTGGGACATCATCTCGGATGTGCTGAGCCAGATGACCGATCACTTCGGGCCGGACATCAAAATCATGCACGATGTGCGCCTCGATCTCCCGGGCTACGGCAATGCGTTTGCTCCCGGCCTTTACAAGCTGAGGGACGGTGCGGAGCACGACGCAAAGGGCAACTGGCGTTACGAGGACGTCGAGTTCGTGCTGGAGGTGACCGCGCGGGGGACGGCTGACCGCGAATACGGTGCAAAGAAGGCGGCCTACGCCGCCGGTGGGATCCCGGTGCACGTGATCGCGGATCCGCACACCGGGCGCTGCCATGTGCACACGCTGCCGGTGGATGGTGAGTACCGGAGCCATGTGGTGGCCGAATTCGGTGAACCGATCGACCTCACGAGGACGGCCCTCGGCCTCACCTTGACCACCGACGAATTCGTCCGGGGCTGAGGCTCTGCCCCGGGGCTCAGCCCTGCATCTTCGGCGCCGAGTGTGCGGCGATCCAGTGAGTCCACGTGGCAGCGGTGGCCTGCGGCCGGGATCCAGCATCGGCCTTCTGCCGGACGGCATCCAGCTCGACGCATTCGACGCAATCGCTCCGGTAGGGCAACAACCCAGCCGAGCTTAGCTCTTCCCGCGTTGCGAGCCGCAGGGCGGAGGCGGGCACTTCCCAGGTCAGGGCACCATCGGGCCGCCGGACCTGCACGCGGCCGCCCTTCTCCCCGACCACCTGCGCCAGCCTGCCCTCACGGACGTCCACGACGTAGGCACCGTTCCGGTACGTCACCCCGCAGCACCTTCCGCCCTGTTCGTACCGGCGAAGCAGAGCTCTGTCCTCGCCTGCCTGAACCACCCGGCGATAGCCTCGCGCACGTCGACGCTCCTCATCAGCGTTGGCCATGCCCCGGGGCGCTGGCAGGCGCCGCCGGGGTCTCACATGCCGCGAACGTATAGCGATTGATGGAGCGGTATAGAGCAGTAAGACGCTATCCACTCCAACGTGTTGCGGCTCGTTGCTCTATGTTGACTGACATGGCAGGTGAGCAGGGCGCTTCGCCCATCGACCCGACGCGTGCGGCCTACGTGTACATGCAGGTCGCAGACCACATCGCTGCCCAGATCGAAGCGGGCGCGCTGAAGCGGGGCGCCCGGCTGCCGGGCGAGCGGGACTTGGCCGAGCAGTACGGGGTGGCGATCGGCACCACCCGCCGTGCCATTCAGGAACTGCGGGACCGGGGCCTTCTGGTCACTCTGCCCGCCAAGGGAACCTTCGTCGTCGAGTAGTCGCCGTCCACGACGTCACCCCTCCTCCACCGCCGCCCTCCGGCCGGCCAGGCGGTCCTCGTCCGCCGCGTTGCCGGTGCGGGCCTCGGTGCGGCGCCCCTTGGCCAAGTAGTCGCGCACGATCAACTCGACCGCGTCCTGCGGGCTTCTGGTGCCCGACAGCAGCATGACCTCGATCGCCAGATCGCTGTCCAGGCTGATGGTGACCTTGGCCATGACACTCCTCGTGGAAGGCGACGGCTCAGTCTGCATCGCCTTGCCGGAACCGGCAATCAGCTTCATTCGGCCGGAAGTTGACCCTCTGGGCGTACGCGCCATTGATCCGGCTCCGTCGCGCCGATTGCATATGCCCGACCACACGTGACGGAGGGGGAACTCCTTGCGCAAGCCCAGAGCAGGTTCGGGAAGAAGACCGGCCGGCACATCCGGCATAGCAGGGGCGGCAGCGCTACTCGGCGCTGTCGCCCTCGTCGTTTCCGCGGTGCCCGCGCACGCGGCACCCGGTGAGCGCGTCGAAGTCGTCCCCGGGAAGGGAACCTCCACCCCCTCCCTCGTCGACGGCATCCGCGACCGCGCCAAGGCCACCGGCAACGCCGCCGACGCCGCCCGCGAGCACCTCGCGGACAAGCAGGGCCGGTACCACATCGGCGATCCGCAGCGTGATCTCGAACCGCTGCAGACGCAGAGCACCGGCGCCACCGAGACCGTCCGGCTGCAGCAGAAGCACCGCGGTATCGACGTCCTCGGCGGGCAGTACGTCGTCCGGATGGAGAGGAAGGGCGGCAAGCGCGTCGTCACCGGCACCTCCGGGCGGTACTTCACCCGGCTGACGGCCGACACCAGGGCGGCCGTGACCCAAGACGTCGCCGTCGAGCGTGCCGTCGCCGCCGTGCGGGCCCAGATCGGCGGGCGGGCGCTCGACAAGACCGACATCGGCCGGCCGGAGCGCCAAGGGCTGACCCCGTCCGCCGAGTCCCTCGGCGGCACCGCCCGCGGGCTCGTCGTGCTGCCCAAGGGCGACGGCGTGCTCACCCAGCACGTCACCGTCCGCGGCACCAACCCCGCCACCGGCGAACCGGTCCTCCGCGAGGTCTACATCGACGCCCAGGCCGGTTATCCCGTGCTGCAGTACAGCGGGATCAAGACCTTCGGGGCTGCCAGGACCGCAGCGCCCGCCAAGGCCGGGATCACGGCCGACGTTCCCGCCCCCGCCACCGGCTCCGGCGTCAAGTACGACGGCACCACCGTCGACCTCAACCTCACCAAGGACCCCGGCCGCAACGAATACGTCATGCGCGACACCACCCGCATGAGCAACGAGATCGCCACCTGGGACGCCCGCGGCAAGGACGTCGGCGAGGTGTCCGGCCAATGGCCCGGCGACATCAAGGAGTTCGGCTCCACCACCCCCGCCTTCGGCGCGGACGCCACCGAGGCCGGTGCCGTCGACGCCCACTGGGCGGCCGGCAAGGTCTACGACTACTACAAGAACGTCCACGGCCGCGACAGCCTCGACGGCCGTGGCATGGCCATCAACTCCCTCGTCGGCGTCACCGAGTCCGGCTCGGCGTACATCAACGCCTTCTGGGACGGCACCAAGATGGTCTACGGCGGCGGCAACGACGAGTACCGGACGCTCTCCGCCGATCTGGACGTCGTCGGCCACGAGATGACCCACGGCGTCGTGGAGCACACAGCCGACCTCGTCTACGCGGGCCAGTCCGGCGCCCTCAACGAGGCCCTCGCCGACTACTTCGGCCAGGCCATCTCCGTGGACGCCGCCGGAGTGTCCATGGACGACCCGGACTCCGGGCTCCTCGGCGGACACCTGTGCCGCAGGAAGTCGCCGCGCGAGTGCGCGTTCCGCGACCTCAACGACGGCGCGACGACCTCGAAGAACTTCCTCGGCGTCGGCTTCGCCACCGACAACGGCGGTGTGCACCTCAACTCCACCATCTTCTCCGGTGCGTTGTGGGACATCCGCAAGGACCTCGGCGGCAAGCTCGCCGACCGCATCGTCTACAAAGCGCTGTCGGAGTACATGACGCCGCTGGACGGCTACACCGAGGGCCGCAACGCGGTCATCGCCGCCGCCAGGGACCTGGGCCTCTCCTCCGGCGACGTCAACACGGTCACCCGCTCCTTCAACGCCCACGGCATCGTCACCGACTGGGAACTGGCGCTCGGTGTCGACACCGACGTCCTGCTCGGCAAGGTCGACACCGTCGAGTCGTCCGTCGGCGCGGGCGGTGGCTGGTGGGCCGCCTCCCAGTCCAACGACTCCGGTACCGAGGCGTACTCGGTCTGGGCAGGACGCGCCGACGGCAAGGGCGCCCCGAAGCTCATCAGCCCCAACGACGGCCGCTACCACGTCAGTCCGGTGACCGACGGCAGGACGGTGGTCTGGCTGGCGTACGGGCCGAAGGGCATCGACATCCTCGCCCGGCCGCTCGCGGGCGGGCCGATCAAGACGCTGCGGTCCGGCAAGGCACCGCTCTCCGGGGTGCGGGTCGACGGTGACGTCGTGGTCTTCGAGACCGCGTCCCGCATCGGCACCCGGCATGTGGGCTACCTGAGGCTGAGCGACCCGGCAGCGGTCTTCGTCGAGGACCGGGCCACGTACAAGTCCGCCACCGCCATGCCCTCGATCGGCAACGGCCGCATCGCCTACGCCAAGCTCTATCCCGAGAACGGCACCTACAAGTTCGGTACCGAGGTGCTCGACCTCATGACCGGCAAGAAGACCCTGACCCGGCAGCTCGGCACGCCCGAGGGCATCGGCCAGACCGGCATCAACGGCAAGAACGTCTTCTGGCTGGCCGACGAGTCCAAGGGCACGGGCCAGATGGGCGTGCGGCGCGCTGCGCTCGACGGCACGGGTGCCGTGGATCTGAGCAAGGAGGCCGCCGCCGGCCTCTTCCCCTTCGACCTGACCGTCTCCCAGGACGCGGTGACCGTCACCTCGCAGCCGCCGGGCCTGCCGACCGGCAATCAGTCCACGGCCAAGCTGTGGCAGTTCTCCGCGGACGGCCGGGCGCTCGGCCGGGTCTCCTGCAACCGCGGTGAGCAGTTCTCCGCCGCCGCTGCCGGCGGCCGGCAGGTGGTGTGGCTCGACGGCACGACCGGCTTCACCGACCTGGTGACGCGGACCCGCCCCGCGGGCACCTGCGGTTGACGCACGCAACGCCAAGGGCCCCCGGCGCCGATGTGCCGGGGGCCCCGCCGTGTGCCTCAGCCGTCGGCCAGCGCCTGCAGGCGGCTGAACGCGCCGTTGAAGCGGTTGTGGTCACCGACCGTCGGGCCCGAGTCGGTGTACTGCCAGATGGTGTGGAAGGACCAGCCCCTCGGGAGCTCCCCTACGGACTTGCCGTATTGCGGTATCCACAGCGGATTGACGTCGCCGAACCTGCTGTAGTTCCCCATGCACTCCTTCCACCACTTGGTGGCCGTGTAGAGCAGGGCCTCCCGCCCGGTGCGGCGGTAGTAGCGGTCGAAGAAGTCGCCCACCCAGTCGATCAGCTCGTCCGAGCTCATCCCGTAGCAGGCGTCCCCGTAGGGGTTCCACTCCAGGTCGAGGACGCCCGGCAGCGTCTTGTGGTCGTGCGACCAGCCGCCGCCGTGCCGGGCGAAGTAGTCCGCCTGTGAAGTGCCGCTGGAGTTGTCGGGCAGGGCGAAGTGGTACGCGCCCCGGATCATGCCGGCGTCGTACGAGCCGTCGTACTGCTGGGTGAAGTAGGGGCTGGTGTAGCTGGTGCCCTCGGTCGCCTTGACGTAGGCGAAGCGGGCCCCGCTCTTCTTCAGCTTGGACCAGGAAACGTTGCCGTTGTGGCTGCTGACGTCGACGCCCTCGACGGAGGCGGACCGCGAGCCCTGGCCCTCGTCCTGGCCGCGTTCGTGGTCCGGGACGGTGACGCCCATCCAGTCCTGCGCGGGGTGGGTGGGGTGCTTCGTGGGGGCGTACGACGCGTCGGCCGCACCGGGCAGGGTGATCAGCAGGGCCAGGGCGGCCAGGACGGACAGCAGGGGGACGAGCGGCCGGGGCACCGCGATGGGTCTGCGGCGCTCCCGGCCGGAGCAGTGCACGGGCATTGGCGTGCCTCCGGTGCCTGGGTGGGGGCTAGGTTGGTATGACCATGCCATTACCGAAGCTATGGGCGCAGATACACGCCGCGACAGGGCCCCGGGGTGCTGCCGTTGGTCTAATCCTGCGAAATACTGACAGAGCTGCGGCAACGGTCCGCGGACCCGAGAACTTTTCATCGGCTGAAAGCCGAAATGAGGCGGAGAGGGCCTGACGTGCACCAGACCGGTACCCCGGAGCCCGGCGAAGGCATGGACCACGAGGAATTTCTCGCCCTGGAGCGCGAGCTGGCCGTGTTCCTGCGCCGGGCCCGCGCCTCGTCCGGGGAGATGGCCCGGGAGGTCCACCCCGACCTGGAGCCGGCGGCCTACGGGCTGCTGATCCGCCTCGTGGAGGCCGGGCAGCAGCGGGCCACGGACCTCGCTGCCTATTTCGGGGTCGGGAAGGCCACGATGAGCCGCCAGCTGCGGGCGCTGTGCGAGCTGGGATTCGTCGAGCGGGAGCCGGATCCGGCCGATGGCCGGGCGTCCCTGATCCGTGTCACGGAGGAGGGCGGGGCCCGCTTCCAGCGGGTTCGCGATGCGCGGCGGGCGCAGTACATGAGCAAGCTGGCCGACTGGGACCGGAACGAGATTGCGGAGCTGGCGAGGCTTTTGCATCAGCTGAACGTGAGCGCGGAGGGTTAGGGGTTTCTGGGCCCGGTTCGGCGGCTGCGGGTCCGTCGTGGCCGATCGCGCAGTTCCCCGCGCCCCTTACGGGGCGCACGCGCCCACGCGGCGGAGCCGCAAATCGAAACAGCCCCGCGCCCCTTACGGGGCGCCCCTCTACGGCACCACGTACAGCGCCGTCGCGTCGTCGTGCCGCTTGCCGAGGCGCCGCTCGGTGGCCCGCTCCGCCGCGCGTACGCGGTCGATCAGTGCCTGCGGCCCCTCCTTGGACAGAAGGGCGGCGCAATCCGCCCAGTCCCCCTCCCCGAACACCTCCACCCACCGGCTCGCCCCGTCCGTCAGCGCCGCCAGTGCCCGCACCTCCGCCCGCGGCAGCGCACCCGTGACGGCGCGGGCGGCCACGGCCGGATCCGCGGCGGCCGTGAAGAAGCCGCCCTCCGCGTTGCGCTGGGCGTCCGTCACGGGGCCGAGCGCGGCCAGCCGGTCGATCCGGTCGTCCTGGACGGCACGCACCCCGCGCCCGTCCGACAACAGCAACACCGAGTCCGACAGCACCAGATACTCCACCCGCTCCGCGTCCCACCGCGCGACGACCACCGTCGTCTGCGGCGTCCGCCGGTGCGTCAGGTCGCACGTGTCCCGATGAGCCGCAGCCGTACGGTCGATGGCGGCCGACAGGCATGAGGCGAGAGTCAACTCCCGTTCGACGCCTGCCAGGTGGAGCAGCGCTCCGCCCAACCGCTCCACGAACCACGGCACCCCGTGCCGGCACCCCGTACCGCCGTCCTCCGGCGGCGTCACCCCGTCGAGAAGGACGAACGCGCCGTCCGCCCCTCCGCTCACCGACGCGAAATCCTCGTTCCGGCGCCCCGGAACACCCGGCTGAGTGGCGAGTTCGATACGCATGCGGCCAGTGTGCAGGATGCCGGAATTTCCCTGGCCGTTGGCGCGCATCCTTCCGGCGTGCCGGGCGGTTTACCGGGTGGGCACGTGCCGGGGGGAAACGCGGCGGGTGCCGTCAGCAGGAATCAGGGGATCCAACGTGAAGTTCCGGGTGAGCTTCACTCCTTCGAATGAGCGGGGGAGTGAAGCAGGCCTGCCTCAGACGGGTGCTGAAAGGGTCAAATCAGTACCGCAGGACCAGGGGCGGGACGGACGCGAGCAGATTGTGAGCACCGGTGCGGAAGAAGCGGCTTCGGGGCGGCCAGCGCGAGCAGCAGACCACGGCGGTGCCGGAGCGCACCGCCCGCGCCCGCAACCGGCTCATCGCCTCCGTGACGGTCGTGTCGCTCACGGTGCTCGGAGCAGGCGCCTTCGGCATCGCCGACGCCCTGCGGGACCGCGAGGAGTCCCAGCGGCTGGCCGCGTTCGCCAAGGCCGACAGCGCCGCCGTCGCGCTCGCGCACTCCCTGGCCGACGAGCGCGACGCCATGACCGCCTACGCGGCCGCGGGGCGCGGCAGCGCGCCCGCCGTGCCGGACGCCCAACGGGCCCGTGTGGACCGGCAGATCGAGGATTTCGGACACTCCGCCCCGGCGTCCGTGCGGGACCTCCTCGACGGGCTCCCCGAGGTGCGCCGCAAGGCCCTCGCCGGGCCCGGTGACGCCCTGACGGTCTTCACCGCCTACACCGCCGTCGTGCAGGCCCTGCACGGGGTCGGCGGCGCGCTCGTCCACCGGCTGCCCGCCCGCGCGGCCGCGGGGGACGCGGCCGCGCTGCCCCCGCTGGGCCGCGCCGTCGAGGAGGCCTCGGCCACCCGCGGGCTGCTGCTGGCCGCCCTCGCCGCCCGCGGCCGCTCCGAACTCGGCGCCGCCGCCCAGCAGTCCGCGCTGCGCGAGCGGTCCGCCCTCGCCGACTTCCGGCAGCTGGCCGGGGCCGACACGCGGGACTCGTACGCCCGCGCCGTCGGCGGCCCCGGCAGCGCCGATGCCGACGCCCTGCTCGACCACCTCGTCGCCGGCCCGCCCGCCACGGCGGCGGCCGACGCGGAGGGCACCAGATCGCCGGAGGAGATCCGTGCGGCCCTGACCGCCCGGATCGAGGCCATGCGCGGGGTCGAGTCCGGCCTCGCCACGGACGCCATGGCCCGCCTCGCCCGGCTGCGCACCCACGACCTCGAAGCCCTCGAAGTCCGCAGCGCCCTGGCCGCGTTGTGCTTCCTCCTCGCCCTCGGCACCGGCACCGCCGCCGCCCGTTCGGTCACCCGGCCGCTGTCCGCGCTGCGGCGCGGTGCCCGGCGCGTGTGCGCCGAGCCGCTGACGCGCGACCCGGTCGCCGTCAAGGGCCGGGACGACGAGTTCGCCGAGATCGCCCGGTCGGTCAACGTGCTGCACGGCACGATCGTCCGGCAGCGGGAGCGCATGAACTTCCTGGAGGGCGAGCGCACCCGGCTCGACGGCGCCCGGCGCGACATGGCCGAGGAGCGCGACACGCTGCGCGCCCGGCACCAGGAGCTCGCCGACCGGCTGTCCTGCCTCACCGGGCGGATCCACGCCACCGTCGTCAACCTCTCGCTGCGCACCCTGGGCCTGGTCGAGCGGCAGCTGTCGGTCATCGAGTCCCTGGAGGCCCACGAGGCCGATCCGGACCGTCTCGCCGTGCTGTTCAAACTTGACCACCTTGCCACGCGCATGCGCCGCCACAACGAGAACCTGCTGGTCCTCGCCGGAGCCGAGCACGGCGGCGGGCACACCGGGGCCGTCCCCCTGCTGGACGTGCTGCGGGCGGCCGTCAGCGAGATCGAGCGCTACGAGCGCGTCCGCATCCACTCCCTGCCCGCCCGGTCCCAGCTCGTCGGGTTCGCGGCGGACGATGTCAGTCACCTGGTGGCCGAACTGCTGGAGAACGCCACCGCGTTCTCGCCGCCGGACGTGCAAGTGCAGGTCTCCGGATGGCTGTTGGAGAACGGCGAGGTCATGCTCTCCGTCCAGGACGAGGGCATCGGCATGTCCCCCGAGCGTCTGGAGGAGCTCAACGCCCTCCTCGCGCAGCCCGATCCGGACCCGGGCCGGATCCCCCTGGGGACGCGCAAGCAGGGCCAGGGGCCGGGCGACGAGGCGGCCCGCCCCGTCATGGGCCTCGGCCTGTACGTCGTCGCCCGGCTCGCCGCCCGGCACGGGGTGCGCGTCAAGCTGCGCGAGCAGCGGCCCGGCGGCATCACGGCCGTCGTCGTACTGCCCGCCCACCTGCTGCCCACCGACGCCCCGCCGCCCGATCCCGCCGCGGCACCGCCCGTGCCCGGCGCCGGCACGGCACCGCCGCGCGTCAACCTGCCGGGCGCCGTCGCCGAGGCCAACTCCCATACGCTGCCCGGCCGCTCCCTCCGTAAGACTGAAACCGCACACCGCTCGCCGGTCCACGCCACGGCGCCCGACGACTCCGAGCGGACGATGGAGCTCCGCGCCGTACGGGACGGCCACCGCCCCCCGCCGGGCCGCCACGCCCGCCCCGGGGCCCCGGCCCCCCGCCGCCCCGCGGAACCCGCCCCCGCCCCGGAGCCACCGGCCCCCCGGCCCGTGCCGCCGCCCCGCGAGGTCACCGGGACGGGCCTGCCCAAGCGCACGCCGCGGACCGTCGCCCAGAAGCCCGTGCCGCTCAGCGTGCGGCACGGTGTGGACGCCGACGCACTGCGCCGCAAGCTCGCCGGATTCCAGCAGGGCGCCCGGGACGGACGGCGCGATGTCGAGGCGGAGTTGACGGAACGTGATATTGGTCGGCGTCGCACGGGGGCATCGGACGACGGCGGCACTGTCGAGGAGGCACGCGGTTGACTGCATTTTCCCAGGGGGCGACGCCCGTCACCCCCGTCGGCACCATGGACACCACGCTCGGGGGACTGAGCAGCGAAGCCCGCAACCTGCACTGGCTGCTGACCGATCTGGTCGAGGAGGTCGCGGGCGTGCTGTCCGTCGCCGTCGTCTCCTCGGACGGGCTGCTGCTGCTCTCCTCCGAACCGGACGGACAATCGGTCGCCGCGGGAGCGGCGGGCCGCGAGGAGGGCCCGCGCGGCTCCTCCGCCGACCTGGCCACCATCGTCGCCGGGCTGGGCAGCCTGACCACGGGGGCGGCGACGCTGATGGACGGCGGCCCGGTCAAACAGACCATGGTCGCCATGGACCACGGCAGCCTGTTCGTCATGACCATCAGCGACGGCTCGCTGCTGGGCGTCCACACCGCCCCCGACTGCGACATGAGCGTCGTCGCCTACCACATGGCGCTCTTCGTGGGCCGGGCCGGACACGTGCTCACGCCCGAACTCCGGCGCGAGCTGCGGCGGTCGGTGGAGGCGGTCCGGTGACCACCGCGACCGCCCCACCGGTCATCTCCGCCGTCGGCCCGGTCACCCGCGCGGCCGCGCAGAGCCGGAGAACGGCGCGCGTCCGCCCGTACTCGCTCACCGGCGGACGCACCCGCTTCGGCCACGTGCTGCTCGTGGAGACCTTCGTGGCCGCCTCGGCCGACCCCGACGAGGAGCCCGCGCCGGCCCCCGGCGGACTGGCCGCCCGGGTGATGCCCGAGATCCGCGCCATCGTCGGGCTGTGCAGGAGGCTGCGCTCGGTCGCCGAGGTCTCCGCACTGCTGAAGATGCCGCTGGGCGTGGTGCGGGTGCTCCTCGGCGACCTCGCAGACCAGGGAAGGATCCGCGTCTACGGCACCGGTGACGCCACCGGACGGCCCGATCGCGCGTTGCTGGAAAGGGTGCAGAGTGGACTACGCAGGCTCTGACACGACAAGCGGCCCCGAAGTGGACCATCAGGGCCCGCGGAGCTGGCAGACCGACCGCTCCCGGGCCCCTGCCGTCACCAAGATCGTCATCGCGGGCGGCTTCGGCGTCGGCAAGACCACCTTCGTCGGCTCCGTCTCGGAGATCACCCCGCTGCGCACCGAGGCCGTCATGACGGAGGCGGGCGAGGCCGTGGACGACTTCGAGGCGGTCCCCGGCAAGGACACCACCACCGTCGCCATGGACTTCGGGCGCATCACGCTCGAATCCGACCTGGTGCTCTACCTGTTCGGCACCCCCGGCCAGAAACGGTTCTGGTTCATGTGGGACGACCTGGTGCGCGGGGCCATCGGGGCGGTGGTGATGGTCGACACCCGGCGCCTGGAGGACTGCTTCCCCGCCCTCGACTACTTCGAGAGCGGCGGGCTGCCCTACATCGTCGCCGTCAACCACTTCGAGGGCACGGCCCGTTACGAGCCCGAGGTGGTGCGCGAGGCGCTGTCCCTGCCCGCACAGGTGCCGGTGCTGGTGATGGACGCCCGCAAACGGATCACCGTCGTCGACACCCTGCTCACCCTCGTCGGCAGGGCCCTGGAAATCACCCCCGGACGCCCCTGAGATGCGCCGGATCCTCATAGTCGGAGCCGGCCAGGCCGGCCTCCAGCTGGCCCTGGGACTCCAGGGGCGGGGCTACGACGTGACGCTGATGTCGCACCGCTCGCCCGACGAGATCCGCTCCGGCCGCGTCATGTCCACCCAGGTGATGTTCCACCGGGCCCTGCAGCACGAGCGCGGACTCGGCCTCCACTTCTGGGAGGACCGGGCTCCGCGCATCGAGGGCCTCGGCGTGTCCATGGCCGGCACGGTGGCCGGCCGCCCCGGGGTCCGGCGCGTGGTCGACTGGACCGGCCGGCTGGACCGCTGCGCCCGGTCCGTCGACCAGCGGCTGAAGATGGCGGGCTGGCTGGAGACCTTCGCCGAGCGCGGCGGCCGCGTCGTCGTGCACGGCGTCGCCGTCTCCGACCTGGACTTCCTGGCCCACCGCTACGACCTCGTGCTGATCGCGGCCGGCAAGGGCGAGCTCGGCTCGCTCTTCGCCCGCGACCCCGCCCGCTCCCCGTACACCGCACCGCAGCGCTGCCTCGCGCTCGCCTACGTCCACGGCCTGGGCCCGCGCCCGGAACACCCCGAGTACGACGCCGTCCGCTGCAACCTCGTGCCCGGCGTCGGCGAACTGTGGGTGATCCCCGCGCTCACCGCCTCCGGCCGCGCCGACATCCTCTTCTGGGAGGGCGCCCCCGGCGGCCCGCTGGACGTCTTCCGCCGGGCCGAGGGCCCGGGCGAACACCTGGCCCGGACGCTGGAGCTGATGGAGCGGTTCACGCCGTGGGAGTACGGGCGCGCCACTGCCGTCGAACTCACCGACGCCCAGGCCACGTTGACCGGCCGCTACACCCCCGCCGTACGCGAGCCGGTGGGCCTGCTGCCCTCGGGGGTGCCGGTGCTCGGCGCCGGGGACGCCGTCGTGCTCAACGACCCGGTCGCCGCGCAGGGCGCCAACTCGGCGGCCAAGTGCGCCGCCGTCTACCTCGCCGCGATCACCGAGCGCGGCGACGCACCGTTCGACGCGGCCTGGATGCGGGCGACGTTCGCCCGCTGGTGGGCGGGGGCGCGGCATGCGACCAGGTGGACGAACGCGATGCTGGGGCCGTTGCCGGTGCACGTACGCATCCTGCTGGGTGCGGCGGTCGGCCTGCAGCCGATTGCCGATCGCTTCGCGAACGGGTTCGACGATCCGGCGGACTTCGACGAGTGGTTCTACGACGCCGCCAAAGCCGGGGAGTATGTGGCCCGGGTGCGGGTCGGTTGTGGCTTGTCGCGCAGTTCCCCGCGCCCCTGACGGGGCTCAGCTGCCGGTCGGCGGTTCGTACGACGCCAGCGGAGCCTGCCCCGAATCCGGGCGTACCGCACCCAGCAACGGATTGCCCGCCACCGGCGAGATCTTCACCTGGTCGCCCGTCCGGGGCGCCTGTATCACCAGGCCGTTGCCGATGTAGAGCGCGACGTGCGTGGCGCCCTCGAAGTACAGCACCAGGTCGCCCGGCCGGAGATCGCTGAGCGGCACCCGGGGGAGGGACGCCCACTGCTCCTGGCTGGTGCGCGGTATCGCATCGCCCGCGTGGGCCCAGGCCTGGGAGGTGAGACCGGAGCAGTCGAAGGACCCGGGGCCCTCGGCGCCCCACACGTACGGCTTGCCCAGCTGCCGGTACGCGAAGTCGATCGCCTTGGCGCCGGCCGCGGACGGGGTCCGGGAGCCGGTCGGGCGGGCGGCGGCGAGGAACCGGCGCTGGGCGTCGTCCGCCTGGCCGGCCTCCAGGCGCCGGAGCTCGGCGAGCTGCGCGCCGTTGAGGGAGGAGAGCAGCCGCTCGACCTCGGAGAGGCGCTTCTGCACCGTGTCGCGCTGCTGCTTCTGCGTGGCGGCCAGGGTCTGCTGCACGTTGAGGGCGTCGCGGGCTTCCGAGGCGAGCGTTGCGGAGCGCTTCTCGCCGGCGGTCAGCCGGTCGACGGTGACGGCCCGGCGGCCCGCGGCCCTGCGCCACTCGTGGCTCTGGTCGAGGGCCTGCTGCGGGTCGCCGCTGAGGAGGAACGTCACGTACGGGGAGAGCGGGCTCGTGGTGCCGCGGTACTGCTCGCGGGCGAGCCGGCCCGCGGCGTCCCGGCTCGCGGTGAGCGCGATCCGGGTCTCGGCGAGGTCCTCGTTGAGCTTGTCGACCTTGGCTCTCTGCTTCTTCAGCTTCTCCTCGGTGGCGTTGTAGGCCTCCGAGGCCTCCTCGGTCTTCTGGTACAGCGACCGGAGCTGGGCGAGGAGAGCGCTGACCGGTTGCGCGGGCGGCGGAGCCGCGGCGGCGGGCGGTGCGAGGACGCCGGCGCCGGCCAGCAGAGCGACGACGGCGCAGGCCGAACGCACGAACCGTCCTGACACGGACTCACCTCCGGTATCGGGCAGCGTGATCGTGCCCCCGGGAGGATCGTGCCATGCGCAGTGCGATTAATCGCAATCTTGTGGGTGAGCGTGCGGGGGCCTCGCGGGGCGCCCCGCTACGCCTCGTACACGTACTTCCACCCCTTCGGCAGCCCCAGCCGTCGCGTCGTCGCGGCCGGCACCCGCCGGTACCGGAGTACGGTCGGCGCCCCGCCGTCCTCCGCGGCCGGCACCGGGATCCGGTACACCTTGGGCGGCAACCCATTGAGCCCCACCAGCACCGGCAGCACCCGCCCGTCCATGGGCCCGCCCTCGAAGGGCGTCTTCTCGCTTCTCACGGACCCAGTCTCTCCCCCCGCGGCACCAAGTGCCGCAAATACGCCTCCGGCTCCGCCAGATACCGCCGCCAGTGGTCGACCAGCAGCAGGTCCTTCCACTCGACCGGCTGGACGCCGTGCTCCCCGACCTCCAGGATCCGTGCGCCGGGGGTCGCCGCCAGCACGGGGGAGTGCGTCGCGCAGATCACCTGGGCGCCCGTCCGGCCCAGCCGGTGCATGAGCGCGACCAGCTGCATGCACGACGAGAAGGACAGCGCCGCCTCCGGCTCGTCCATCACGTACAGGCCCGGTTCCTTGAACATGGCTTCGAAGACCGTGAGGAAGCCCTCCCCATGGCTCATCTCGGAGGTGTTCTCCTCCCAGTACCCCGGCAGGCCCCAGACCGTCTCCATCAGGCCGAAGGCGGTCTCGGCGCGCAGGAAGTAGCCCTTCTTGCGCCTGCGCGGGCCCGTCGCCATGCGGCTGCCCGTCCGGGTGAGGTCCAGCTGCAGGACCGATCCCAGCGCCGACGCCGGGCGGTCGTTGGCGTACTTGCGGCCCGCCCGGCCGCCGCGGCCGTCCAGCCCGTACGCCTCCGCCACCGCCTCGACCAGGGTCGACTTGCCCGAGCCGTTCTCGCCCACCAGGAACGTGACGGGAGCCTCGAAGGAGATGCCCCCGCCCAGCAGCTCCCGCACGCAGGGCACGGTCCAGGGCCAGCCGTCGCGCTCGCCGTCCTCGACGAGCTCCGGGGATACGTAAGCGCGGTTCACGAGCATGCGTACGAGCGTAGGGGCCGGGTCTGACAACCCGGCTCAGGGCAGCAGGTGCCCCGCCTCCTCGAACAGCGGCACCGCGCTCCGGGCCAGCCGCCCGGCCGCGCCCTCGGCCGGTTCCCGGGCGAAGGCGGCTCGGGCCACCTCCGCGGCCTGGGCGTCGCTCGCCGCGGTCGCGGTCAGCAGGGCCACGAAGTGGTCCACGAGCCAGTCGCGGAGCTCGTCCCGCGGCGGCTGCTT
The DNA here is from genome assembly GCF_058146165.1 of Streptomyces sp. AM25. NCBI lineage: Bacteria > Bacillati > Actinomycetota > Actinomycetes > Kitasatosporales > Streptomycetaceae > Streptomyces > Streptomyces sp. AM25. The sequence goes on along the minus strand of NZ_JBKIWN010000015.1, from coordinate 258,824 downwards.
CCCCTCGTCCAGCCAGATCAGTGACGCCGCCTCGACGGCCGCGAGCCAGGTCCGCACCATCATGCGCAGCCGCGGCCCGGGCTCGGGCACGGACAGGTGCTTGAGGATCTGGGCGGCGGCCGCCCCGCGGACCTCGTCCACGATGGCGCCGGTGCGGGAGGTCCCGACGACGCTGCCGCCCTGCAGCAGGGCGCTGAAACCCGCGTCGTGCTCGTCGACGAACCCGAGGTAGCGGTCGAGTGCGGCCCCGAGGCGGCGCGTGAGCGGGCCCGACTGGGGCTCGGCGAAGCACAGTTCGAGGTCGTCGGCTGCGCTGCGCAGGGCGGCCTCGTACAACTGCTGCTTACCGCCCGGGAAGTAGCGGTACACCAGCGGCCGGGAGACCTCGGCGGCCGCCGCGACGTCGTCCAGCGAGACCTCCTCCGGCGCGCGGTGCGCGAAGAGCCCGAGCGCGGCGGCGATCAGCTGTGCCCGGCGCTCGGCGACGCCCAGCCTGCGGTAGGTGGTGCGGACGGCCCCGGTCATCCCCGCAGGGTACCGTCAGGCCAGCAGGCCCGAGCTTCTCCACAGCCTGCGGCCGGCGCCGCGCAGTACACCGATCTCGTCGAGGAAGTCGGTCAGCCGTTGCGCGCCCGCCTGCATCACCGCGCGCCGGTGGGCGCTGGCCCGTACCTGGGCGACGGCCTCGCGGCGGTCGAGGCCCACGTTGGTGTAGACGGCGGGGTTGACGAAGGCGAACGCGAAGATGCGCGCGGCCTCGCCCGAGCTGACGCGGGTCAACGCGGCCTCCCAGCGCGGCGCGGTGACCATCTGGCGCCGCAACTCCTCGCGGGCGTACCGCACATGGCGCGCCTCCTCGATGACGTGGATGCGGGTGACGCCGCGCACCAGGGTCTGCACCCGCTCGTCGGGGAAGGTGAGCCGCTGCATGTAGTCGAGGATCTCCTCGCCCAGCAGGGTCATCGCGAAGCTGCCCGGTGTGGTGGTGATCGTCTTGGCCACCCGGCCGAGTGCGTGGTGCAGCCCGGAGACGGGGTAGGCGGGGGCGCCACCCTTCTGGATCATGCGGGCGAACATCTTGGAGTGCCGGCACTCGTCGGCGATCTCGGTGAGTGCGTAGCGCACGTGGGCGCTGGTGAGCGGCTTGTCGTAGATGTGCCGGACCAGCAGCTGCATCAGGATGATCTCGAACCAGATGCCCAGCGAGGCCAGCGCCGCGGCCTCGTGCCGGGCGAGGTCCCTGCGCTGCTCCTCCGGCATCCGCCGCCACAGCGGGGTGTCGTAGAGCGAGACCAGCTCCGGGGGCCAGAACCACTTGCCGTCCTCGGGCGGTGCGTCCCAGTCGAGTTCGGCGTCCGGGTCGAAGGAGTGCCGTGCGGAGGACTCCAGCAGCCGCTCGGCGACCCGTTCGCGGTCCCTGAGCGGGCCGAGGGCGTCGTGGGGGAGCCGGGCGGGCCTGGGGCGGCCGGGTGCGGTGGTCATGACCGATGCCTCCTCACCTTCGGGGCGTCCGGGGTACGTTGGGGGTTACCGACGGTCACAGGCTTATGAGACTGCTTGTCAGCAAGGGAAGTCAATCCCCGCGACGGCACAGGAGGCCGCGACGATGACGACACCCGCCCGCCCCGACCCGGCTCCCGACGGCACCGTCTGGGCGGTCCCGGCCGCCGGGGCCGCCCGCTTCCGCTGGGACTACGACGACGGACGCGAACGCCTGCTGGCCCTCTACCGGAAGGGCAAGGACAAGCAGTGGGACGCGGCGAAGCGCATCGACTGGGAGCTGGAGGTCGACCCGGACGACCCGCTGGGCGTCCCCGACGCGAACCTCCCGATCCACGGCAGCCGGTACTGGGACCGGATGAGCGCGGCCGACCGCCGCAGCCTCCACCACCACTACGCGGCCTGGCAGTTCAGCCAGTTCCTGCACGGCGAGCAGGGGGCGCTGGTGTGCGCCGCCCGCATCGTGGAGGCGGTGCCCGACCTGGACGCGAAGTTCTACTCCGCGACCCAGGCCATGGACGAGGCCCGGCACGTGGAGATCTACAGCCGGTTCCTGCGCGAGAAGATCGGGACGACGTACCCCGTCAACCCCAGCCTGCGGGCCCTGCTGGACGACACCCTGCGCGACTCCCGCTGGGACATGCCCTGTCTGGGCATGCAGGTCCTCATCGAGGGCCTGGCCCTCGCCGCCTTCGGCCTGCTGCGGGACGTCACGGACAAGCCGCTGCCCAAGCAGATCCTCGCCTACGTGATGCAGGACGAGGCCCGGCACGTCGCCTTCGGCCGGATGGCGCTGCGCGACCACTACCGGCAGCTGACGGACGCGGAGCGCCGCGAGCGCGAGGAGTTCGTGATCGAGGGCTGCCTGCTGATGCGCGACCGGCTGCGCGGCGAGGAGGTGCTGGCGGACTTCGGGGTGCCCGCGGCCGACGCGGTGGAGCTGAGCGAACGGTCGGCGTACCTGCAGGTGTTCCGCAGGCTGCTGTTCAGCCGCATCGTGCCCTGTGTGAAGGACATCGGCCTGTGGGGCGAGAGACTGCAACAGGCCTACCTCGACATGGGCGTCTTCGAGATGGGCGACGCGAACCTCGACCTCCTCATGGCCCAGGACGAGGAGATCGCCGAACAGCTCGACGCACAGAGGTTCGCCCGCGAGGAGGCCGCCCGCACGGCGGAGGTCGCCGAGACGATCGCGAACGGATAACGAAGACGGGGTAATTGAGGGTATTCCATGGGCCGGGTGCCGGTTCTGCCGTCATCCTGTGAGCAGGGGCGTGCGGGGGAACGTCCTGCGGTAAGCCGCCGTCTATGAGCAGGAGAAAGCAGGCGGGCGCTCCAGGGGGAGGCTGCTCATGGCCCGAATCATGGCTCGAACGACCGGCAGGAACCGGCACATCGCCATAGTGGCGGTGTCCGTCGTGGCGCTCAGCGGAGTGATAACGGGATCCTTGGCCAAGGCCACGGAGTACGCACGAGCCGCTCCGGCCTCCGGCACGGAGGAGGCGGGAGCGGTTCCGCGGGACCCCGCGGCCCCGCAGGACCTGACACCCGAGCCTGCCGCGACGCCCACCGCCTCCGCCGCGCCCGGCGACGGCCGGGTGGCCGCGTCGATCACGCACGACACCGAGGCCGGCGGCAAGTCCGTCAGCATCACGGTCGACGACGGCCCCGACCCCGTCTGGACCCCCAAGGTGCTGGCCCTGCTGAAGAAGTACGACGTCAAGGCCGTCTTCTGCATGATCGGCCCGGAGGCGCGGGCCCGCCCGGACCTGGTCCGCAAGGTCCTCGCCGACGGCCACCGCCTCTGCGACCACTCCGTCGACCACAACACGGCCATGGACCAGCGGTCGGAGTCCTACCAGTCGCAACAGGTCCTCGACGCCCGGCAGATGATCGAAAAGGCGGCGGGCGGCGGCGTGCCGATCCGCTACTACCGGGCCCCCGGCGGCGCCTTCACCCCCTACAGCCGCGAACTCGCGGCCCGGCACGGCATGCGCCCGCTCGGCTGGAGCGTCGACACCCGCGACTGGGAACGCCCCGGCGTCGACCACATCGTCAAGGCGATCGAACAGGGCCTGACCGACGGCCCGATCGTCCTCGTCCACGACGGCGGCGGCAACCGCGGGCAGACGGTCGCCGCACTGGAGCAGGCGATTCCGTGGCTGAAGGAGCACGGGTACGTGTTCAGCTTCCCGAAGGTCTGAACGGTCCGAACGGTCTGGACCGTCCGAACCGTCTGGACCGGAGAACGCCGAAGGCCCGTTCCGAGTGATCGGAACGGGCCTTCGGCCTCATGTGCGCTCGGCAGGATTCGAACCTGCAACCTCTTGATCCGTAGTCAAGTGCTCTATCCGTTAAGCTACGAGCGCTTATTTTCCGCAGCAGGCCGCGAGGACTGATGCGGATTTTTTCGCACCTCATGCGAGGTGCCCCCGGCAGGATTCGAACCTGCGCACACGGCTCCGGAGGCCGTTGCTCTATCCCCTGAGCTACGGGGGCTTTCGTCGTCCGCTCGCTCGCGGCGACAGGTAGAACATTAGCAGCTCCGGAGAGGTGCCCCGCAACGAGTGATCGTTTGTGGCCGGCGGGCTCGCTCGCAGGGGGGTGGAAGTGGGGAAAACCCGGACGCAGCGCGGGGGGCGCGCCTACTCTCGGGGTGTGCCTGGCTTGTCCGGCCGGGTCCTTGTTGTGGACGACAACAGGGTCATCCGGCAGTTGATCAGGGTCAACCTGGAGCTGGAGGGCTTCGAGGTGGTGACCGCGGCCGATGGTGCCGAGTGCCTGGAGATCGTGCACCGGGTGCGGCCCGACGTGGTGACCCTGGACGTCGTGATGCCCCGGCTCGACGGGCTGCTCACCGCCGCCCGGCTGCGGGCCGACCCGCGCACCCGGGACATACCCGTGGCCATCATCAGCGCCTGCACCCAGTGGGAGCTGGAGGGCGGGCGCTCGGCCGGGGTGGATGCGTTTCTGGCCAAACCCTTCGAGCCCGCGGAGATGGTCCGCCTCGTCCGCGGCCTGATGCGGCACCGCGCAGCACTGGCGGAGAGTGCGGTGCATGACCGCGCCCCGAGGGGCGCGGGGAACTGCGCGACCAGCCACGACGAACCCGCAGTTGCCGAACCGCACCCCCAGCGGAGCGCATAGGCTTGCCCTGTGACCCCCGCCGATGTCTCCCGCACCGTGCTGCACACCGTGCGCTGCGCCGTCGAGGCCGACGAGCTGCGCGCCGCCGTGCCGTCGCGGGTCACCGTGCGCGTTCCGCCCCGTCCGGGCTGCGGCGACTACGCCACCAACATCGCGCTGCGGCTCGCCGGGGACAGCGGCCGCCCCGCCCGCGAAGTGGCCGAAATCCTGCGCCGCCGGCTCGCCGCGGAGCCCGGCATCGCCCGGGTGGACATCGCCGGGCCCGGCTTCCTCAACATCACGCTGGCGAGCGCCCCCCAGGCACGGATCGTGCGGAGCCTGCTGCAGGCGGACAGCCGCGGCGAGCCGCTCGACCTCCCGCCGCCCCCGCCGGAACTCCTCGCCCGCCTCGGCTCCGACGCCGCCCGCTGGAGCCTGCTCTGCCCGCCCGGCCTCGACCGTGACCTGCTCCTCGTCCAGCACGAGAGCAACCCCCTCTTCCGGATCCGGTACGCCCACGCCCGTACCGCCGCCCTGCTGCGCAACGCCCGCGACCTCGGCTTCGGGCCGGAGCTCGCGGAGGAGGACGCGGATCCGGGGGACGGGCCGCTGTTCGCCGCCCTCGCCGATCACCCCCGCATCGCCGCCGCCCGCGACGCCGGCCGGCTCGCCCGGCATCTCGAGCGGCTCGCCGACGCCTTCCTGCGCTGGCAGGCCGACCACCCGGTGCTGCCGCAAGGGGAGGAGAAACCCTCGGCCGTCCACCGAGCCCGCCTGGCCGTCGCCGAGGCCACGGGCAAGGTGCTGGCCGACGGCCTCCACCAGCTCGGCGTCACCGCACCCGCACACCTCTGAGGGGATCAGAGTCATGAGCCGTTCCGCCCACCCCGCCGGCCCCCGCTACGCCGACGTCCTTCCGGAGGGCCACTACACGGCACCCCCGGCCGACCTCAACGTGCTCGACGCGCACGTGTGGTCCCGCACGGTCACCCGCGACGCGGACGGCGTCATCACCGTCGGCGGCCTCAAGGCCACTGCCCTCGCCGAGGAGTTCGGCACCCCGGCCTACTTCCTCGACGAGGAGGACTTCCGCGCCCGCTGCCGCGCCTGGCGCGACGCCTTCGGCACGGAGGCCGACGTCTTCTATGCCGGCAAGGCCTTCCTCTCCCGCGCGATCGTGCGCTGGATCCACGAGGAGGGCCTCAACCTCGACGTCTGCTCCAGCGGCGAGCTGCTCACCGCCCTCGACGCCGGAATGCCCGCCGAGCGCATCGCCCTGCACGGCAACAACAAGTCCACCGAGGAGATCACCCGCGCCGTCGAGGCCGGCGTCGGGCGGATCGTGCTCGACTCCTTCCAGGAGATCGCGCGCGTCGCGCACATCGCCGAGCGGCTCGGCAAGCGCCAGCGCGTGCTGATCCGGGTGACGGTCGGCGTCGAGGCCCACACGCACGAGTTCATCGCCACCGCCCACGAGGACCAGAAGTTCGGACTCGCCCTGGGCGGCGGTCAGGCCGCCGAGGCCGTGCGCCGGGCGCTCAAGCTCGACGGGCTGGAACTGCTCGGCATCCACTCGCACATCGGCTCGCAGATCTTCGACACCTCCGGCTTCGAGGTCGCCGCCCACCGCGTCGTCGGCCTGCTGCGGGAGATCCGCGACGAGCACGGCGTCGAGCTGCCCGAGATCGACCTCGGCGGCGGCCTCGGCATCGCCTACACCTCCGAGGACGACCCGCGCGAGCCGCGCGAGATCGCCGGCGCGCTGCGCGAGATCGTCACCCGCGAGTGCCGGGCCGCCGGGCTCACCGTGCCGCGGCTCTCCGTCGAGCCGGGCCGCGCGATCGTCGGCCCGACGGCCTTCACGCTGTACGAGGTGGGTACGGTCAAGGAGCTGCCGGGCCTGCGCACCTACGTCAGCGTGGACGGCGGCATGTCCGACAACATCCGCACCGCGCTCTACGACGCCGAGTACAGCGTGGCGCTGGCGTCCCGCGCCTCCACCGCCGAGCCGATGCTCGCGCGCGTGGTCGGCAAGCACTGCGAGTCCGGTGACATCGTCGTGCGCGACGCCTTCCTGCCCGCCGACACCGCCCCCGGCGACCTGCTCGCCGTCCCGGCCACCGGCGCGTACTGCCGCTCGATGGCGAGCAACTACAACCACGCGCTGCGCCCGCCGGTCGTCGCGGTCGAGGACGGCGCGGCGCGGGTGATCGTCCGGCGCGAGACGGAGGAGGACCTCCTCCGTCTCGACGTCGGCTGAGGTCGAGGCTGCGGCCGGGGCTGCGGCCGAAAGAGATCTCGAATAGTGGACGGGGCCCGAAAAGCCCCGTCCAGTGAGTGAGACTGGTGCTACCGATGATGAGCGAGAAACGAGGTCGGATGATGCGTACGCGTCCGCTGAAAGTGGCGCTGCTGGGCTGTGGAGTGGTCGGCTCCGAGGTGACGCGCATCATGACGACGCACGCGGACGACCTCGCCGCCCGTATCGGTGCACCGGTCGAGCTGGCCGGCATCGCCGTGCGCCGCCCGGACCGGGTCCGGGAGGGGGTCCCCGCGGAGCTCGTCACCACCGACGCCACGGCGCTCGTCAAACGCGGCGACATCGACGTGGTCGTCGAGGTCATCGGCGGCATCGAGCCCGCCCGCACGCTGATCACCACGGCCTTCGAACACGGCGCGAGCGTCGTCTCCGCCAACAAGGCGCTGCTCGCCCAGGGCGGCGCCGAACTGCACGCGGCCGCCGAGACGCACGGCACCGACCTCTACTACGAGGCCGCCGTGGCCGGCGCCATCCCGCTGATCCGCCCGCTGCGCGAGTCCCTCGCGGGCGACAAGGTCAACCGGGTGCTGGGCATCGTGAACGGCACGACCAACTTCATCCTCGACAAGATGGACACGAGCGGCGCCGGTTATTCCGAGGCGCTCGACGAGGCCACCGCCCTCGGTTACGCCGAGGCGGACCCGACCGCCGACGTCGAGGGCTTCGACGCGGCCGCCAAGGCCGCGATCCTGGCCGGCATCGCCTTCCACACCCGCGTCCGTCTCGACGACGTGCACCGCGAGGGCATGACGGAGGTCACGGCCGCGGACTTCGCGTCCGCGAAGCAGATGGGCTGCACCATCAAGCTGCTGGCCATCTGCGAGCGCGCCGAGGACGGGAGGTCGGTCACCGCCCGCGTGCACCCGGCCATGATCCCGCTCAGCCACCCGCTCGCCTCCGTCCGCGAGGCGTACAACGCGGTGTTCGTCGAGGCCGAGGCGGCCGGCCAGCTGATGTTCTACGGGCCCGGCGCGGGCGGCTCGCCGACCGCCTCCGCGGTCCTCGGCGACCTCGTCGCCGTCTGCCGCAACAAGGTCGCCGAGACCACCGGACCCGGCGAGTCCGCCTACACCCGGCTGCCCGTGAGCCCCATGGGCGAGGTCGTCACGCGCTACCACATCAGCCTCGACGTGGCCGACAAGCCGGGCGTCCTGGCCCAGGTCGCCACCGTCTTCGCCGAGCACGGCGTGTCCATCGACACGGTCCGCCAGCAGGGCAAGGACGGCGAGGCGTCCCTCGTCGTGGTCACCCACCGCGCCGCCGACGCCGCCCTGCAGGCGACCGTCGAGGCGCTGCGCAAGCTGGACACGGTCCGCGGTGTCGCGAGCATCATGCGGGTTGAAGGGGAGTAACGAGAGCAATGTCCGGTAACAGCAACTCCCGCGGTTCCGCGGGCACTCACCAGTGGCGCGGCATCATCGAGGAGTACCGCGACCGCCTTCCGGTCACGGACAGCACCCCGGTGGTGACGCTGCGCGAGGGCGGTACGCCGCTCGTCCCGGCGCAGGTCCTCTCCGAGCGCACCGGCTGCGAGGTCCACCTCAAGGTCGAGGGCGCCAACCCCACGGGCTCCTTCAAGGACCGCGGGATGACGATGGCCATCACGCGCGCCAAGGAGGAGGGCGCGCAGGCCGTCATCTGCGCCTCCACCGGCAACACCTCGGCCTCCGCGGCCGCTTACGCGGTGCGCGCCGGCATGGTGTGCGCCGTGCTGGTCCCGCAGGGCAAGATCGCGCTCGGCAAGATGGGCCAGGCGCTGGTGCACGGCGCCCGCATCCTCCAGGTCGACGGCAACTTCGACGACTGCCTGACGCTGGCCCGCGCGCTCTCCGACAACTACCCGGTGGCGCTGGTCAACTCGGTCAACCCGGTGCGCATCGAGGGCCAGAAGACCGCGGCCTTCGAAATCGTCGACGCCCTCGGTGACGCCCCCGACATCCACGTCCTCCCGGTGGGCAACGCGGGCAACATCACCGCCTATTGGAGGGGCTACCGCGAGTACGCCGCCGACGCGGTGTCCACGCACAACCCCCGGATGTGGGGATTCCAGGCCTCCGGTTCGGCGCCGATCGTGCGCGGCGAGCCGGTGAAGGACCCGCACACCATCGCCACGGCCATCCGCATCGGTAACCCCGCCTCCTGGCAGTTCGCCGAGCAGGCGCGCGACGAGTCCGGCGGCCTCATCGACGAGGTGACCGACCGCCAGATCCTCGCCGCCTACCGCCTGTTGGCCTCCCAGGAGGGCGTCTTCGTCGAGCCGGCCTCGGCCGCGAGCGTGGCGGGCCTCCTCAAGGCGGCCGAACAGGGCCTGGTCGACCCGGGCCAGCGCATCGTCTGCACGGTCACGGGCAACGGGCTCAAGGACCCGGACTGGGCCGTTGCGGGGGCGCCGCAGCCGGTCACCGTGCCGGTGGACGCCAACGCCGCTGCGCGGCAGCTCGGGTTGGGATAGGGGCGCGCTCCCGGGGGCTCGGCCCCCGGGGCCCCCGGTCCTTCGGCTGCGGGTCACCCGTGGTTGCTCGCGCAGTTCCCCGCGCCCCTTACGGGGCGCGCCCCGGCCCGAACCGGGGCAACATCCTCAATTCGGGCACACTGCAGGCGAAACGCATCGTGCGCCTCCCGTGCGCCCTATGTCGCCACAGAACCTTCCTTCGATAGGCTGTGCTCACTCCGCCCCGTCGCAGACCGCTGCCGCCCCCACGCGGCATCGCCGTCGCGGCCCTTGCGGTAGTCGCACGTCCTGCCAAGGCCACACCAAGGAGAGTCATCGAGCGATGGCCGGTCCCGCCTTCCGCGCCGCCGCCGTCCGAGTGCGCACCCCCGCCACCAGCGCAAATCTCGGTCCCGGCTTCGACGCCCTCGGCCTGTCCCTGGGCCTCTACGACGACGTCGTGGTCCGGGTGGCGGAATCCGGGCTGCACATCGACATCGCCGGAGAGGGCGCCGAGACCCTCCCGCGCGACGAGAGTCATCTGCTCGTACGGTCCCTGCGCACCACCTTCGACCTGCTGGGCGGCCAGCCCCGCGGCCTGGAGGTCGTCTGTGCCAACCGGATTCCGCACGGGCGGGGCCTGGGCTCCTCCTCGGCGGCGATCTGCGCGGGCATCGTGGCCGCCCGCGCGGTGACCATAGGCGGCGACGCCCGGCTCGACGACGCGGCGATGCTGGAGCTGGCCACCGAGATCGAGGGCCACCCGGACAATGTCGCGGCGTGTCTGCTGGGCGGATTCACGCTGGCCTGGATGGAGTCCGGAGTGGCCCGTGCCGTGCGGATGGACCCTGCGGATTCCATCGTTCCGGTGGTCTTCGTGCCGGCGAACCCGGTGCTGACCGAAACCGCGCGGGGGCTGCTGCCGCGCACCGTCCCCCACGTGGACGCGGCGGCCAACGCCGGCCGCGCCGCACTGCTCGTCGAGGCCCTGACCAGGCGTCCCGAGCTGCTGCTGCCGGCCACCGAGGACAGGCTGCACCAGGAATACCGCGCTCCGGCCATGCCGGAGAGCGTCGCCCTGGTCAATCGACTGCGTGCGGACGGGGTCGCCGCGGTCATCTCCGGTGCGGGCCCCACGGTGCTCGCACTGGTCGAGAACGGTGCGGCCGACAAGGTCGCACGGCTGGCGGGCGAGGGGTGGGCGGCCAATCGGCTGTCCCTCGACGCCGGGGGGACGAGCGTGCTGCCGCTCGCTTGACCTGTGTGTTCCGGGGAGGGGCCCCGGGGCCACGAGAAACGCGGTTGCCGGTCTTGGAGAGGGGGAATGTTTGTGGGATCCGGTAGTGTTAACCTCAAGTCTGCACCCGAAGTCGCATCGGCTCGGTGCTCTGTGTCCCGATCAGGGACCGCTTTTCTTCCGGGAGCCTCCCAAACTGCCTGAGCAGCCTGCCTGAGCAGATTCGAGCACGCTCCGGAATCGGCGTGGGCGACATGAGTGAAGTGGTCGTCTTGTCTTCACTGATTTCTTCACGCCGGAACCAATGAACTGATTCTTCCGCCGTACCGGCGGACCACCGCCCCGGCCCGGTCCGCACATCAGGACCGCAGCCGGACAGCACAACCGGTCGCCGAGCCAGACAGGCCGACGCCCGCTCCAGGGAAGGACCCCTTCGTGAGCGACACCACCGATCTGATGGGCGTGAATGCCTCCGCGCCCGCCACGGACGCTCCCGCCGCGTCTGCCACCGGTGCCACCACCGCCCCCAGGCGGCGCCGCTCGGGCACGGGCCTCGACGCCATGGTCCTGGCCGAGCTCCAGCAGCTCGCCTCCAGCCTCGGCATCAAGGGCACCGCGCGGATGCGCAAAGGCCAGCTGATCGAGGTCATCAAGGAGAGGCAGGCCGGCGGCAGCGCCGCGGCGCCCGCCAAGACCGAGGCCGATGCGGCAGCCGAGAAGCCCAAGCGCCGTACGACGTCCCGCACCCGTACCGGCGACGCGGAGAAGCCTGCCGAGAAGGCCGCTGCCCAGCAGCAGATCGAGATCCCGGGTCAGCCCGGCGGGGACGAGGCCCCGGCCGGCGAGCGCCGTCGCCGGCGCGCCACCGCGCCTGCCGGCAGCCCGGAGCAGGCCGAGCAGGCCGCCGGCGGCGAGGACCGCGCCGAGGCCAAGGAGGCCAAGGCCGAGGCGGCGCTGGACAGCGCCGAGGGCAAGGCCGCCAAGGGCGGCGAGCGCCAGGAGCGCGGCGAGCGTGCCGAGCGCGGCCAGAAGGGCGAGCGCCGGGAGCGCGGCCAGCGTGACCGCGACCGCCGCGGCAACCGCGACGGCGAGGCCGGCCAGCAGGGCGGCCAGGGCCGCCAGCAGCGGGACAACCGCCCGCAGCAGCAGGAGGACGACGACTTCGAGGGCGGGCGCCGGGGCCGGCGCGGACGCTACCGCGACCGCCGTGGCCGCCGTGGCCGCGACGACTTCGGCAACGAGCCGCAGGTCTCCGACGACGACGTCCTGATCCCGGTCGCGGGCATCCTCGACATCCTCGACAACTACGCCTTCATCCGTACCTCCGGCTACCTGCCGGGTCCGAACGACGTCTACGTCTCCCTCGCCCAGGTCCGCAAGAACGGCCTGCGCAAGGGCGACCACGTCACCGGTGCGGTCCGGCAGCCCAAGGACGGCGAGCGGCGCGAGAAGTTCAACGCCCTCGTCCGCCTCGACTCGGTGAACGGCATGGCGCCCGAAACCGGCCGCGGCCGCCCCGAGTTCGGCAAGCTCACCCCCCTCTACCCGCAGGACCGGATGCGGCTGGAGACGGACCCGGGCGTGCTGACGACCCGCATCATCGACCTGGTCGCGCCCATCGGCAAGGGCCAGCGCGGTCTGATCGTGGCCCCGCCGAAGACCGGCAAGACCATGATCATGCAGGCCATCGCCAACGCGATCACCACCAACAACCCCGAGTGCCACCTGATGGTCGTCCTGGTCGACGAGCGTCCGGAAGAGGTCACCGACATGCAGCGGTCGGTCAAGGGCGAGGTCATCTCCTCGACCTTCGACCGTCCCGCAGAGGACCACACCACCGTCGCCGAGCTGGCCATCGAGCGCGCCAAGCGCCTCGTGGAGCTGGGTCACGACGTGGTCGTCCTGCTGGACTCGATCACCCGTCTGGGCCGCGCCTACAACCTGGCCGCCCCGGCCTCGGGCCGCATCCTGTCCGGTGGTGTCGACTCGACCGCGCTCTACCCGCCGAAGAAGTTCTTCGGTGCCGCGCGCAACATCGAGGACGGCGGCTCGCTGACCATCCTGGCCACCGCGCTGGTCGAGACCGGCTCGCGGATGGACGAGGTGATCTTCGAGGAGTTCAAGGGCACCGGCAACATGGAGCTCAAGCTCGACCGGAAGCTCTCGGACAAGCGCATCTTCCCGGCGGTGGACGTGGACGCCTCCAGCACCCGCAAGGAGGAGATCCTGCTGGGCGGCGAGGAGCTGTCCATCGTCTGGAAGCTCCGCCGGGTGCTGCACGCGCTCGACTCGCAGCAGGCCATCGAGCTGCTCCTCGACAAGATGAAGCAGACGAAGTCCAACGCCGAGTTCCTGATGCAGATCGCCAAGACCACGCCCGCCCCGGGCAACGGCAACGACTGATCTGCCGCGCAGCACCGCAGCGCATTCCGGGCCCCCGCCACAGCCGTGGCGGGGGCCCGGCCCTTTTGTGATCGCACTGTGACCTTTTGAGACATCCGCCACAGGGGCACCATCGGCAGACGTGCGGCGGCAATCTCGCCAACCTGGCCGAAACCGCAGGTGACAGCGGTGCGCGCGGCCCGCGGGACGGGGGAGCGGCCTCCGGTTTTCTTAGAACGGCCTCAGAACCCGTTGTGCAACCCTGTCGCAAGCTTCCCCGTCTGGAATGGGGCAAGCCGGACCAGCACGAAGGACTGAGGAGCGCATGGCCGACGAGAGCAGGAGCACGAGGGCGGGATCGGGCCGCCGCCGTGCCGGCGGGAAGCGCGGCCGGCGACGCAAGCCCCCGGAGCGCAGGAAGGGCTGGCGAATAGCCGGCTGGAGCGCCGTCGCCGTACTGCTGGTGGGCGGCTCCGGGCTCGGCTTCGCCTACTTCAAGCTCAACGGCAACATCAACGGCGTCGACATCAACGCCGCGCTCGGCAAGAACCGCCCGGCCAACGTCGACAACGGCTCGCAGGACATCCTGGTCCTCGGCTCCGACTCGCGGGCCGGCGCCAACAGCGAGTACGGCAAGGACGAGGGCAGCGCCCGCTCCGACACGGCGATGATCGTCCACGTCTACGCGGGCCACAAGAAGGCCAGCGTGGTCAGCATCCCGCGCGACCTCATGGTCCCCAGGCCCGCGTGCAAGACGCCCAGCGGCAAGACCGTCCCCGCCACCCAGCGGGCGCAGTTCAACGACGCCTACTCGGTGGGCGGCGCGCCCTGCGCCGTGGCGACCGTCGAGGACATGACGAACATCCGCATGGACCACTACATGGAGGTCGACTTCGTCGGCTTCCAGAAGCTGATCGACCAGCTCGGCGGCGTCGAGGTCACCACGACCAAGGCCATCAACGACAAGTACAGCCACCTCGACCTGCCCGCAGGCACCCACAAGCTCAACGGCGAGCAGTCGCTCGGCCTCGTCCGCACCCGGCACGGCGTCGGCGACGGCAGCGACCTGGGCCGGATCAAGGTTCAGCAGGCCTTCATCAAGGCGCTGATCAACCAGGTGAAGTCCATCGGCCTCTTCACCAGCCCCACCAAGCTGTACGGGATCGCCGACACCGCCACCAAGGCTCTGACCACCGACTCCGAGCTGGCCTCCGTGGACAAGCTGCTGGGCTTCGCCGAGGGCCTCAAGGGCATCGGCGCCGAGGACATGCACATGGTGACGCTGCCCGTGGGCACCGACCCCATCGACAGCAACCGGGTGGCCCCCATCAAGGCCGCCTCCCAGCAGGTCTGGGACGCGCTCCGGGAGGACAAGGAGATCCCCGAGTCCGCCCTCAAGGACGGCGCGGGCACCAAGACGGAAGCCGACAACGCGGTGAAGTAGCGGCCGGGGGCCCCGGGAATACCGGGGCCCCGCCCCCCGTTTTGGGGGATACGGCCAGTACTGGCAGACTGGTACGTCGGCCCCGGTTCACGTAAGGCAATCCCGCCTCTACGACCCGGTGCCCTCCCGAACCTAGGAGAACCCTTGAAGCGCGACATCCACCCGGAGTACGTGGACACGCAGGTCAGCTGCACCTGCGGTGCCTCCTTCACCACCCGTAGCACGATTGCCGGCGGCACCATCCGCGCCGAGGTCTGCTCCGAGTGCCACCCGTTCTACACGGGCAAGCAGAAGATCCTCGACACCGGTGGCCGTGTGGCGCGGTTCGAGGCCCGCTTCGGCAAGACCGCCGGGTCGGCCAAGAAGTAGCGACCCGCAGGCGCCGGTTCACGGTCGCCCTTCGCGTGCGAGGGGCGACCGGACCGGCGCTTTCGCGTCCAGCAGGCCCCCCTCTTTCCGCTGAAGGAATCTTGATGTTCGAGGCAGTCGAGGAACTGATCGGTGAGCACGCCGACCTCGAGAAGCGGCTCGCCGACCCCGCCGTGCACGCGGACCAGGCGAACGCCCGCAAGCTCAACAAGCGCTACGCCGAGCTGACCCCCATCGTCGGCACGTACCGCGCCTGGAAGCAGAGCGCGGACGACATCGACACCGCGCGCGAGTTCGCCGCGGACGATCCCGACTTCGCCGCCGAGGTCAAGGTCCTGGAGCAGCAGCGCGAGGAGCTCACCGAGAAGCTGCGCCTGCTGCTGATCCCGCGCGACCCCAGCGACGACAAGGACGTCATCCTGGAGATCAAGGCGGGCGCGGGCGGCGACGAGTCCGCCCTGTTCGCCGGCGACCTCCTGCGCATGTACCTGCGCTACGCCGAGCGCGTCGGGTGGAAGACCGAGATCATCGACTCCACCGAGTCCGAGCTCGGCGGCTACAAGGACGTCCAGGTCGCGGTGAAGACCAAGGGCAACGTCACCCCGGAGCCCGGCCAGGGCGTCTGGGCCCGGCTGAAGTACGAGGGCGGGGTGCACCGCGTCCAGCGCGTGCCCGCGACCGAGTCCCAGGGCCGCATCCACACCTCCGCCGCCGGCGTGCTCGTCACGCCCGAGGCCGAGGAGATCGACGTCGAGATCAACCCCAACGACCTGCGGATCGACGTCTACCGCTCGTCCGGCCCCGGCGGCCAGTCCGTCAACACCACCGACTCGGCCGTGCGCATCACGCACCTGCCGACCGGAGTCGTCGCCTCCTGCCAGAACGAGAAGAGCCAGCTCCAGAACAAGGAGCAGGCCCTGCGCATCCTGCGCTCCCGGCTGCTGGCCGCCGCGCAGGAGAAGGCCGAGGCCGAGGCCGCGGACGCGCGCCGCAGCCAGGTCCGCACCGTCGACCGGTCCGAGAAGATCCGGACGTACAACTTCCCGGAAAACCGGATCTCCGACCACCGCGTGGGGTTCAAGGCGTACAACTTGGACCAGGTGCTCGACGGCGAGCTGGACGCGGTCATCCAGGCCTGCGTCGACGCCGACTCGGCCGCGAAGCTCGCGGCCACCAGCTGACCACCGGGCCTTGCCGAAGGCCCGGCCCGGAAGAACCCCGGGACGACCGTGACGATGCGAGAGGGAACACCGTGAACCTGCTGCTCGCCGAGGTGGCGCAGGCCACCCAGCGGCTGGCCGACGCCGGCGTGCCCTCCCCGCGCTTCGACGCGGAGGAGCTGGCCGCCTTCGTGCACGGCGTCAAGCGGGGTGAGCTGCACATGGTCGCCGACGCGGACTTCGACGCCCGCTACTGGGAGGCCGTGGCCCGCCGCGAGGCCCGCGAGCCGCTGCAGCACATCACCGGCCGCGCGTTCTTCCGCTACCTCGAACTCCAGGTGGGCCCCGGCGTCTTCGTGCCCCGCCCGGAGACCGAGTCGGTGGTCGGCTGGGCCATAGACGCCGTCCGGGCGATGGACGTGGTCGAGCCCCTCATCGTCGACCTGTGCACCGGCTCCGGGGCCATCGCCCTCGCCCTCGCGCAGGAGGTGCCCCGCTCCCGGGTGCACGCCGTCGAGCTGGACGAGACCGCGCACGGCTGGGCCGCCAAGAACGTCGAGGGCTCCCGGGTCACCCTGCACCACGGGAACGCCCTCACCGCCCTCCCCGAGCTCGACGGCCAGGTCGACCTGGTCATCAGCAACCCGCCGTACATCCCGCTCACCGAGTGGGAGTACGTCGCCCCCGAGGCCCGCGACCACGACCCGGAGCTCGCCCTGTTCTCCGGCGAGGACGGCCTCGACACCATCCGCGGCCTGGAGCGCACGGCCCACCGCCTGCTGCGCCCCGGCGGCGTCGTCGTCATCGAGCACGCCGACACCCAGGGCGGCCAGGTGCCGTGGATCTTCTCCGAGGAGTCGGGCTGGGCGGACGCGGCCGACCACCCCGACCTCAACAACCGCCCGCGGTTCGCGACGGCCCGGAAGGCCATGCCGTGACCGCGGCCCAGGGAACCGACAGCTTCGCGAAGGAGATGTGATGGCACGGCGATACGACTGCAGCGACGCGACCGACCGCAAGACCGGTCTGCGCGAAGCGGCCGCCGCGGTCCGCCGCGGCGAGCTGGTCGTGCTGCCCACCGACACCGTCTACGGCATCGGTGCGGACGCCTTCAGCCGCGAGGCCGTCGGCGGCCTGCTCCAGGCCAAGGGCCGTGGCCGTGGCATGCCCTCGCCCGTCCTCGTGGGCTCCCCGAACACCCTGCACGGGCTGGTCACCGACTTCTCCGAGCAGGCCTGGGAGCTCGTCGACGCCTTCTGGCCCGGCGCGCTGACCCTCGTCGCCAAGCACCAGCCCTCGCTCACCTGGGACCTGGGCGAGACCCGCGGCACCGTCGCCGTGCGGATGCCGCTGCACCCGGTCGCCATCGAGCTGCTCACCGAGTTCGGCCCCATGGCCGTCTCCAGCGCCAACCTCACCGGCCACCCGGCGCCGCAGTCCTGCGACGCCGCCCAGGAGATGCTCGGCGACTCCGTCTCCGTCTACCTCGACGGCGGCCACACCCCGGCCGACGTGCCGTCCTCCATCGTGGACGTCACCGGCCCGGTGCCGGTCCTGCTGCGCGCCGGTGCCGTGACCGCGGAGCAGCTCCGCGAGGTGGTACCCGACCTCGAGGTGGCCAATTGATCGCCCCACAGGGGCGTGGCATAGCGGGACCGGACACCTTCGCCGACACCTTCCGCATCCTCCACGTCAGCACCGGCAACGTCTGCCGCTCGCCCATCACCGAGCGGCTGACCCGGCATGCCCTCGCGCACCGGCTCGGCGACCCCTTCACGGGCGGCCTGGTGGTCGAGAGCGCCGGCACCTGGGGACACGAGGGGGCGCCCATGGAGGCGCACGCCGCGACCGTCCTGGCCGACTTCGGCGCGGACCCGCACGGCTTCATCGGCCGCGAGCTCCTCGACGAGCACGTCATCCGTGCCGACCTGGTGCTCACCGCCACCCGCGACCACCGCGCCCAGGTCATCTCCATGGGCCACTCGGCGGGCCTGCGCACCTTCACGCTGAAGGAGTTCACCCGGCTGGTGCGGGCCATAGACCCCGCGACCCTGCCGGACCCCGAGCAGTCCGGCGGCGTCGTCGACCGCGCCCGCGCCCTGGTGCAGGCCGCCGCCGCCCTGCGCGGCTGGCTCCTCGCACCCAGCGCGGAGGCCGACGAGGTGCACGACCCCTACGGCGCCCCGATCACCTTCTTCCGCTCCATCGGCGACGAGATCAACCAGGCATTGGACCCGGTCGTCACGGCACTCACGGGAGTGTCGGCCCGCTGACGTCCGCGCCCCGAAGGGGCGCGGGGCCGTTTCGATTTGCGGCTCCGCCGCGTGGGCGCGAGCAACCACGGACGGCCCGCACCGGGCACGCAACGCACCACGGACATACAGTGGTGACAGACCCGCCGCCCACCACGAGGAGCCGGCGATGTCCGTCACCCCCGCACCGGCCCAGCGCAGCGCCCCCGCCTGGGGAACCGGCTTCGAGGCGCTGGTGCGCCAGGACCCCGAACTGGCCGGGCTCCTCCTCGGCGAAGCCGACCGGCAGGCGACCGGGCTGCAGCTGATCGCCGCCGAGAACTTCACCTCGCCCGCGGTCCTGGCCGTCCTCGGCTCGCCGCTGGCCAACAAGTACGCCGAGGGCTATCCCGGCGCCCGCCACCACGGCGGCTGCGAACTCGTCGACCTCGCCGAGCGCATCGCCGTCGAGCGCGCCAAGGGCCTCTTCGGCGCCGAGCACGCCAACGTCCAGCCGCACACCGGCTCCTCGGCCGTGCTGGCCGCCTACGCCGCGCTGCTGCGCCCCGGCGACACGGTGCTGGCCATGTCCCTCCAGCAGGGCGGACACCTCACCCACGGCTCCCCGGCCAACTTCTCGGGCCGCTGGTTCGACTTCGTCGGCTACGGGGTCTGCCGGGACACCGGTCTCATCGACTACGACCAGGTGCGCGACCTGGCCCGCGAGCGCCGGCCCGCCGCCATCGTGTGCGGGTCGATGTCCTACCCGCGGCACCCCGACTACGCCGCCTTCCGGGAGATCGCCGACGAGACGGGCGCCGCCCTCATCGCCGATGCGGCACACCCCATCGGGCTGGTCGCCGGGGGAGCGGCGCCGAACCCGGTCCCGTACGCCGACATCGTCTGCGCCACCACGCACAAGGTGCTGCGCGGTCCCCGCGGCGGGCTGCTCCTGTGCGGCGCGCGGCGGGCGGAGCGGGTCGACCGGGCGGTCTTCCCGTTCACCCAGGGCGGGGCCCAGATGCACGCGGTCGCCGCGAAGGCGGTCGCGTTCGGGGAGGCCGCGACCCCGGCGTTCACCGCCTACGCCCACCAGGTCGTGGCCAACGCCCGCGCCCTTGCCGCCGCCCTGGCCTCCGAAGGCCTCGTCATCGCCACGGGAGGCACCGACACGCACCTGGTGACCGCCGACGTCTCCCCGCTCGCCCTGGAGGCCCTCACGGCCCGCCGGCGCCTCGCCGCCGCGGGCATCGTGCTGGACACCTGCGGCCTGCCGCACGGCCGGGCCCGCGGCCTGCGGCTGGGCACCGCGGCCCTCACCAGTCAGGGCATGCGGGAGCCCGAGATGGTCCGGGTCGCCGCCCTGCTGGGTGCCGCACTGCGGGGGGAGGGGAAGGAGTCCCGGATCAGGGCGGCCGTCGCCGAGCTGGCCGGAAACTTCCCCCCGTATCCGCCGCACATGTGATCATTTGGCGCCCCCGGCAACCGCCCGCAGGGCCCCCGCGTCTTCCCCGGCATTCACGGATCGGGGGCGGACGCGAATATGGTGTGGGGCTGTGATGTCCGGCGAGATTCCTGGGGCAGCCCGTGCGTGAATACCTGCTGACGTTGTGCGTCACCGCGGCAGTCACCTATCTGCTGACGGGGCCGGTGCGGAAGTTCGCGATCGCGGCCGGCGCGATGCCGGAGATCCGTGCCCGCGACGTGCACCGGGAACCGACGCCACGGCTCGGCGGTATCGCCATGTTCGGCGGGCTCTGCGCGGGCCTGCTGGTCGCCGCGCACCTGGCCAATCTCAAGCCCGTCTTCGAGCTGTCCAACGAGCCGCGGGCGCTGCTCTCGGGCGCCGGGCTGATCTGGCTGCTCGGCGTGCTCGACGACAAGTGGGGCGTGGACGCGCTGGTGAAGCTGGGCGGCCAGATGATCGCGGCCGGCGTGATGGTCCTGCAGGGTCTGACGATCCTGTGGATCCCCGTCCCCGGCATCGGCACGGTCTCGCTCACGCCCATGCAGGGCACGCTGCTCACGGTCGCGCTGGTCGTCGTCACCATCAACGCGGTGAACTTCGTCGACGGCCTCGACGGCCTGGCCTCCGGCATGGTCTGCATCGCCGCCGCCGCGTTCTTCGTCTACGCCTACCGGCTCTGGTACGGGCACAACCTGGAGGCGGCCGCTCCGGCCTCGCTCTTCGCGGTCGTGCTCATGGGCATGTGCCTGGGCTTCCTGCCGCACAACATGCACCCCGCCCGGATCTTCATGGGCGACTCCGGCTCCATGCTCATCGGCCTGGTGCTGGCGGCCGGCGCCATCTCCCTGACGGGGCAGCTCGACCCGGACGCCCTCAAGCTCTTCGAGGGCTCCGAACGGGCCGCCGTGCAGACCACGGTGCCGGTCTACATCCCGTTGCTGCTGCCGCTGACGGTGATCGCGGTGCCGGTCGCGGACCTGCTGCTGGCCATCGTCCGGCGGACCTGGAAGGGCCAGTCGCCGTTCGCCGCCGACCGCGGGCACCTGCACCACCGGCTGCTGGAGATCGGGCACTCGCACAGCCGCGCGGTGCTCATCATGTACTTCTGGTCGGCGCTCATCGCCTTCGGCACGGTGGCCTACTCGGTGCAATCGGCCAGCGTCTGGATCCTGTTGGTGGTCGTCGCGCTGAGCGCGGTCGGCCTGGCACTGCTGCTGATGCCGAGGTTCACCCCGCGGGCCCCGCGTTGGGCGGAGCGGTTCGTTCCGCCGCGCTACCGCCGGCGTGCCGTCACCACGGCTCCGGAGGCCGCCGTTCCGGAGGAGCGGCGCGAGCCGGTGCCGTCCGGCCTGCACGGCGCAACGGCCATCGGGGACCGCTCCCGTTTCACGCGCACCAGTACGCACCACGGGTAACTGCGGGTAAAGTCCGCCTCTAGCAGACGAACTGGCAGTCCGTCAGCTCGTCGACCAGGCCATTGACCCTTGAGTGTGACACGTGGCACACGAACCAGGTAAAGACCTCATCAAATAGTTTGTGATACCGTTCACTAAACCCGGTGCTAGAGCTGAAGGACCTTAGTGCGACGGTCTTTCGGCGCAGAGGCGTCTCTGATTCCCGGGGATACGCTCGCCCACGACGAATCGTTGCTTCCGACCTTCGCCGGAGAACCCTTCATGCAGTCCAACGACGCCCGAACCCTTCTTCAGTGCGCCGTCCCGACCGCCGTGAGCGGGATCATCGCCGTCGTCGCGGCCGTGGTGCTCGCCGGTGGCAAGGGCGGCATCGGTGCCGCCGTCGGCACGCTCCTCGCGGGCGGCGTGATGGCCATGGGCCTGATCGTCCTGCAGCGGACCGCGAAGCACCTTCCGCATCTGTTCCAGTCGATGGGCCTCGTGCTCTTCATGGCGCAGTTCCTGCTCGTCGCCGTCTTCCTCGGCGTCTTCAAGCACACCACGCTGTTCGACACCAAGGCGTTCGCCTTCGCCCTGCTCGCCGCGGTCCTCGTGTGGACCGCGGCGCAGACGCGTGCCTACATGAAGGCCAAGGTCCTGTACGTGGATCCGGAGTCCGGCGACGCGCAGAAGCCTGCGCCCGCCGGATCTCCGTCATGAGAGGTAGGGCCGCGATAAAGGCTCCTGTGCTCACCTGCTATCGTCCGGTGCCATCTGAGGTGCAGCGAACGAGGGCAGCCGGCCCCCCGAGTCCCCGGGGAGAGGATCGGCCGCCCGTGCAGCTGACGCCCACGATGTCTTCCGGCCGCAGGCCGACCTGCCGCACCCCTATCCGTAAGACCAGTCCAGTGCCGTTCCGTGGCTGCACGCCGCGCCGACACAACGAGGTTGCCGTACCTATGCGCCACGCTGAAGGAGCTCGCGGTGAGTGCTGACCAGATGCTCGCCTTCGAGACCGATTGCCACATCTTCGATGGGTGCGGCTTCCCGGCCCCAGGGCTCCACTCGTTCGTCTTCGAGCCGCTGTTCTCGATCGGCGGATACGACTTCAACAAGCCGATGCTGCTCGCCCTGCTGGGCTCGATCGTCATCGTCGGTTTCTTCTGGGTGGCCTTCGGCAAGGCGAAGGTGGTGCCGGGCAAGCTGCAGATGGTCGGCGAGGCCGGTTACGACTTCGTCCGCCGCGGCATCGTCTACGAGGCGCTCGGGAAGAAGGAGGGCGACAAGTACGTCCCCTTCATGGTCTCCCTGTTCTTCTTCGTGTGGATCATGAACCTGTGGTCGATCATTCCGGTCGCCCAGTTCCCGGTGACGTCGATCATCGCCTTCCCGGCGGGCCTCGCCCTGATCGTCTACGTCCTGTGGATGTACCTGACCTTCAAGAAGCACGGCTTCACCGGCGGTCTGAAGAACATCACCGGCTACGACAAGTCGCTCGGCGGCATCCTGCCGATGGTCGTCGTGCTGGAGTTCTTCTCGAACGTCCTGGTCCGGCCGTTCACCCACGCGGTCCGGCTCTTCGCCAACATGTTCGCCGGCCACCTGCTGATCCTGATGTTCACCATCGCCAGCTGGTACCTGCTGAACGGCATCGGCGTCGCCTACGCCGGCGTCTCGTTCGTGATGACCATCCTGATGACCGCCTTCGAGCTCTTCATCCAGGCCGTCCAGGCGTACGTGTTCGTGCTGCTGGCCTGCAACTACGTGCAGGGCGCGCTCGCCGAGCACCACTGAGCCCCCAGCCCCACCCAGACCCACTGACCGTCCGGTGGCCAACCCCCACCGGTCCGTGAAAGAGAAGGAAGAACCGGCATGTCCGCTCTCCAGACCCTTGCCGCCGACGGTGTCACCGGCTCCCTCGGCTCCATCGGCTACGGCCTCGCCGCGATCGGCCCCGGCGTCGGCGTCGGCATCATCTTCGGTAACGGCACCCAGGCGCTGGCCCGTCAGCCCGAGGCGGCCGGCCTGATCCGCGCCAACCAGATCATGGGTTTCGCCTTCTGTGAGGCGCTCGCCCTGATCGGCATCGTCATGCCGTTCGTGTTCGGTAAGTAATCACTGCTTACTGACACACCTTTTCGACGAAAGGCACTGATGTGAACGCCCTGGTTCCGCTGGCGGCCGAGGAGATGGAGAACCCTCTCCTCCCGCCGATCCCAGAGCTTGTCATCGGCCTTGTCGCCTTCCTCATCGTCTTCCTGTTCCTCGGCAAGAAGCTCCTTCCGAACATCAACAAGGTTCTGGACGAGCGCCGGGCGGCCATCGAGGGCGGCATGGAGAAGGCCGAGGCCGCCCAGGCCGAGGCTCAGCAGGTACTCGAGGACTACCGGGCTCAGCTTGCCGACGCCCGCCACGAGTCCGCGCGTCTGCGCCAGGAGGCGCAGGAGCAGGGCGTCGCGCTGATCGCCGAGATGCGGCTCGAGGGCCAGCGGCAGCGTGAGGAGATCATCGCTGCCGGTCACGCCCAGATCGAGGCCGACCGCAAGGCCGCTTCGGCCTCCCTCCGTCAGGACGTCGGCCGGCTGGCCATCGACCTGGCGGGCCGGATCGTGGGCGAGTCCCTGCAGGACTCCGCCCGTCAGAGCCGGACCATCGACCGCTTCCTCGACGCCGTCGAGAACAAGTCGGTGGACGTGACGAAGGCCGAGGCGAAGCGATGAGCCTTGCGAGCCGCGAGGCCCTGGCCTCTGCACGGGAGAGCCTCGACGCGCTGGCGGACAACACGTCCGTGGACGCGGCGAAGCTGGCAGACGAACTCGCCGCCGTCACCGCACTGCTGGACCGTGAGGTGTCGCTGCGCCGGGTCCTGACCGACCCGGCGCAGGCCGGCGAGGCCAAGGCCGAGCTGGCCCAGCGCCTGCTGGCCGGTCAGGTCGGCGGCGAGTGCACCGACCTGCTGGCCGGCATGGTGCGCCTGCGCTGGTCGCGTTCGCGCGACCTGGTGGACGCGACCGAGGAGCTGGCGAGCAGCGCCGACCTGGTCGCCGCCGAGCGCCAGGGCGTCCTGGACGACGTCGAGGACGAGCTGTTCCGCTTCGGCCGGATCGTCACCTCGGACTCCGCACTGCGCTCCGCGCTGACCGACAAGGTCGCCGACCGGGCCGCGAAGGCGGCCCTGGTGCACCGGCTGCTGGACGGCCGGGCCAACCCGGTCACCGAGCGGCTCGTCGTCCGCCTGGTGACGGCGCCGCGTGGCCGTAGCCTGGAAGCGGGGCTCAACGCCCTCTCCAAGCTCGCCGCGGAGCGCCGGGACCGTACGGTCGCGGTGGTCACCTCGGCGGTGCCGCTGGACGACCGGCAGAAGCAGCGCCTCGGTGATGCGCTGGCCGAGCTGTACGGGCGGCGCGTCCACCTCAACATGGACGTCGACCCCGAGGTCATCGGCGGCATCCAGGTGCGCATCGGCGACGAGGTCATCAACGGCACCATCGCGGACCGCCTCGCCGAGGCGGAACGGCGGATGGCCGGCTGACCGGCGACCAACTCAAGAGCATGACTGACGGCCCGGGTTGGGCCGACGGTGTCCCCCGGGGGAACTTCCCCGGGGAAGAAATACTTCGGGCCCAACAAGGAGAGCAGGGAACCCAGATGGCGGAGCTCACGATCCGGCCGGAGGAGATCCGGGACGCGCTGGAGAACTTTGTCCAGGCGTACAAGCCGGACGCGGCCTCGCGCGAGGAGGTCGGTACGGTCAGCGTTGCCGGCGACGGCATCGCGAAGGTCGAGGGCCTTCCCTCGGCCATGGCGAACGAGCTGCTGCGGTTCGAGGACGGAACCCTCGGTCTCGCCCTCAACCTCGAGGAGCGCGAGATCGGTGCGGTCGTCCTCGGCGAGTTCAGCGGCATCGAGGAGGGCCAGCCGGTGCAGCGCACCGGTGAGGTGCTCTCCGTCGCGGTGGGCGAGGGCTACCTCGGCCGCGTCGTCGACCCGCTGGGCAACCCGATCGACGGCCTCGGCGAGATCACCGGCATCGAGGGCCGCCGCGCCCTCGAGCTTCAGGCCCCCACGGTCATGCAGCGCAAGTCGGTCCACGAGCCGATGGAGACGGGCTACAAGGCCGTCGACGCCATGACCCCGGTCGGCCGCGGCCAGCGTCAGCTGATCATCGGCGACCGGCAGACCGGCAAGACCGCGCTGGCCGTCGACACGATCATCAACCAGCGCGACAACTGGCGCACCGGCGACCCGAAGAAGCAGGTCCGCTGCATCTACGTCGCCATCGGCCAGAAGGGCTCCACCATCGCGTCCGTGCGCGGTGCGCTGGAGGAGGCCGGCGCCCTGGAGTACACGACGATCGTCGCGGCTCCGGCGTCCGACCCGGCGGGCTTCAAGTACCTCGCCCCGTACACCGGTTCCGCCATCGGCCAGCACTGGATGTACCAGGGCAAGCACGTCCTGATCGTCTTCGACGACCTGTCCAAGCAGGCCGACGCCTACCGTGCCGTCTCCCTGCTGCTGCGCCGCCCGCCGGGCCGTGAGGCCTACCCGGGTGACGTCTTCTACCTGCACTCCCGTCTGCTGGAGCGCTGCGCCAAGCTCTCCGACGAGATGGGCGCGGGCTCGATGACCGGTCTGCCGATCGTCGAGACCAAGGCGAACGACGTCTCGGCGTTCATCCCGACCAACGTCATCTCCATCACCGACGGCCAGTGCTTCCTGGAGTCGGACCTCTTCAACGCCGGTCAGCGCCCCG
Organism: Streptomyces sp. AM25; assembly: GCF_058146165.1. Lineage (NCBI taxonomy): Bacteria > Bacillati > Actinomycetota > Actinomycetes > Kitasatosporales > Streptomycetaceae > Streptomyces > Streptomyces sp. AM25. Next base: position 233,009 of record NZ_JBKIWN010000015.1, on the reverse strand, counting down.
CGCTGAACGTCGGTATCTCGGTCTCCCGTGTCGGTGGCTCCGCCCAGCACAAGGCCATGAAGCAGGTCTCCGGCCGACTGCGCGTGGACCTCGCCCAGTTCCGTGAGCTGGAGGCGTTCGCCGCCTTCGGTTCCGACCTGGACGCGGCCTCCAAGGCGGCGCTGGAGCGCGGCAAGCGCATGGTCGAGCTGCTGAAGCAGGCCCAGTACGCCCCGTACTCCACCGAGGACCAGGTCGTCTCCATCTGGGCCGGCACCACCGGCAGGATGGACGAGGTTCCGGTCGGGGACATCCGCCGCTTCGAGCGCGAGCTGCTGGACCACCTGCACCGCGAGCACAAGGGCCTCATGACCTCCATCCGTGAGGGCGGCAAGATGTCCGACGACACGCTGCAGTCCGTGGGCGACGCCATCGCGGCGTTCAAGCAGCAGTTCGAGACCGCGGACGGCAAGCTGCTGGGCGAGGGCTGAGCATGGGTGCCCAGCTCCGGGTCTACAAGAGGCGGATCAAGTCCGTCTCCGCGACCAAGAAGATCACCAAGGCGATGGAGATGATCGCCGCCTCGCGCATCGTCAAGGCGCAGCGCCAGGTGGCCGCTTCGACTCCGTACGCCAGTGAGCTCACCCGGGCAGTGACCGCGGTTGCCACCGGCTCCAACACCAGGCACGCCCTCACCACCGAGGCGGAGAACCCGGTCCGGGCCGCGGTGCTGCTCGTCACGAGCGACCGTGGTCTGGCCGGCGGTTACTCCTCGAACGCCATCAAGGCGGCGGAGCAGCTCTCCGAGCGGCTCCGCGGCGAGGGCAAGGACGTCGTCACGTACATCGTCGGCCGCAAGGGCGTCGCGTACTACGGCTTCCGCGAGCGTCCGGTGGCGCAGTCCTGGACCGGTTTCACCGACAGCCCGACCTACGCCGACGCCAAGCGCGTCGCCGATCCGCTGATCGCGGCCGTCCAGCAGGACACCGCCGAGGGCGGCGTGGACGAGCTGCACATCGTCTTCACCGAGTTCGTCTCGATGATGACGCAGACGCCGGTGGACAACCGCCTGCTGCCGCTGAGCCTCGAGGCGACGGCGGAGGAGGCGGAAGCCAAGGGCGGGATCCTTCCGCTGTACGAGTTCGAGCCGTCGGTGGAAGGCGTGCTCGACGCGCTGCTGCCGCGGTACGTCGAGTCCCGGATCTACAACGCGCTGCTGCAGGCCGCCGCTTCCGAGCACGCCGCCCGCCGCCGTGCGATGAAGTCCGCGACCGACAATGCGGAAGAGCTCATCAAGTCGCTCAAGCGGCTTGCCAATGCGGCCCGACAGGCCGACATCACCCAGGAAATCAGCGAGATCGTCGGTGGAGCCAGCGCCCTGGCCGACGCGACCGCGGGGAGTGACAAGTAATGACGACCACTGTTGAGACGGCCGCCGCCACGGGCCGCGTCGCGCGGGTCATCGGCCCCGTCGTCGACGTGGAGTTCCCCGTCGACGCGATGCCGGAGATCTACAACGCTCTGCACGCCGAGGTCGACGACCCGGCCGTCGAGGGCGGTCGCAAGACCCTGACCCTCGAGGTCGCCCAGCACCTGGGCGAGGGCCTGGTCCGCTCCATCTCGATGCAGCCCACCGACGGTCTGGTCCGCCAGGCCCCGGTGACCGACACCGGCGCGGCCATCTCCGTGCCGGTCGGTGACGTGACCAAGGGCAAGGTGTTCAACACCCTGGGCCAGGTCCTCAACGAGGACGAGTCCACGGTCGCCGACGCCGAGCGCTGGTCGATCCACCGCAAGGCCCCGGCCTTCGACCAGCTCGAGTCCAAGACCGAGATGTTCGAGACCGGCCTGAAGGTCGTCGACCTGCTGACCCCGTACGTCAAGGGCGGCAAGATCGGTCTGTTCGGTGGTGCCGGTGTCGGCAAGACCGTGCTGATCCAGGAAATGATCATGCGTGTGGCCAAGCTGCACGAGGGCGTTTCCGTCTTCGCCGGTGTCGGTGAGCGCACCCGTGAGGGCAACGACCTCATGGTCGAGATGGAGGAGGCCGGCGTTCTCGACAAGACCGCGCTGGTCTTCGGCCAGATGGACGAGCCCCCGGGCACCCGTTTGCGCGTGGCCCTGGCCGGTCTGACCATGGCGGAGTACTTCCGCGATGTGCAGAAGCAGGACGTGCTGTTCTTCATCGACAACATCTTCCGCTTCACCCAGGCCGGTTCCGAGGTCTCGACCCTGCTCGGCCGCATGCCCTCCGCGGTGGGCTACCAGCCGAACCTGGCGGACGAGATGGGCATCCTGCAGGAGCGCATCACCTCGACCCGTGGTCACTCGATCACCTCGATGCAGGCGATCTACGTCCCCGCGGACGACCTGACCGACCCGGCCCCGGCGACCACCTTCGCCCACCTGGACGCCACCACCGTGCTGTCGCGTCCGATCTCGGAGAAGGGCATCTACCCGGCGGTCGACCCGCTGGACTCGACGTCCCGCATCCTGGACCCGCGCTACGTCGCGCAGGACCACTACGACACCGCCATGCGGGTCCGTGGAATCCTGCAGAAGTACAAGGACCTCCAGGACATCATCGCGATCCTCGGTATCGACGAGCTGGGCGAAGAGGACAAGCTGGTCGTCCACCGCGCCCGTCGCGTCGAGCGCTTCCTGTCGCAGAACACCCACGCGGCGAAGCAGTTCACCGGTGTCGACGGTTCGGACGTTCCGCTGGACGAGTCCATCGCCGCGTTCAACTCGATCTGCGACGGTGAGTTCGACCACTTCCCGGAGCAGGCCTTCTTCATGTGCGGTGGCCTCGAGGACCTGAAGAAGAACGCCAAGGAGCTCGGCGTCTCCTGAGCCCCGTGCTCGTGAGGACCGGGGGTGGGGTGCTCCCGCCCCCGGTCCGTACGTCCCCTATTCTTTGACCCAACACCCGCCGCGCCCGGCGGGTGGAGACCCGAGGAGCCACGTTGGCTGCTGAGCTGCACGTCGAGCTGGTCGCGGCGGACCGAAGCGTCTGGTCCGGCGAGGCCACTCTGGTCATCGCGCGTACCACATCGGGTGACATCGGCGTCATGCCCGGCCACCAGCCGCTGCTCGGTGTGCTGGAGTCCGGCCCGGTGACCATCAAGACCGCCGAGGGCACCGTGATCGCCGCGGTGCACGGTGGATTCATCTCGTTCGCCGACGACAAGCTCTCGCTGCTCGCCGAGATCGCGGAGCTTGCCGACGAGATCGACGTCCAGCGCGCCGAGCGTGCGCTGGAGCGGGCCCAGTCGGAGGCGGACGCCGCCGCCGAGCGGCGCGCGGATGTCCGGCTGCGTGCGGTCACGGGACACTAGGACCGCGACCGACCATCGATACGTCCCTCAGCCGCGGGCCGCACTGGATCTTCCAGGGCGGTCCGCGGCTGAGGCAATACAGGTGCGGTTGCTCTAGATGATGCGAGGAGGTCGGTGGAGATGGTCCTCGCTCTGCTCGTGAGCGGCATCGTCGTACTGCTGGTGGTGCTGGGGCTCTTCGTCTTCGGGCTGCGCAGACGGCTCATCCAGCGGTCCGGCGGGACCTTCGACTGCAGCCTGCGGTGGAACGTCCCCGAGGACGACCCCGAACCCCTCGGCAAGGGCTGGGTGTACGGGGTCGCCCGCTACAACGGTGACCGGATCGAGTGGTTCCGGGTCTTCTCGTACGCCCCGCGCCCCCGGCGCATCCTGGAGCGCGCCTCGATCGAGGTACGGGCGCGGCGCACGCCGCAGGGCGAGGAGGAACTGGCCCTGCTGTCGGACGCGGTCGTCCTGTCGTGCCTGCACCGCGGCACGCACCTCGAACTGGCGATGAGCGAGGACGCGTTGACGGGCTTCCTGGCATGGCTGGAGGCGGCGCCTCCGGGACAACGGGTGAACGTGGCGTAAGGTCGCGCCCCGCAGGCCGCGCCCCGTAAGGGGCGCGGGGCGGTTTCCTTGTGAGGCTCCGCCGCGTGGGCGCGACCAGCCAAGAACAACCCGCAGTTCACGACAGCCCGTCGTTGACGGCAGTCATCAGTGTGCCGCTGTCCCCGGACATCTCCCAGATCATCACCCCCAACAGATTCTTCTGGCGAAGCCAGGCCGTCTTCTTGCCGATCGACCACGCATCGTCGAACGTCCACCACTGCCCGCCGTCCCCGGTGAACCCGTACGTGGCCACGACCTGATCGTCGTGGTAGACGGTCATGTTCGGCACCGAGGCGATCAGGTTGTCGTAGCCCCGTGTACCCGCCTCCTCGGGGAACTGCCCGGGCGCAGCCCCGTTGGCCGTCTGCCACGCCCCGTGGGCACCCCCGTCGGCCACCTGCTGCCAGCCGCGTCCGTAGAAGGCCAGCCCCAGGGCCAGCTTGCGGGGGTCGACGCCCGCGTCGAGGTACGTCTGGACGGTCTTCTCCACGCTGAACTTCGTGGAGTACGGGTCCTTGGGGTCGGCGTACAGGTTCCCCTGGTGGCCGGTGCGGTTGGGTTCCCAGCTGTTGTCGCTGCCCGAGCCGTGGAAGTCGTAGCCCTGGACGTTGGCGTAGTCCATGGAGTCGAAGACGTTGGGCTTGCCGCCGATCTGCCAGCCTGCCGCGATCTTGGCCGGGTCGGCCGGGGTGAAGGCGGTGAGGAGATAGTGCGTGCCCAGTGCGTCGAGCTGCTTGCGGAACTCGGCCATCAGCAGCGTGAGGTCGGCCTTGTCGTCCGCGGAGACGTGGTTGCCGGGGTGTCCGTCGGAGCCCGGCCACTCCCAGTCGATGTCGAAGCCGTCGAAGATCCCGGCCGCAGTGCCGGGGCCGCCGCGGCCGTTGCTGACCGGGAGGTTGCCCTTGATGTACATGTCGATGCAGGACTGGACGAACTTCTGCCGGGAGGCGTCGGTCCTGGCGACGTCCGAGAAGTACTTGCTGTAGGTCCAGCCGCCCACCGACATCAGGATCTTGAGATTGGGGTACTTGGCCTTGAGCTCCTTGAGCTGGTTGAAGTTGCCGGCGAGCGGCTGGTCCCAGGTGTCCGCCGTGCCGTTGACCGAGTCGCCGGCCCCGAAGCCCTTCTCGTAGTCGGCCCACGAATCGCCCGCGCCGTCGCCCTGGTTCGGGTCCTCCGGGTTGGACCCGGTGGCCTTGGTGACGCCGTTGAGGCAGGTGAGGTTGACCGGATCGATGTTGGAGAAGGCGTAGTTGAGGTGGGTGAGCCTGGCAGCGGCGCCCGTGGCGTCCAGGGACTTCACCGTGTACGCGCGGCCGTAGATGCCCCACTGCACGAAGTAGCCCACTCTGGCATAGCCGTTGCCGGGCTGCGGGCTGCCGCCCCCGCCGGTGGTCTTCACGGTCAGTGCCGGGCCGGCGGGCCCGGTCCGGTCGGCGGTGTCGCGGCCGACGACGGTGTAGGTGTAGCCGGTGCCGGGGGTCAACCCGGTGTCCGTGTAGGCCAGTTTGGCGACGGTCGCGACCTTGCTGCCGCCGCGGTAGACGTCGTAGTTCTTCATGCCCGTGGCGGACGTGGACGCCGCCCACTTCAGGGAGACGGTCGTGTCGGTGACGGCCGTGGCCTGGGGCATGCCGGGGGCGCTCGGCGGACTGCCCTGGGAACCGCCGTCGCAGGAACCGCCGTTGAGCTTGCAGCCGCTCGGCGCGTTGTCACCCGCGGCGACGAAGCCGAAGGTGACGGATGCGCCGGGGGCGATGGTGCCGTTGTACTCGCGGTTCTTGGCGGTGTAGTGGGTGCCGCTGTTGCTGATCAGGGCGTCCCAGTACGAGCCGACGGTGGTGGTGGACGGGAGGTCCCACTCGACGGTCCAGCCGTCGAGGGCCGTCGGGCCCGTGTTCTTGATCGTCCATTCGCCCTGGTAACCGGTGCCCCAGTCCGAGGTCTTGGCGAAGGCCGCCGTCGCCGAGGCCGCGGCGTGGGCCGGGGACGCGAGCCCGATGAGGGCGGCGAGGGGGAGGAGGAAGGCGGCGAAGGCCGCGGTGAGGGTGAAGCGTCTGCCGTGTCCCGCTGTTCCTGTGCTCAAGGGTGCTCCTCGAGTGGAGTCCGTACAGGGTGGGGGGTGTGCAGTTTTGTGGGGGAGCGTAAGAAGGTCCGTACCAATGGTCAAGAGGTCTGGACCAGGCCCAACTCCCGGGCCAGTACGGCCGCCTGCACCCTGCTGCGCAGCTCCAGCTTCCCCAGCAGGCGGCTCACGTGCGTCTTCACCGTCGCCTCCGCCATCTGCAGCCGGACCGCGATCTCCGCGTTCGCCAGGCCCTCGCCGAGACAGGCCAGCACTTCGCGCTCGCGGCGCGTGAGCACGTCCAGCAGGGCCGGGTCCGCGGACGGGCGGGCCGCAGGCGCGGGGCGGGCGAACTCGGCGATCAGGCGCCGGGTGACGGCCGGGGAGATCAGCCCCTCGCCCCGGGCCACGGTCCGCACGGCGGCGACGAGGTCGGCGGCCTCGCTGTCCTTGAGCAGGAACCCGGCCGCGCCCGCGCGCAGCGCCCCGAAGACGTACTCGTCGAGGTCGAAGGTGGTCAGCACGAGCACGTCGGCGAGCTGCTCGGAGGTGATCTGCCGGGTGGCCGAGACCCCGTCCAGGCGGGGCATCTGGATGTCCATGACGACCAGGTCGGGCCGCAGCGCCCGGGTCAGCCGCACCGCCTCCTCGCCGTCCGCCGCCTCCCCGACGACCTCGACGCCGGGCGCGGAGCGCAGGATGAGCACCAGGCCGGACCGGACGGCGGCCTGGTCCTCGGCGACCAGAACCCGGATCGTCATCGCATCTCCTCGCTCTCCACGGGCAGTTCGGCCCGTACCTCCCAGAACACCGCCGCACCTTCGTTCAGCGGTCCCGTCTCCAGCCGGCCGCCCAGGAGGGCGACGCGCTCGCGCATCCCGACGATCCCCGCTCCCGCACCCGGCGCGCGCGGGGCCGGCCGGTCGCCCAGCGGGCTGGTGACGCGGACGGTCAGCGGGCCGCCGCCCGTGCGCGACAGGCGCACCGCCACCTCTCCGGGCGCCGCGTGCTTGACCGCATTGGTCAGCGACTCCTGCACGATGCGGTAGGCCGCCAGCTCGACGGGCGCGGGCAGCGGCCCGGGGCCGCGTTCGTCGAGCAGGACGAAACGGAACCTGCCCTCGTCCGGCACGGCGCTGCGCGCCTGCGCCAGCAGCGCCTCCAGTCCCTCCAGCGTGGGCGTGGCCGCCGGCCCCTCTTCGCCGGTGCGCAGGAGAGTGATGAGACGGCGCATCTCGGCGAGGCCCTGGACGCTGTTCTCGCGGATCACCGCGAGCGCCTCCCGGGACGTCTCCGGCTCGCCGATCGACAGCGCCGCCGTGGAGTGGATGGCGATGGCCGACAGGTGTCCCGCCACCATGTCGTGCAGCTCCCGCGCCATGCGGGAACGCTCCGCGCCCACCGCCTCGCGCCGGTCCAGCTCCGCCAGCAGCGCCGTCCGCTCGGCCGCCAGCCGCGCGGACCGGGCGGCGTCGCGGTGCACGCGGACGCCCACGCCGGTCCAGGCGGGCGCGATGGTCACGAGGCCCAGCGCGATCCCGACCAGCAGCGCCTCCGGCTTGCGGACCAGGGCGACGGCCAGCAACGTGCCCAGCACGGTGAGCACTTCGGTCGCGCGCGGGATGAACCGGTACGCGGCCTGCGGCCCGTACAGCACCGCCGCGTAGACGAGGTCGGTGAACATGCCGACGTTCGCGATGAGACTGCCCGCGCAGACGTCGAGCGCGAGCGCCCCCGTGCCGAGCGCGAGCCCCGCGAGCGGGGCGCTGCGGCGCAGCAGTTCGGCACCGGCCATGACGGCCAGTGCGACGAGCGCGAGCCACGGCGGCAGCGGCAGGGCGGGCGAGCTGCGCAGGCCCAGCGCGTACAGCAGGACGCCGCCGAGCACCCCGGTGGCCGCGATGAGCACGGCATCGCGGTCGGGGCGGCGTGGGAGGGGCAGCTGCACAGGTCCATCACAGCATGCCGTCGCCGCAGGTCAGTACATCGAAGGATGCAGTCGGGGATCGTCTTCCGCGACGAGGCGGGGGCGGCCGTCCGCGGGGACGCTGGAGGGGAGGGAGAGGAGCGGAACCGTGATCGTCATGCTGGTCGTCGCCTGCGAGGTCGGCTTCTGGGTACTGCTGGCCGTCGGACTGAGCCTGCGCTATCTGGCGCGCATGCCGCGCGCGGGGGTCGCGGTACTGCTGCTGGAGCCGGTCCTGGAACTCGTGCTGCTCGTCGCGACTGCGATCGACCTGAAGAACGGCGCCACCGCCGACTGGAAGCACGGCCTCGCGGCCGTCTACATCGGCTTCTCGGCCGGCTTGGGCCACTCCACGCTCCGCTGGGCCGACGCTCGCTTCGCCCACCGCTTCGCGGGCGGTCCGCCGCCGGTCAAGCCGCCGAAGTACGGGACGGCGCGCACGGTGCACGAGTGGAAGACGGCGGGGCGCTGGGTCGTGGCCGCAGCGGTTGCCGCTGCGCTGTTGCAGGCGGCGGTCTGGTACGTGGGGGGCTCGGGCGACGTGAGCTCGTTGCGGGCTTGGCAGTCGACGATGCTGTGGGTGGGGGGCATCAATGTGGTGATCGCGCTGAGCTACACGATCTGGCCCAAGCGGGCGCGCCCGTGAGGGGCGCGGGGAACTGCGCGAGCAACCACGAACGGCCCGCAGCCGTCGGACAGCTGGTACCGCCCCGCGCTGTTCGTCGGCTGCGGGCCGTCACTGGCTGGTCGCGCAGTTCCCCGCGTCCCTGACGGGGCGCGCCACCGTGGTCGCGCCCACGCGGCGGAGCCGCAAATACATACAGTCCCGCGCCCCTTACGGGGCGCGCCACCGCAGAGGTCAGCGGTTCTCGCCCGGTACCCAAAGGACGTCCCCGACGTCCCGGTTGGCGCTTCGCGCCAGGATGAACAGTAGGTCCGACAGCCGGTTCAAGTACGTCGCCGTCAGGCCGTTCATGATGTCGCCGTGCATCTCCAGCGCCGCCCACGTGGCGCGCTCCGCGCGCCGTGCCACCGTGCACGCCTGGTGCAGCAGCGCAGCGCCCGGCGCCCCCCCGGGAAGGATGAAGCTGCGCAGCTTCTCCAGCGGCTCCAGGAAGCGGTCGCAGTCCGCCTCCAGGCGGTCGATGTAGGACTGCTCGACGCGCAGCGGCGGGGCCATTTTTCTTGAAAGCGCGGGGTTCTCCACGACGGGGGTCGCCAGGTCGGCACCCACGTCGAAGAGGTCGTTCTGGACCCGGACGAGCACCGCCACGATGTCCTCCGGCAGCTGCCCCAGCGCGATGGCCACCCCGATCGCGGCGTTGGCCTCGTTCGCGTCGGCGTACGCCGCGATGCGGGTGTCGGTCTTCACGGTCCGGCTCATGTCGCCGAGGGCGGTGGTGCCGTCGTCGCCGGTGCGGGTGTAGATACGCGTCAGGTTGACCATGCCCCGAGCGTAGTCACGCCCCGGCCCTGCGGAAGTACCGCGTTCCGGCCGTCACCGAGACGGCCAGCAGGGCGAGGGCCGCCAACGCGCCGCGCAGCAGCGCCGGGTCCGCGTAGTGGCCGACGAACGCGGCGCGGACCGCGTCCACCAGATAGCGCAGCGGCATCACGTGGGAGAGCGCGTCGAGCCAGCCGGGCGCGAGGGACATGGGGAGCAGGAGGCCGGAGAGCAGCATGGCCTGCATGTTGACGGCGTTGACGAGCGGGGCGAAGGACGTGGGCGCGGCGGCCTTCATGGCCAGCGCGTAGGACAGGGACGCCAGCGACAGCGCCAGTGCCGCCGTGAAGGCGAAGCCCATCAGGACGCCGGGCAGCGGTGCCCGCAGGCCCATGGCCACGGCCACCAGGACGATCACGGCCGCCTGCACGGTGAGCAGCGCGGCGTCCCGCAGGATGCGCCCCAGCAGCAGGGCGAGCCGGCTGACCGGGGTGACCCGCATCCGGTCGACGATGCCGTGCTGCTTCTCGATGATCAGCGCCATTCCGGCGAACGAGGCGCCGAAGAGGGCGAGTTGGAGGAGCAGGCCCGGGACGAGGACCTGCCAGGAGGAGCCCGTCCCGCCGAGCGGCATGTGCGTGAGCAGCGGGCCGTAGAGGACGAGGTAGAGCGAGGGCATCAGCGCACCGAAGGTCATGGCGGGCTTCGAGCGCAGGGTCTGGCGGGCGTACCGGCCGAAGACGAGGGCGGTGTCGGACGCGAGGGTGTGCACGGGGTGTCGGCTCCTAGACGGCTACGGGGGTGGTGTCCCGGGGCGCGGGGCCGCGCCCGGTGATGACGAGGAAGGCGTCCTGCAGGGTGGCGTCGGGGGAGCCGGCGTAGCGGGTCTTGAGCTCCGCCGGGGTCCCCTCCGCCACGACGCGGCCGTGGTCGACGACGATCAGCCGGTCGGCGAGTGCGTCCGCCTCGTCGAGGTAGTGCGTGGTGAGGAAGACGGTCGTGCCCCACTCGGTGCGGATGCGGCGCACGAGGTCCCAGAGGTCGGCACGGCTGCCGGGGTCGAGGCCGGTGGTGGGCTCGTCGAGGAAGAGGACCTCGGGCCGGTGGGTGAGGGCCATGGCGATGTCGAGCCGGCGCCGCTGCCCGCCGGAGAGGGCCGCGCACGGCCGGCCCAGGAGGCCGGTGAGGCCGAGCTCGTGCGCCAACTCCTCGGCGCGCCCGGCGGCTTCGGCCTTGCGGAGCCCGTAGAACCGTCCCTGGGTTACCAGTTCCTCGCGCACCGAGACGGCGGGGTCGACGCCTCCGGACTGGGCCACGTAGCCGGTGCGGCGGCGGACCCCCCGGGGGTCGCGGGCGAGGTCGTGCCCGGCGACGGTCGCGGTGCCGCCGGTGGGCGCGAGCAGGGTGGTGAGCATGCGCAGCGTGGTGGTCTTGCCCGCGCCGTTGGGGCCGAGGAAGCCGAGGATCTCGCCGCGGCGGACGGTCAGGTCGATGCCGCGCACCGCCTCGACGGGGCCGCGCGGGGTCGTGAAGGTCCGGGTGAGTCCGGACGTGCGGATGCTGTCGGAGCTGTCCAAGCTGTCCATGCCGCAAGAAAAGCAGAGTCCCTGAAAGTTTGCAATGACTCCAAGTTTTCAAGGAGTGCAGCGAAGCTACGATGAGGGCATGACCGGCGAAGGGCTCAGGGAGCGGAAGAAGCGGCAGACGAGGCAGCACATCTCGGACGTGGCGACCGGCCTGTTCCTGGAGCGCGGCTTCGACGCGGTGACGATCGCGGACGTCGCCACGGCCGCGGACGTGTCCGTCAACACCGTCTACAACTACTTCGGCGCGAAGGAGGACCTCTTCCTCGACCGCGAGGACGACGCCGTCGAGTGGCTCGCCACGGCCGTCCGCGGCCGTCCCGCGGGCGAGTCCCCCGCCGCGGCCGTGCTGCGCGCCCTGCGGGCGGACGTCGTGGCCGTCTCGCCGCGGATGGGGCTCGTGGACGGGTTCGAGCGGTTCCTGCGCGTCATCGAGGAGTCGCCGGCCCTGCGCTCCCGGGTGTTCGGCATGCGGCGCCGCGCCGTCGACGGGCTCACCGCCGTGCTCGCCGAGGAGGCCGGGGAGGACGCCGGGCCGCTGCCCGGGCTGGTGGCGGGTCAGCTGGGCTGGATCCAGGCGCAGGTGACGGAGTACATCCAGGGCGAGGTGGTGGCGGGGCGCTCCGCCACCGAGACCTCGCGTGCGGCGCTGGGTCTGCTGGACGAGATCGAGGGGCTGCTGAGCGACCGTCTGCTGGGGTACGGCATCCGCCCGGCGGTGTGATCACTGGGGCCCGAGTGGCTCAACTGCAGCGTGTGGCCCGGCCGGTGGCCGTCTCGGTGTGATGTCCGTCATTCGGGACGTGACGCGCATCTCTTCCCTCCCAACGGCGCGCTCCCGGACGCTAAGGTCCGGCCAAGAGCCGTAAGAACACGCAGGTGTACAGGGAGTAAGGGGACAGTCGTGGCCAAGAAGCTCGCCGTCATCGGTGCCGGACTGATGGGGTCCGGCATTGCGCAGGTCTCCGCGCAGGCCGGCTGGGACGTCGTGCTGCGGGACGTGACCGATGCGGCGCTGCAGCGCGGCACGGACGGCATCCGGGCCTCGCTGGACCGGTTCGTGGCCAAGGGCAGGCTGGAGGCCGCCGCGGCCGAGCAGGCGCTCGCGCGCATCACCCCGACCACGGACCTCGACGCGGCCGCCGACGCCGACATCGTGGTGGAGGCCGTCTTCGAGGACGTCGACACCAAGCGGGACATCTTCCGCACCCTGGACGGGCTGGTGAAGGAGGACACCGTCCTCGCCTCCAACACCTCCGCCATCCCGATCACCAAGATCGCGGCCGCCACCGCCCGCCCGGAGCGCGTGGTCGGCGCCCACTTCTTCTCGCCGGTGCCGATGATGCAGCTGTGCGAGCTGGTGCGCGGGCACAAGACCAGCGACGAAACCCTCGCCGCCGCGCGGGAGTTCGCCGAGGGCATCGGCAAGACCTGCATCGTCGTCAACCGCGACGTCGCCGGTTTCGTCACCACCCGCCTGATCTCGGCGCTGGTCGTCGAGGCGGCCAAGCTGTACGAGTCCGGGGTGGCCAGCGCCGAGGACATCGACATCGCCTGCAGGCTGGGCTTCGGCCACGCCATGGGCCCGCTGGCGACCGCCGACCTGACGGGCGTCGACATCCTGCTGCACGCGACCGAGAACATCTACACCGAGTGCCAGGACGAGAAGTTCGCCCCGCCGGAGCTCATGCGCCGCATGGTCGACGCGGGCGACCTGGGCCGCAAGAGCGGCCAGGGCTTTTACCAGCACTGAGGCTCCATCGGCTACCGAATTCACCCCGTGGGGTGAATTCGGTAGCAATTCGCTTACAGACGGCAACTTTGCCGTGCGAAAGGCAGTCAGTTCTTTAGAACCTCGGACCAGACGGAACAGAACCTCTCCCGGGAGCGCATATGCACATCAGGGGCGACCACGCCGAACTGGTCGTCGGGGGGCGCCTCGACGTCCGCAGCGCGGCGAACGCCCGTACGGTCCTGCATTCCGCCCTCGACGGCGGCCGGGGCGACCTCGTCCTCGACCTGACCGAGCTGGACTCCTGGGACGCCACCGGACTCGGCGTCATCATGGGGGCCCACCGCCGTGCCGGGCGCACCGGGCGGCGGCTGGTGCTGCGGGGCGTGCCGGACCGGATGCAGCGGCTGCTGGTCGCCACCCGGCTGCACCGCATCCTCGCGATCGAGGGGGAGAACCTCGCGGACGGCGGCCGGCCCCGCGTGTGAAACGGGGCGCCGGGCGGGCGGGATGAGCCCCCTGCGGCGCCGAGCACCCCCAATGCTCATAAGACTGTGACGTCCTGGGCGACGCGGCACCCTCCTGTTCGTAGATACTGTGCCAAGGTCTGTTCGGTTTCCCGCCGCCACGACAGCCCACGGCGGGCACCGGACCGGTATCGACGGCCGGGCGCCACCACGCCCGCCGGAGGTCGAAGGAGTGCGGACAGGCCGGAGGGCACGACGGCACGCCACGCATCTGGGGGCTCTGAACCATGGACCCGACGAACCGGGCATCCGAGGAATTCCGCGACGACGCAGTCCACGACGACGAACGCGCTCCCGGCACCGGGAGCGGCCCGCGGCGGCCGCCGCGCTCCGAACTCGTCGGCGGGCAGGAGTCCGGCGCCCCGGGCCCCGTCCGCGTCGTCCAGCTCGTCGCCGGTGACTACCTGCTCACCGTCAACCCCCTGGACGGCAGCGAGATAGAGCCCTGCCCGCCGGGCCGGCTCCCCGCCGCCCGGCCCGAGCGCCACGGGCCCGAGGAGCGCGAGGCGCTGCGCCGGGCCGCCGCCCCGACCCCGCCCGCCCGGTCCGTCGGGCCCGAACTGCCCCTGCTGCACCGGGGCGAGGAGCGCGAGCGGCTCTCCCGGCTGCTCTCGCGCGGCCGTTCCGTCCGGCTGACCGGCCCGTCCGGCTCCGGGCGCACCACCCTGCTGGACGCCGTCGCCGAGGACTGCGCGGGCCTCGCGCCCGACGGAGTCGTCCGGTTGAGCGGATATCACCGCACTGCGACCGATCTGCTCCACGAGCTCTACGCCGCCGTGCACCACGCACCGCGGTACCGGCCCGACCGGGCCGCGCTGCTGGCGGCCGTCGCGGAGATCGGGGCCGTGGTCGTCCTGGACGACCTGGAGTTCGGCGGCGCCGCGCTCGACGAGCTGCTCGACGCGACCCCCGAGTGCGCCTTCCTGCTCGCCGCGACGCCCGACGTGGCGGCCCCCTCCGCCGACTCGCACGTGGAGGAGGTCTTCCTCGGCGGCCTCGACCGCACCGGCTGCCTGGAGCTGCTGGAGCCGGCCGTGGACCGGCCGCTCACGGACGAGGAGGCGAGCTGGGCGGCGGACCTGTGGTTCGAGTCCGAGGGCCTGCCGCTGCGGTTCGTCCAGGCGGGTGCGCTGCTGCGGCACCGGGACGAGCAGGCGGCGCCGGACGCGGCCGAAGAGGCGGGGGCCGCCGACGAGTTCGGCGTCACCGCGGAACGGCCCTACGTCGCCTCGGGCCGCCCCGCCCTGCCCAGCCTCGCGCAGGCCGCCGCGCCCGCCGCGCTGCTCGCCTCCCGGCTCGGCGAGGCCGCGCGGGACACCCTGCGCTTCGCCGTCGCCCTCGGCGGCGAACTCCCGCACCAGGCCCACCTGCCCGCCCTCGCCGGGGACACGCACGCCGACGCGGCCGTCGGCGAGCTGCTCGCCTGCGGCCTGATCACCGCCGCCGGGGCGCACTACCGGCTGGCCGTCGGCGTCGCCGACCAGCTCTCGGCCGAGGGCTACGGCGACGAGGCGGCCGCCCGGGCGCACACCGCCGCCCAGCACTACGCCTGGTGGGCGGGGCACCCCTCGGTCGCCCCGGAGCGCATCGCCCAGGAGGCCGACGCGATCCTCGCGGCGCTGGCCGCGCTCGTCGCGGACGGGGAGGCCGGACACCCGGCCGCGGCCGTCCTGCTGGCCCGCACGGCGGCGCCGGCCTTCGCGGCCGCGCAGCACTGGGGCGCCTGGGAGCGCAGCCTCCGGCACGGACAGGAGGCGGCGAGACTCGCCGGGGAGGTCGGCGAAGAAGCGTATTTCCACCACGAGTTGGGCGTCCTCGCGCTGTGCAGCGGCAACCTCGACCGGGCGCGTGCCGCGCTGGAGGCCTCGATCGGGCTGCGCGGGGTGCTGGCCGACAAGCGCGGAGCGGTCGCCGGGCGGCGGGCGCTGGCCCTGGTCGCCGACCGCACCGGGCTGGCCATGGGGGCGCGCGGCGTGCCCGCGGTCGCCCCGCGGACCGACCTCGGGAAGTCCTCGCTCCTGCCGGCCGGCTTCGAGCCGGCCACCCAGGCGGGGGAGGAGGTGCCGGACGCGCGCAGCGAGGAGTCGGCCGCGCCGCCCGCCGTGGCGAAGGGGCCGGTGTCGGCGCCGCTGTCGGTGACCGTACCGCCGGTGCGGCCGGCCGTGCCGAACCCGGACGACGTGACCACCGCGGTCATCAGCCGGGTGCCGGCGCCGCGGCCCGCCGCCAAGCAGCCGTGGACCAGGCGGCTGATCGCCGCCGGGACCCACCGCAACATGGCGGCCGCCGGTGCGGGGGCGCTGCTCGCGGCGGTGCTCGGCACCGTCGTCACGCTCGGCGCGGCCTCCGGCGGCAACGGGCAGCACTCCAACACCGTCAAGCCGGGGCAGAGCGCGTCCCAGCAGGACGGGGGCGACGGGCTGAACGCGGACCAGCCTGCGGCTGTGCAGAACGGGGTCCCGGGTGTGCCGGGGCGTTCGGGTACGGGTGCCGGTGCGCCGGAGCGCAGTGGGGCGCCCGGGGGGCCGGGTGCGCCGGGGGCGTCGCGGAGTGCGGGGCCTTCGTCGGGGACGGGGGTGTCGCCGTCGGCGCCGCATGTGCCGACGGATCCGGCGGATCCGACGCCGTCGAAGTCGCCTTCGCACTCGCCGTCGCAGTCGCCCTCGCCCGGTGGGGGCGGGGAGTCGCCGAAGCCGACGCCGCCGACGGCTTCGCCGTCGAAGTCGGCGGATCAGCCGCCGTCGCCCGGCGGCGGGACGGGTGGAAGCGGTACCGGGGGCGCCGGGTCGACGCCGGTGAAGCCGGGGGCGTCTGCGTCCTGAGGGGCGGCGTTCGGGCGCGGGTTCGTCGTGGCTGGTCGCGCAGTTCCCCGCGCCCCTTACGGGGCGCGCCACCGTGGTCGCGCCCACGCGGCGGAGCCGCACGTAGATACAGCCCCGTGCCCCTTACGGGGCGCGGGGCTTGGGCTCTCAGAACAAGCGCAGTTTGTCGTCCTCGATGCCGCGTAGGGCGTTGTAGTCCAGGACCGTGCAGCCGATGCCGCGGTCCGTGGCCAGGACGCGGGCCTGGGGCTTGATCTCCTGGGCCGCGAAGATGCCGCGGACGGGGGCCAGGTGCGGGTCGCGGTTCAGCAGCTCCAGGTAGCGCGTGAGCTGCTCGACGCCGTCGATCTCGCCGCGGCGCTTGATCTCGACCGCCACCGTCGCGCCGTCCGCGTCACGGCAGAGGATGTCCACCGGGCCGATGGCCGTCGGGTACTCGCGGCGGATCAGGGTGTAGCCCTCGCCGAGGGTCTCGATGCGGTCCGCGAGCAGCTCCTGAAGGTGCGCTTCCACGCCGTCCTTGATGAGGCCGGGGTCGACGCCGAGCTCGTGCGAGGAGTCGTGCAGCACCTCTTCCATGGTGATGATGAGCTTCTCGCCCGCCTTGTTGATCACCGTCCACACGCTGTCGTCCCCCTCTTTCAGGGTGCACGGCGGGGACATCCAGTTGAGGGGCTTGTAGGCACGGTCGTCCGCGTGGATCGAGACACTGCCGTCGGCCTTGACCAGGATGAGCCGGGGGGCGGAGGGCAGGTGGGCGGTGAGCCGGCCCGCGTAGTCCACGGAGCAACGGGCGATGACGAGACGCATGGTGAGCCACGCTACTCGACTCCTGCCACTCGGCGCGATTCGCCCTGGATCCGCCCGTTCGGCATTGGCCAGTTGTATGTGCGTTCTCCTGGTGGGGCCGCAGTGGCCGGATTACCGTTGAACCCGGGCGGTCGTCGTGCGGGTCCAGCGCGTCGTCGTCCGCTCGCCCAACCGTGAGACCCCGCTCGCGGGGTCGCGAGAGGAGAACCCATGTCGCTCGACGTCTCACCGGCCCTCCTTGAACAGGCCGAGCGAGGCGAGGTCGACGAAGCCGATTTTGTCGACTGCGTCCGGACCTCCCTGCCCTACGCATGGGAGATGATCAGCTCTCTGGTGGCCCGGCTCGAGTGCGAAGGCGGCGCGTTCGCCGACAACCGGACACCGCCGCCGGACGAGCAGGCGCGCGGCCAGCTCCTGCGTGCCCTGGCGAGTGACGCGATCCGTGGTGCACTGCAGCGACACTTCGGGGTACGCCTGGCATTCCAGAACTGCCACCGGGTCGCGGTCTTCCCGGTGGACCCTTCGGTGAACGAGAGACTGGCCCGTTTCACTTCTGTCCGGGGCCAGTTGCTGAACCAGTCCCCGGAGCTGCGGGACTGCTGAGGCGTTCCTGCTGCCGGAGCCCGGCGAACGACAGGAGAGGACGGGAGGTCAGGCGAGCTGCGGCAGCACGTCCGCCCCGAGGCGGCGGAGGTTCTCCTCGGTGGCGGCGAGGTCCCCGGAGCCCTCGGCGAGCAGGGCGAAGCGGGTGATGCCGGTACGTTCCGCCGTGGCTGAAAGCCGCTCGGCGCACAGCCGGGGCGAGCCGACCGGATGGAGCTCGCAGAGCAGCTCGGTGTAGGCGTGGGGATCGCGCATCCGGCGCGGCCGCCCGTCGACCGTCACATGGGCTGCGAGCCCCTCGTGCAGCCAGCCCGGCATCGCCTTGAGCAGCGTCTCGGCGGCCTCCTCGCGCCGGTCCGCGATCTGCACCACACCGGCCGAGACATGACCGGCCGCGGCGACCGCCTCCGGCGAACTCCCCGACTCCAGCGCGCACTTGCGCCACAGCGCCACCATCTCCGCCTTCTCCTCGTCCGTGCTGTGCATCCCCAGCAGCATCGGCAGCCCGTGCCGCGCCGCCAGCCGGACGCTGGTGGGCGAGGTGCAGGCGACGACGACCCCCGGGGCGGAACGGTCCTCCAGCTCGTCCGGCCTTGGTACGACGGGGACTTCACGGAACGCGAACCGCTCCCCGGCCGCGCCCACGCGGGGTTCGCGCAGCCAGCGCATCAGCAGTTCGAGGGATTCCGGGAACCCCTCTTCGTACGCCCCCAGGCCCGAGTTGAAGACTTCCAGATCGACCCAGGGGCCGCCCCGGCCGACGCCCAGCACGAACCGGCCGCCGGACGTCAGGTGCAGCAGCGCGGCCTGCTCGCCGAGGGCCACGGGATGGACCGTCGGCAGGACGCTCACCGCCGTGCCCACCTCGATGCGCCGGGTGCGGCCCAGCAGCAGTGCGGCCAGCGTCACTGCCGAGGGGCAGACCCCGTAGGGCACGAAGTGGTGTTCGGCGAGCCAGACGGCGTCCAGCCCGGCCTCCTCGGCCACCTCCGCCGAGCGGACGGCCCGGTACAGCGCCTCCCCGTGGCCCTGACCCGGAAACTGGGCGGCCAGGACAAATGCTCCAATGCGCATCGCTCTTGTTCCTCCTAGCGACCGACGCGGCATCCCCCTGGAGGCAATAACGGCCGACACGTGCCAAAGGTACGGCCGGGCGTGAAGTTTTCATGATGATCGGAGAGCAAGCGCGATGCCGCCACGAGGATGCCCGCCCGGCCGGGCGGCCGTGCCGCGTACGCTGGGTCACGGTCCGTCGCTCTTCCGACTCCCCGAGGTGCCCCGTGTCTCCGCGCCGAAACCGCCCGCGAGGCGGTGCCGAGAAACCAGCTGCAGCGCCGTACGACATGAACGGCGAACGCTACGGCCTGGAGCGCACCGAGAGCTGGCAGGGCGAGGAGTGGTCGATCCGCATGATCGGCGGCGGCGCGGCCGGCAAGCGGTACCGATGCCCGGGCTGTGACCAGGAGATTCCGCCCGGGGTGCCGCACCTGGTGGCGTGGCCGCAGTACGGTGCCGGCGTGGAGGACCGGCGGCACTGGCACAAGGCGTGCTGGAACGCGCGGGACCGCCGGAGCGCCAAGCTCCAGCGGTCCAGGAATGCGCCTCGCTACTGAGGGGGTGTTGTCCTGGGGCTCCCGCCCCAGACCCTGTGCAGTGCGTCGGCTGCGGGTTCGTCGTGGCTTGTCGCGCAGTTCCCCGCGCCCCTGACGGGGCACGGCCGGCGCAGCGCTCAGGCGTCGCGCCGCGCCAACGCGGCATAGGCGCAAGCCATGCCCGCCGCGGCCAGAGCGGCCATGATCCAGACCGGCTCCCAGCCGGTCGGCCCCCCGTTGATGCCGGACTTCGCGTCGTACAACGTCGCCAGCTCGGCCGGAATCGAGTACTGGAGCAGGGCGTCCCGCAGGTCCCGCAGGGAATTCAGCACCAGGAACACCGCCAGGATCATCGGCAGCATCACCACCCCCAGCATGATCGTGATCGCCCCGGCGGAGTGCCGCACCAGTGCGCCCACGGCCAGCGACAGCAGGCCCAGCAGCGACATGAACAGGCTCGCGCCCACCGTGGCCCGCAGCCAGTCCCCACCGGTCGGCTCGTAGGTGCTCAGACTGCCGAACGCCGACGAGTGGACCGCGGCGACGACGAACGTCGAGACGGTCGTGATCACGAAAGTCAACAGCGAGAAGACGATCGCCTTGGCGGTCAGCACCCGGGACCGGCTGGGGCAGGCGGTCAGGGTGGTGCGGATCAGCCCGGTGCCGTACTCGGAGGAGATCGTCAGCACGCCGAGCGTGATCACGCAGATGGTGGCGAGGAGCATACCGATGAAGCCGTAGGTCATCGGGGAGACGTCGTTCGCCTCGGTGGGGGCGGCCCCGTTGACGGCCGCGGCGATGAGCAGGCCGATGCCGACGATGAGCGCCACCATGACGCCCAGCGTCCACATCGTGGACCGGACGGAGCGGATCTTGGTCCACTCGGCGAGGACCGCGTCGGCGAGCGTGGCCCTGCGCATGGGCACCGGCGAGACGAAACCGCCCGCCGCGGGCTCGGTGCCCGGCTGGTGGCCCGGTGCCTGTGAGGGCAGTCGGGGCGTCGCGGAGTGCTGCTGGGGCGTGCTCATCGGACGTCCTCGCTGTTGCGCTGGGCGGCGTACGGGTTCGGCTGTTCACCCGGCAGCACCGGGTACGCCTCGCCCCAGTTGGGCGGTACCGGTCCGGCCGGCGGGGCCTGGAAGCCGTGGCGCTGGTCCGTCGTGGAGCGGTAGTCCACCGCGGCCTGCGTCATCCGCATGTAGGCCTCCTCCAACGAGGCCTGGTGCGGGGAGAGTTCCCAGAGGCGGATGTCCGCGCCGTGGGCGATGTCGCTGATGCGGGGGAGCGTCAGGCCCGTCACCCGCAGCGCCCCGTCCGGCTCCGGCAGCACCTGGGCGCCCGCCTCGACCAGGGCGCCCGTGAGCTTGTCGCGGCTCTCCGGCTCGGGGGCGCGGACGCGCGCGAAGTCCGCGGAGTTCGCGGAGATGAAGTCCTTGATGCTCATGTCGGCGAGCAGCTGCCCGCGGCCGATGACGATGAGGTGGTCGGCGGTCAGCGCCATCTCGCTCATCAGGTGCGAGGAGACGAAGACGGTCCGGCCCTCGGCCGCGAGCCGCTTCATGAGATTGCGGACCCAGAGGATGCCCTCGGGGTCGAGGCCGTTGACCGGCTCGTCGAAGAGCAGCACCGCGGGGTCGCCGAGGAGCGCGGCCGCGATGCCGAGGCGCTGGCCCATGCCCAGCGAGAAGCCCTTGGAGCGCCTGCGGGCCACGTCCTGGAGGCCGACGACGCCCAGCACCTCGTCCACCCGGCGCGCGGGGATGCCGGCGAGCTGGGCGAGCGACAGCAGGTGCATACGGGCGCTGCGACCGCCGTGCACGGCCTTGGCGTCCAGCAGGGCGCCGACCTGGCGGGGCGCGTTGGGCAGCCTGTGGTACGGGTGACCGCCGATCGTCACCTGGCCCGAGGTGGGCATGTCCAGGCCGAGGATCATGCGCATCGTGGTCGACTTGCCGGAGCCGTTGGGGCCCAGGAAGCCGGTGACGGCCCCCGGTCGCACCTGGAACGACAGGTTGTGCACGGCCGTTTTGGCGCCGTAGCGCTTGGTGAGGCCGACTGCCTCGATCATTCTTCGCCCCTCGCGAGCTCGTCCGGGCAAATGCCTCCGTAAGGGTTAGGAGGATAGACGAGGGGTTGACGGTTCCCCAGTGATGACCAATCTCGCGGGCCGGACCCAGCCCTCCTCGACGAAGATCCGTTTCCCGGCCTGCCGCACCTCCGGCTCGGTGCGGACCCGGGCGACCCAGTCCTCCGGTCCGGGGCCGAGAAGCGCACGGAGGCGTGCTGAGGCGGCCAGTAGCGCGGTGAGGAGCGCACGCTGGTCGCGCGCGCCGGGGCGGGGGCGACCGGTGTCCGGGTCGGCGAGGACGCCGTGCCGGCTGACGTAGAGAAATCCGGTGCCGGGCACCGACACCCGTTGGTAGTTGAACTCCGTACGGTCCACGGCGGCGAGCTGCGCGGAATCGAGCCAGGTGATCACGAGCGTGCGGACGGCCCCGGGGGCCGCGTACGGCGCGGCCGCCACGTAGCCGTGGACGCCGATGTGGGCCGAGCAGCCGACCGCGATCCCGCGGACCTCGGCCGGGGCCATGGGGACCGTGCCGGAGAGGCCGTCCAGGCGGAGCTTGTGGCGCAGCTGCGCCGGGGAGGCGTTGCTGCCGACGGCGATCACGGGGTGGCGGCCCGTGAGGGCCGCCGGGTCCCACGGGAGCAGCCGGTCCCCGTCCAGCAGCGACGGCTCGGTCACCGGGCGCCCGGGGTACGTGAGCGGCTGCTCGGCGGGGACCGGCCCGAGGTCCGTCGGTGTCATGCCCCGGTCCCGCCCTTTCGCCGTTTCTCAGGGGGCTTCGCCCCCGACCCCCAGCAGGGTTTCGGCTGCGGGCCGGCTGTGGCCGGTCGCGCAGTTCCCCGCGCCCCTTACGGGGCGCGGCCCCTGCCGGACGGCTCACGCATCCCGACGCGCCAACAGGACATACGCCCCCGCTAGGACGGCCACCACCCACAGCACCATGATCGAGAACCCGCCCCACGGCCCGTACGGTGCCTCGTCGCCGAGCGGCGTCACCACCTGCATCACCTTCTGCCCCGCCTGGTCCGGCAGGTAACGCCCCACCTTCTTCGTCGCCGGCACGTTGCCCAGAATGCTGGAGATCAGGAAGAAGAACGGCATGAGAATGCCGAGCGACAGCAGCGGACTGCGCAGCATCGTCGCGACGCCCATCGAGAAGACGGTGATGAGCGTCATGTAGAGGCCGCCGCCGATCACCGCCCGCAGCACGCCCGGGTCGCCGAGGCGGGCGCCGTGGCCGCCCAGCATCGCCTGGCCGACGAAGAACGTCACAAAACTCGTGATCATGCCGACGGCGAATGCGAGTGCACCGGCCACCGCGATCTTGCTGAACAGAAACGTGCCGCGCTGCGGAACGGCGGCGAGCGAGGTGCGGATCATTCCCGTGCTGTATTCATTCGAGACCACCAGCACACCGAAAACGATCAATGCCAGCTGGCCCAGTCCCATCCCCGCGAAACTCGTGTACGTCGGATCGAATTCGATCTTGCTTTGCCGGGACAGACGATCGAAGTCCCGCTTGGACAATGCGCTGATCAGGGCGCCGAGGCCGACGGTCACCACGACCGCGATGCCCAGGGTCCACACCGTCGAGCTGACGGATTTGATCTTCGTCCATTCCGATTGCAGGACCTGTGCCGCCACCGCCATCGTCACGACCCCTTCTTCTGCCAGTCGGCTCCCCAGCCCGCCCCCGGCGCGGCCGGCGGCGGTGTCTGGTGGTTCGCGTGGGCGTGGTACTCGACCGCGCCGGCCGTCAGCCGCATGAAGGCCTCCTCCAGCGAGGCCCGCTGCGGGCTCAGCTCGTGCAGCACGATCCGGTGCCGCGCCGCCAGCTCGCCCAGGTGCGCCGCGTCCTCGCCGTGCACCTCCAGCGCGCCCTCCGTGCCGGACACCGCCGTGATCCCCGCGCCGGACAGCACGTCCTTGAGCCGCTCCTGGTCGGGGGAGCGCATCCGGACGTAGCCGCGGGAGTTCTCGGCGATGAAGCCGGACATGGACGTGTCGGCCAGCAGCCGGCCCTGGCCGATGACGACCAGGTGGTCGGCGGTCAGCGCCATCTCGCTCATCAGGTGGGACGAGACGAAGACCGTCCGGCCCTCGGCCGCCAGGCTCTTCATCAGGTTGCGGATCCAGTGGATGCCCTCGGGGTCGAGGCCGTTGACCGGCTCGTCGAACATCAGGATCTGCGGGTCGCCCAGCAGCGCGCCCGCGATGCCCAGGCGCTGGCCCATGCCCAGCGAGAAGCCCTTGGTGCGCTTTCCGGCCACCGCCGTCAGGCCGACCGTGTCCAGCACCTCGCGCACCCGGGCCCGGGGAATGCCGTTGCTCTGCGCCAGGCACAGCAGGTGGTGGTAGGCGCTGCGGCCGCCGTGCATCGCCTTGGCGTCCAGCAGGGCGCCGACGACCCGCAGCGGGTTGTGCAGCTGCCGGTAGTGCCGGCCGTCGATGAGCACCGTGCCGCCGGTCGGGTTGTCCAGATCGAGGACCATGCGCATCGTGGTCGACTTGCCCGCGCCGTTGGGGCCCAGGAAGCCGGTGATCACGCCGGGCCGCACGGAGAAGGTGAGCCCGTCCACGGCGAGCTTGTCCCCGTAGCGCTTCGTCAGCCCCTCGAGCTCGATCATTCACTCACGGTAAGAGCCTCCACAGAGCCCCGCCACCGGTGCGGAGAAACGACTCAGCGCGCCGCACGCCGTCATGAGACGGCATACGACGCGCTGAGCGACAGGCTCCCCCGAACGTGACGTGCTGTCGATGTGCCTCCGCCGGATCAGCGGCTCTGCTGGGCCGGAACGCCCCGCGAGATCGGCTCGTCGTCGCCCGGCACACCGGCCGCAGCCACCGCCGCACCGGTCAGCGTGGCCAGCATCTCGCGGACGTTGGTCAGCTGGGCGTTGATGCTGTCGCGGCGGTTGGTGAGCGCCGCCAGCTCGCGCTCGGACTCGCTGCGGATGCGGTCCGCCTTGGCGTTGGCGTCGGCCACGATGTCCTCGGCCTGGCGCTGCGCCGTCTCCACCGTCTGCCGCGCCCGGCGCTCGGCGTCCGTGCGCAGCTTCTCCGCCTCCAGGCGCAGCTGCTCCGCCCGGTGCTCGATCTCCGCCAGCCGCTTCTCCGCCTTCGCCTGACGGGAGGCCAGGTCGCGCTCGGACTGCTCGCGGCGCTTGGCCAGGTTCGTCTCGAAGTCGGCTGCCGCCTGGGCGGCCTTGGCGCGCGTCTCCTCGAAGAGGGCGTCCGCCTCCTCGCGCTTGGACTGGGCGTCCTTCTGCGCCTCGGCCCGCAGCGCCGCCGCGTCGCCCTTCGCCTTCTCGACGATGCGCGCGCCCTCGTCCTCCGCCTTCGCCTTGCGGTCGGCGGCGAACGACTCGGCGTCGTTGCGCACCTGCTGAGCGGCCGACTCGGCCAGCTCCCGGTGCTGCTCGGCGGCCCGACGGGCCTCCTCACGCAGGTCCTTGGCCTCCTCCTCGGCCAGCCGGAGGATCTTCTCGACCCGCGCACCGAGCCCTGCGTAGGACGGTTCCGCGTCGTTGATCTGTGCCTGAGCGTTCTGCGTTTCGAGGTGCAGCTCCTCGATGCGCTTTTCCAGAGACGTGATCCGTGCCAGTGCGCTGTCACGGTCCGCTACGAGCTTCGTAATGCGGTCGTCCACCTGGCCGCGGTCGTATCCACGCCGCACCAACTCGAAGCCGAAGGGGGAGGAAGTGTCGCTCATGGGGTTCCTGTCATAAGAGACCGGTGAGGTGTTAGAGGGAATCCTAGGGGTGTGAGCGGCGTGTCATCGAGTGGACGATGGTAGACGGTTGGGAAATCCGGAAAATGCCCCCTCGATTGAGTGGCTACTTCTCGGACTGCTTGCCACCCGATCGAGTAGCGCCGACACCAGCCGCCGCCTTCACCCCGCCGTCCTTGGAGCCGCCTGCCCCAGGGGACTCAAATGATTCCAACGCCTCCAACACGTCCTGGACACGGGAAATCTCCGCATTGATGTCCTCGCGCCGGCGGGCCAGCGCCTCCAACTCCCGCTTCGCGTCGTCCAGAAGGCGCGTGGCCTCCTCCGTGGCCTCGGTGCGCAGGCGATCCGACTCGCGTACGGCGGCGGCCTTCTTCTGCTCGGCCTCCTTCAGGAGACCCTCGGCCTTCTTCACCGCGGCGATACGGACCTTGCTCGCCTCGCTGCTGGCGTCGGAGAGCAGCTTCTTCGCCTTCTCCTCCGCCTCCGAGAGCTGGGACGTCGCCGCGGCGACGAGCTTGTCGCAGCGCTCGCCCGCCGACTGCATGGCCTCCGCCGCCTCCCGGCGCGCCCGGTCGTGCAGCTCCTCGACGTCGCCCTCGATGCGCGAACGCAGCTCCTCGGCCCGGTCCCTTATGGCCGTCGCGTCCCCGCGCGCCTCGGCGAGCAGGGTGTTGGCGTCCGTACGGGCCTGCTCGACCAGCGCATTGCCCTCGCCGGTGGCCTCCTTGACGAGCCGTTCGGCCTCCTTGCGGGCCGCGGCGACCATCGTGTCGGCCTGCTCCTCGGCCACGGTGGCCGTCAGGACGGCCTCCTCCTGGGCCTTGGCGATGAGCGCGTCCGCCTGCTCGGCGGCCTCGGTGCGCCGCTGGGCGGCGGCGTCCCGCGCCTCGTCCACCGTGCGCTCGCCCTCGGCCCGCGCCTCGGCGCGCAGCCGCTCCGCCTCCTGGACGGCGTCGGCCTTGATGCGCGCGGAGTCCGCACGGGTGCTGTTGGCGTTCTCCTGCGCCGCCGCCAGCGCCTCCGCGGCCTCCGTGGCCATCCGCTCGGCCTCGGCCGTGGCCTCCAGCACGAGCGCGTCCGCCTGCTCGGCGGCCTCCGCACGGCGGGCGCCCGCGGCCTCGCGGGCCTCGTCCAGGGTGCGTTCCGCCTCGCGGCGGGCGGACTCCAGCGCCTCGGCGCCCTCGGCCCGCAGACCGTCGGCCGCCTCACGGGCCTCGTCCAGCGCCCGCGCGCCGTCCGCCCGCAACCGCTCGGCCTCCGCGTTCGCCGCGGCCACGGTGCGCTCCGCCTGGCCCTCGGCCTCCGCACGGTGCGCGTCGGCCCGCTGCACCGCCTCGGCGAGCAGCTCCTCGGCCTGCTGCGCGGCCTCGGCCCGGTGGACCTCGGCCTCCTCCTTGGCCGTGGCGACGATGAGGTCGGCGTCATCCTGCGCCGAAGAGGTCAGCTCCGCCGCCTCGTTGACGATGCGTTCGGCCTCGGCGTGCCCGTCGGCCCGCATCTTGTTGGCGTCCTCGCGGGCCTGGGCCCGGGTGCGGGACGCGTCCTGCTCGGCGGCCGCCAGCGCGTCGGAGGCATCCGTCCGCATCTGCTGGGCCCGTGCGGACGCGTCCGCCACCAGCCGCTCCGCCTCGGCCCGCAGCCGCTCCGCCTCCGCGGCGGCCTCGTCCAGGGCCTGCTCGGCCTGCTCCTCGGCCTCGGCCCGGTGCACGTCGGCGTCCTTGCGCGCCTGGTCCACGGTCCGCGCCGCCTCGGCCCGGAGGGCCTCCGCGTCCGTGCGGGCCTGCTCCAGGGCGCCCTCGGCCTCGGTGATCAGGCGCCGGGCCTCGGCGGTGCCCTCGGCGATGAGCTCGTCGGCCTGCTCGGCCGCCTCGGTACGGTGCGCCTCGGCGTCCTTGCGCGCCTGGCCGAGGGTCTGCTCGGCCTCGGCGGTGAGGCGCCGGGCCTCGGCGGTGCCTTCGGCGATGAGTTCGTCCGCTTGCCCCGCGGCTTCGGTGCGCAGGACGCCCGCTGCCTCGCGGGCGTCGTCGACGGTCTTGGCGGCTTCCGTGCGCAGCCGGTCCGCGTCGTCCCGGGCCTGTTCGAGCGCGGCCTCGGCCTCGTCGACGAGACGTTGCGCCTCGGTCCTGCCTTCGGCGATGAGTTCGTCGGCCTGTCCCGCGGCTTCGGTGCGCAGGACGCCCGCTGCCTCGCGGGCGTCGTCGACGGTCTTGGCGGCTTCGGTGCGCAGCCGGTCCGCGTCGTCCTGAGCCCGCTCCAGGGCGCCTTCGGCCTCGGTGATCAGGCGCTGGGCCTCCGCCGCACCCTCGGCGATGAGCTCCTCCGCCTGCGCGGCGGCCTCCGTGCGGTGGGCGCCCGCGGCCTCGCGGGCCTGGTCGAGGGTCTGCTCGGCCTCGGCCGTCAGACGCTGGGCCTCGGCCCTGCCCTCGGCCACGAGCTCGTCGGCCTGGCTCGCGGCGTCCGCGCGCAGCGCACCCGCCGCCTCGCGGGCCTGGTCGACCGTGGCGGCCGCCTCGGCGCGCAGCCGCTCGCCCTCCGCCTCGGCCTCGGCGCGCAGCGCCGCCGCCTCGGTGCGGGTGCGGGACGCGTCCTCGTCGGCGCGCTCGCGCTCGGCGTAGGCCTCGGCGCGGACCCGGTCGGCCTCGATCTGGGCCTCGGTGACGGTCCGTTCGGCATTGTGCTCGGCGGCCGAACGCAGGCCCGCGATCTCCTCCTCGGCCTGCTCGTGCAGCCCGGCGACGGAGTCCCGCACCTGCTGTGCGGTCTGCTCGGCGGCGGCCACCAGCTCCGAAGCGCGCTGCTCGGCCTCCTCGACCAGCTCCCGTGCCTCTTCCTGCGCCTCCGCGACCCGCTTGCGCGCCGACGCCAGCAGCTCCTCGCTCTGCTCGCGCGCCGCCTCGCGCTCGGCCTGCGCCTCCGTACGGGCGTCCCCGAGCGTCTCCTCGGCCTCGCGGCGCCGCCGCGCGGCCTCCTCCTGGGCGGCGGCCAGCGCCTCCGCGGCCTCGGCGGCAGTGCGCTCCGCGGCCGCGTTCGCCTCGGCCCGCATCCGGTCCGCGGTCTCCAGCGCCTCGGCCCGCAGCCGCTCCGCCTCCGCGCCGGCCTCGCTGAGCAGCCGCGCACCGGCCTCCTCGCCCTCGGCACGGGAGGCGGACGCCTCCTCCGCCGCCTCGGCCCGCAGCCGCTCGGACTCCTCCTCGGCCTGCGTCTGCAGTGCACGGGCCCGCTCGGCGGCCTCCGTCCGCTGCCGCTCCGCCTCCTCGGCCGCCTCCCGGCGCAGCCGCTCGGCCTCCGTACGGGCGTCGCGCAGCGCCGACTCGGCGGCCTCCACGCGCTGTTCGGCCTCCGTGTGCAGGCGCGTCAGCTCGGCGGCGGCCTCCTCGCGCCGCGCCTCCGCGGCCCGCTCGGCCTCCTCGCGCAGCTGCCGCGCGGCCTCGGCGGCCTCGGTACGGGTGCGCTCGGAGTGGTCCTCGGCCTCCTCGGCCATCTCCTCGGCCTCGGCACGGGCCTGCTCCAGGGCCTCCTCGGCCTGCTTGCGCAGGGCCGCGGCCCGCTCGGCCGCGTCCGTACGCAGCCGCTCGCTGTCGGCGGCCGCGGCGGTGCGCGTCTCCTCCGCGTCCGCCTTGGCCTTGGCCAGCAGCTCCTCGGCGGTGCTGGCCGCCTCCTCGATCTGCTGCAGCGCCTCGCGGCGGGCCTCGCCCCGGAGGCGCTCGCCCTCGGCCACGGCCTCGGAGCGCAGCTGCTCGGCCTCGCCGCGCAGCCGCCGCGCCTCCTCCTGGAGCTCGACCGTCCTGGCCCGGTACTCCTTGGTGTCGTCCTGCGCGGCGCCCTTGAGCTGCTCGGCGGTGTCCGCGGCCTCCTCGCGCAGCCGCTCGGCCTCGGCCTCCGCCTCCTTGCGGATCCGCTCGGCCTCCGCGGCGGCCGCCTTGGTGGTGGCCTGTGCGTCCTCGGTCGCCTTGGACAGCACCTCCTCGGCCGTGCGCGCGGCCTTGGCCAGCTGCGCCGCCGAGTCCTCGGCCACGGCGCTGCGGGCCTTCTCCGCGGCCTCGGCCAGCGCCCGTTCGGCCGCGGCGGCCGCGTCGTCGCGCAGCTGCTGCGCCTCGGCCCGCAGGGCCTCGGACTCCTTGGTGGCCTCGCTCACCAGCCGGGCGATCTCCGCCCGGGCGGTACGGGTGCGCTGCTCGTTGTCCGACTCGGCCTCGGACAGCCGCTTGGCCGCGGCGTCCTTCGCCTCGGCCAGCACCTTGTCCGCCTCGGCCCGCGCCTCGCGCAGCGCCGCGTCGGCCTCCTGCATCCGCGCCTCGGCGGTGCGCGTCAGCTCCGTCGCGGTCGTACGGGCCTGGTCGCTCTCGGTGCCGGCGGCGGTGCGCAGCCGCTCGGCGTGGTCGGTGGCCTCCTGTGCCTGCGCGGAGGCGGCGGACAGCAGCCGCTCGGCGTCGGTACGGGCCCGGCGCAGGATCGCTTCCGCTTCGGCGCGGGCCTCCTCGGCGGCCGCCCCGAGCCGGCCGCGGGCCTGCTCGGTCAGCACCTGGGCCTCGGTGCGGGCGGCCGTCAGCGACTGCTCGGCCTCCGCCCGGGACTCCTCCAGCAGCCGGCGCGCCTGCGCCTCGGTGCGCGAGCGCAGCTGCTCGGCCCAGGCCACGTTCTCGTTGACGTGCGACTCGACGGTCTGGCGGCGCTCGTTGAGCTCCTCGTCCAGCCGCTGCCGGCGGGCCACCGCCTCGGCGTGCAGCTCCGCCTCCATGCGCGCCTGCCGCTCGGCCTGCTCCTGCAGCAGCCGCTGCGTCTGGGCGCGGGCCTCGCGCACCTCGCGCTCGGCGTCGCTGCGCAGCTGCTCGGCCTGGATCTGGGCGTTGCGCAGCAGCTGTTCGGCCTGGTAGCCGATGTCGCCCGTGTCATAGGCAGGGCGGTGGGCGAGGCTGCGGCGCGCCTCGTGGAGTTTGGCGCGCAGCACCTCGACCTGGTAGCCGAGGTCGTCGGCGTGCTGGACCGCCTTCTCCCGCTCGGTCTTCAGCCGCTCCATCTCGGCCTCGAACTTCGAGAGGTGGTCGGCCTCGGCCCGTTGACTCTCCTGGCGCTCGTAGCCCCGCACAGCGCGGTCCATCCGTCCCCTGGTCGCGTCGGCGGCCGGCCCCGTCATGCGTCGTGGTGGAACCCGGAGCCCGCCCTTCCGAAGAAATGGTGTCAGATCATCGGTACAGCCTGGTCCGGGGCCCACCCGTACCCGGCCGGACCTGCACTCTACCGGCCGGGGAAGGAGAGGGTCAGTGCTCCGCCGCGGGGCGGGGCGCGGAGGTGACCAGTTCCGTCAGCACGCCGTGACAGTCCTTGGGGTGCAGGAAGGTGATGCGGGAGTCCATGGATCCGCGGCGCGGCTCGTCGTAGAGCACCCGGATCCCCTTCTCCCGGATCGCCTCCGCATCGCCGTCCACGTCGGCGGTGCCGAAGGCGATGTGGTGGACGCCCTCGCCGTTCCTGGCCAGCCACTTGCCGACCGCGGAGTCCTCCCGGATCGGCTCCAGCAGCTGCAGGTAGGAGGCCCCGCCGTCGGAGGTCCCGTTGATTCTCAGCATGGCCTCGCGGACGCCCTGTTCCTCGTTGACCTCGGTGTGGAACACCTCGAAGCCGTACGTGGCACGGTAGAACTCGACAGATGTGTCGAGGTCGAAGCAGGCGATCCCGATGTGGTCGATGCGCGTCAGCATGAGTCCAGTGCACCGCTCGCACGCACCGTCACGCAACGTGCGCGCGATCACATCTTCTGCCCGATGACCCGAGGGCAACCCGTCAGTACATTGACGGAAACCATCGTTAACCTCCTCCGCTCAAAGGGGTCGCGCCCATGTCCGGTACGAACGGGAAAACCGCCGCCACCTCGGTGATCGTCGCGGGTGCACGCACGCCCATGGGCAGGCTGCTGGGTTCGCTGCGTTCGTTCTCCGCAGCCGACCTCGGCGGTGCGGCCATCAAGGCCGCGCTCGACCGCGCGGGCATCGGCGGCGACCAGGTGCAGTACGTGATCATGGGGCAGGTGCTCCAGGCCGGCGCCGGGCAGATTCCCGCGCGCCAGGCGGCAGTCAAGGCCGGCATCCCGATGAACGTGCCGGCGCTGACCATCAACAAGGTGTGTCTGTCGGGCCTGGACGCCGTCGCGCTGGCCGACCAGCTCATCCGCGCAGGGGAGTTCGACATCGTCGTGGCCGGCGGCCAGGAGTCGATGACCAACGCCCCGCACCTGCTCCCCAAGTCCCGCGAGGGCTACAAGTACGGCGCCGTCGAGATGCTCGACGCCATGGCCCACGACGGCCTGACGGACGCCTTCGAGAACATCGCCATGGGGGAGTCCACCGAGAAGCACAACACCCGCCTGGGCCTCCGCCGCCCCGAGCAGGACGAGTTCGCCGCCCTCTCCCACCAGCGCGCCGCCGCCGCCCAGAAGAACGGCCTCTTCGAGGCGGAGATCACGCCCGTCGAGATCCCGCAGCGCAAGGGCGAGCCGGTGCTCTTCAGCAAGGACGAGGGCATCCGCCCGGAGACCACGGCCGAGTCGCTCGGCAAGCTGCGCCCCGCGTTCGCCAAGGACGGCACCATCACCGCCGGCACGTCCTCGCAGATCTCCGACGGCGCCGCCGCCGTGGTCGTCATGAGCAGGGCCAAGGCCGAGGAGCTGGGCCTGGAGTGGATCGCCGAGATCGGCGCCCACGGCAACGTGGCCGGCCCCGACAACTCCCTGCAGTCCCAGCCCTCCAACGCCATCAACCACGCCCTGGGCAAGGAGGGCATCGAGGTCGCGGACCTCGATCTCATCGAGATCAACGAGGCGTTCGCGGCCGTCGCCGTGCAGTCAATGAAGGATCTCGGGGTCTCCCCGGAAAAGGTGAACGTCAACGGCGGGGCCATTGCACTCGGTCACCCCATCGGCATGTCCGGCGCCCGTATCGTGCTGCACCTCGCACTGGAGCTGAAGCGGCGCGGCGGCGGCACCGGCGCGGCGGCGCTGTGCGGCGGCGGCGGCCAGGGCGATGCGCTGATCATCCGGGTCCCGGGCAACTGACCTTCTGAACCCGACGGATCCGACGGAACGGAGCAGTCATGGCGGACGTCCCCGCACTGGTCGAGCAGGCACGGGAGGGCCGGCCGCGTGCCGTGGCCCGGCTGATCTCACTGGTGGAGGGGGCGTCGCCGCAACTGCGCGAAGTGATGGCGGCGCTCGCCCCGTTGACCGGCGGGGCGTACGTGGTCGGGCTCACCGGCTCGCCGGGCGTCGGCAAGTCGACCTCGACCTCGGCCCTGGTGACCGCCTACCGCCGGATGGGCAAGCGGGTCGGGGTGCTGGCCGTGGACCCGTCCTCGCCCTTCTCGGGCGGCGCGCTGCTGGGCGACCGGGTCCGGATGTCCGAACACGCCTCGGACCCGGGCGTCTACATCCGTTCCATGGCCACCCGCGGCCACCTCGGCGGCCTCGCGTGGGCCGCCCCGCAGGCGATCCGCGTCCTGGACGCGGCCGGGTGCGACGTGGTGCTCGTCGAGACGGTCGGCGTCGGGCAGTCGGAGGTGGAGATCGCCTCGCAGGCGGACACGTCCGTGGTGCTGCTGGCGCCCGGGATGGGCGACGGCATCCAGGCCGCGAAGGCGGGCATCCTGGAGATCGGCGACGTGTACGTCGTCAACAAGGCCGACCGGGACGGCGCGGACGCGACGGCGCGCGAGCTCAACCACATGCTGGGCCTGGGCGAGGCCAGGGCGGCGGGCGACTGGCGCCCGCCGATCGTGAAGACGGTCGCCGCCCGCGGCGAGGGCACCGACGAGGTCGTGGAGGCGCTGGAAAAGCACCGGGCGTGGATGGAGGAACGCGACGTCCTCGCGGACCGGCGCCGCCGGCGGGCCGCGCACGAGGTCGAGACGATTGCCGTCACCGCTTTGCGGGAGCGGATCGGGGATCTGCGGGGGGACCGGCACCTTCCCGCTCTGGCCGAGCGGGTGGTCAACGGGGAGCTGGACCCGTACGCGGCG
Source organism: Streptomyces sp. AM25 (assembly GCF_058146165.1). Classification (NCBI taxonomy): domain Bacteria; kingdom Bacillati; phylum Actinomycetota; class Actinomycetes; order Kitasatosporales; family Streptomycetaceae; genus Streptomyces; species Streptomyces sp. AM25. The sequence goes on along the minus strand of NZ_JBKIWN010000015.1, from coordinate 200,149 downwards.
GCGGACCAGCTCGTCGCGGGGCTGACGGGGGAGTAGGAGGCCCCGGCCCCGCCCTTTCGCTGTTTCTTGGGGGGCAAGCCCCCCGGCCCGTAAGGGGCGCGGGGAACTGCGCGACCAGCCACGGACGGCCCGCAGACAACCGGGAGCTGGGGGAGGCGAAAGAGTGGGACCGGGGCCTCCTACTCCCCGCTCACACCCGCCCCCGCGTCTCCCGCAGATGCTGCGCCACCGGCGTCAGCGAGCCGTGCAACGCCTTGAGCTCCTCTGTCGGCAGCAGGTCGATGAAGTGCTGCCGCACCGAGGCGACATGGTGCGGTGCCACCTTCCGCATCGTCTCCCACCCATGGTCCGTGAGGACCGCGAACAGCCCCCGCCGGTCCGACTCGCAGTTCTCCCGCCGCACCAGCCCCGCGTTCTCCATGCGGGTGATCTGGTGGGAGAGCCTGCTCTTGGACTGCAGAGTGGCGGTCGCGAGATCGCTCATCCGCATGCGGTGGTCCTTCGACTCCGAGAGGTTGACCAGGATCTCGTAGTCGTTGTTGGTGAGGCCGAACGGCTGCAGGTCCCGTTCGAGCTGGTGCATCAGGAGCCGGCTCACGTCCAGGTGAGTGCGCCAGGCGCGCTGTTCCTCGTCGGTGAGCCAGCGGGTGCCGTTGTCCTGGGTGTCCTCGGTGTCCATGAATGGATTCTACCTAAGAAGTTGAATGTTTAATTAATAATGAGAGGTCATGCGTTCGACCGTCACACTCCGCAGAGTACCGCTCACAGCCCGAAGCGGCGCTGGAGGTCCCACAGCTGACCCGGCAGCCGCCCTGTCATTGGCTGGTTTCCGTGGTTGCCGGGCTGCGCGTGCGGCACGCCCTCCTGCTCCGGTGCCTCCTCGCCCACGGGCCGCTCCTCCATCAGCTGCTCGGTCGACTGCAGCAGCACCGTCCCCGCGCCGGTGAACTCGAACTGGTGCTCCTCGCCCGAGGTGCCCCCGAGCCCGGTCAGCCGGCGCACCCCGCCCATCACCCCGCGCAGGTAGTGGCGGTCGTAGTGGTGGCACGGCGACGGGCAGTCCGCCCACCCCACCAGCGCCTGCGGGTCCACCCGGATCGGCGGCTCGGCGAAGACGACCGGGCCGTTGGAGGCGGCCACGAACTTGCCCGTGCCGATGAGCGTCAGGAAGCCGGGGACGATCGACTGCTTCAGCGCCAGCGTGGGCTGGAACGCCAGCAGGTTCCCCGAGCGCACCGTGAGGTTGCCGTCCTCCAGGTCGTAGGAGTTGACGTCGAACGCGCGGTCCGCGAGCACCATCTTGCCGCGGCCCTCGGCCACCACCCAGTCCGAGGCGTGCAACGGGGAGTGGAAGCAGGCCGCGACCAGCCGGTCCAACGGGCCGTGGCCGATGCCGTGGAAGGCGATCTGCCCGTAGTAGGCGATCATCTTCCCCTTCTGCAGGAACCACTGTCCGTCGAGCTCCACGGAGAAGGCGTACGGATTGACGTTGTCGTCCGCCGGCAGGGAGTGCGCGTCGTGCACGGCAAGGCCGTCGGCATAGCCGTTCACAGGGTTCACAGCTTCTCCTCCGACGCCTGGACGTACACCGTGCCGCTGCCCGACAGCTCCAGCTGGAACGCCTCGCCCGAGCCGCGGCCCACGAATTCGCGCCAACCGAGCGCCGTGGACAGCTTGTTGCGCACGTCGCCGCGGTGCGCCACGTAGGCCTGCGGGTCCACGTGCACCGGGCGGCCCGGCACGATCGGCAGCTCGATGAAGCCGCCGTGCGCCATCACCGCGACGGCGCCGTGCCCTTGGAGGGTGGTGGTGAACAGGCCCTGCCCGGTCACCTGGCCGCGCACCATGCCCATCACGCCGCCCTGCGACCCCATGAACATCGTGCCCTGCTGCAGTGTGCCGTCGAAGGCGAGCAGCCGGTCGGCCTCCACGTACAGCGTCTCGCCGGACAGTTCGATCACGTGGCAGTGGTGGCCGCCGTGGCCGAACATCACCGTGCCGTGACCCTCGACGGTCATCAGCGGCGTGGCCTCGTTGGCCACGCGGCGGCCGATCATCCCCGTCACGCCGCCCTGGCCGCCGCTGATGCTGGGGGTGAAGGAGACGTCGCCGCGGTAGGCGAGCATCGCCCCGCGCTGGCTGAACAGCCGCTGCCCGGGCAGCACCTGGGCCTCGACCATCCGCGAATTCAGGAGGCGGAACGGCATCAGAGGTCACCTCCGATCGTGTTCCGCTCGCTGGGCTGGACGTAGACGAGCCCGTCGCCCTCGAAACGTATCTGGAACGCCTCGCCCGAGCCCTCGCCGATGAACGTGCGGAAGTTCACGCCGGACTGGAAGTGCTGGCGGAGGCTGCCGGTGTGCGCGATGTACGCGCCCGGGTCGACCTGCAGGGGCGTCTGCGGCGTGACCCGCAGGGCGATGGCGGTGCCGTCGGAGAGGATCGCCGCCCGGCCCGTGCCCTCGACGGTCGTCGTGAAGAAGCCGTTGCCCTGCGAGGCGCCGCGGAGGCCCGTGAACGTGGTGCCGGTGCGCAGGGAGGCGTCGGTGCAGAGCAGGTTGCTCGACTCGACGTGCAGCGTCTCGCCGTGCAGCGCCACGAGGTTGATCTCGCTCGCCCGGTCGGCGAAGTAGCAGGTGCCGTGGCCCTTCACCTCCATCACTTCCATCTGCTCGCCGGTGAGCCGGCGGGTCACCATGCCGCGCAGGCCGTCACCGCCGCCGGTCATCTTCTTGAACGTCATCTCGCCCTCGTACGCGACCATCGAGCCGTTCTTGGCCTTGACCGCATCACCTGCCACGTCGACAGCGAGGACCTTGCTCCCCTGGAGCCGAAACTGAGCCACGCGCCAGACGCTATCGGCAGGACATACCGCTCGAACAGGCCCCTAGGTCACGGAAACTCCCGGTGAATCCACCGCCGGACCCGGATCCTGTGATCGATTTCCGGGCTGCGACAATGGTGAGCCGCTTGTGAATACCGTCACAAGCGGTGACCGATCCGCCACTGTGACCGAAGGTGCGCCCTCGTGGACATCAAGACCGCCGAATCCCTGCGCCGGCTCCGACTGGTCTCCGCTCCGGAGGCCGTCTCCTTCCTGCTCCTGCTCCTCTGCTCCGTCCTCAAGCGGACCACCGACTTCAACGCGGTGCCGGTGATGGGCGCGGTGCACGGCATCCTCTTCATCCTCTACGTGATCTTCTGGATCGACGCCTGGAACAAGACCAAGTGGCCGCTGAAGCGCGCCGCCCTCTACTTCGTCCTCTCCGTGCTGCCCACCGGCGGCTTCTTCGGCGACCGCATGCTGCGCCGCGAGGGCGAGGCGAGCGTCATCGCCGCCCGCGCCCGCAAGGAGGGTATGGTCAACGCATGATCGTCGCCTTCTCGGTGAGCCCGCTGGGCGTGGGCGAGGACGTCGGCGAGTACGTGGCCGACGCGGTGCGCGTCGTGCGCGAGTCGGGCCTGCCGAACCGCACGGACGCGATGTTCACGTCCGTCGAGGGCGAGTGGGACGAGGTCATGGACGTCGTCAAGCGCGCCGTCGCCGCCGTCGAGGCGCGCTGCGGCCGGGTCTCGCTCGTCCTCAAGGCGGACATCCGCCCCGGCGTGACGGACGGGCTGACGTCGAAGGTCGAGACGGTCGAGCGGTACCTGGCCGAAGGCTGAGGACCGGGCCGAGGGCCGATGGCCTGCGTGGTTCCCGTCGTCCCGATATGCGGATGACGGGGGCCGGGCCGCGGGCGCCCCGATAGGCTCGCCCCGTGGCCAAACCGCTCAGTCTCCCCTTCGACCCCATCGCCCGTGCCGACGAGCTGTGGGAGCAGCGCTGGGGGGCCGTGCCCTCCATGGCCGCGATCACCTCGATCATGCGCGCCCACCAGATCCTGCTGGGCCAGGTCGACGCGGTCGTGAAGCCGTACGGTCTGACCTTCGCCCGCTACGAGGCGCTGGTGCTGCTGACGTTCAGCAAGGCCGGAGAGCTGCCGATGTCGAAGATCGGCGAGCGGCTGATGGTGCACCCCACATCCGTCACCAACACCGTCGACCGCCTGGTCACGGCCGGTCTGGTGGACAAGCGCCCGAACCCCAACGACGGCCGCGGCACGCTCGCCTCGATCACGGAGAAGGGGCGGGGGGTCGTGGAGTCCGCGACGCGCGACCTGATGGCGATGGACTTCGGCCTGGGCGTCTACGACGCGGAGGAGTGCGGGCGGATCTTCGACCTCCTGCGCCCGTTGCGGGTGGCGGCCCAGGACTTCGCCGAAGCCGAAGCCGAAGGGGACACCCCCTAGGGATCCGGCGCGGCGGGGGCGGCGAAGATCGCCCCGGAACATACGGTTACGCTCGATCGACGGCAGTCGAAGACCCGATGTGAGGAACCTTCCAGTGAAGAAGAACGTGCTGACCCGCTACCGCGTGATGGCGTACGTCACCGGTGTGCTGCTGGTCCTCCTGACGCTCGGCTGCATCGCCAAGTACGCGCTGACGATGGACGGTGCGGACGGCTTCGTCAGCGTCGTCGGCATCGCGCACGGCTGGCTCTACGTCCTGTACCTGGTCTTCGCCTTCGACATGGGCTCCAAGGCGAAGATGCCGTTCGGCCGGCTGGTGTGGGTGCTGATCGCCGGCACCATCCCGACCGCCGCCTTCTTCGTGGAGCGCAAGGTCAGCCGCGAGCTGGAGCCGCTGGTGGCCGCGGAGGCCGCCCAGGCCACCGCCTGATCCTGTCTGGTCCTGCACGTCCTGCAGGACACACCCGCCCCGGACACGACACCCCTTGTGTTCGGGGCACTCTTGCGCGACGATTTAGTAGGACGTCCTAGTAAATTGAGCGGATGCGCGCAACGGGGCGCGGAGAGGTCGGGCGACACCCATGGACGCAGCAGGCATCGAGGCGGGGCGCAGCCGCTGGCAGGCGCGGTACGACGCGGCCCGGAAGCGGGACGCCGATTTCAGCACGCTCTCCGGCGACGAGGTCGAGCCGGTCTACGGCCCCCGCCCCGGGGACGCGTACGAGGGCTTCGAGCGCATCGGCTGGCCCGGCGAATACCCCTTCACCCGCGGCCTGTACGCGACGGGCTACCGCGGCCGCACGTGGACCATCCGCCAGTTCGCGGGCTTCGGCAACGCCGAACAGACCAACGAGCGCTACAAGATGATCCTCGCCAACGGCGGCGGCGGACTGTCGGTGGCCTTCGACATGCCCACCCTCATGGGCCGCGACTCCGACGACCCGCGCTCGCTCGGCGAGGTCGGCCACTGCGGCGTCGCCATAGACTCGGCCGCGGACATGGAGGTCCTGTTCAAGGACATCCCGCTGGGCGACGTGACGACGTCGATGACGATCAGCGGCCCGGCCGTCCCCGCCTTCTGCATGTACCTGGTCGCCGCGGAGCGGCAGGGCGTGGACCCGTCCGTCCTCAACGGCACGCTCCAGACGGACATCTTCAAGGAGTACATCGCGCAGAAGGAGTGGCTCTTCCCGCCCGAGCCCCATCTGCGCCTGATCGGCGACCTGATGGAGCACTGCGCGACGTCCATCCCCGCCTACAAGCCGCTCTCCGTCTCCGGCTACCACATCCGCGAGGCGGGCGCGACGGCCGCGCAGGAGCTGGCGTACACGCTGGCCGACGGCTTCGGCTACGTCGAACTGGGCCTGAGCCGCGGCCTGGACGTGGACGTCTTCGCCCCCGGCCTGTCCTTCTTCTTCGACGCCCACGTCGACTTCTTCGAGGAGATCGCCAAGTTCCGCGCGGCGCGCAGGATCTGGGCGCGCTGGATGAAGGAGGTCTACGGCGCGCGGACGGAGAAGGCGCAGTGGCTCCGCTTCCACACCCAGACGGCGGGCGTCTCGCTCACGGCGCAGCAGCCGTACAACAACGTGGTGCGCACGGCGGTGGAGGCCCTCGCGGCGGTGCTCGGCGGCACCAACTCCCTCCATACCAACGCCCTGGACGAGACCCTCGCCCTGCCGAGCGAGCAGGCCGCGGAGATCGCGCTGCGCACGCAGCAGGTCCTGATGGAGGAGACGGGCGTCGCCAACGTCGCGGACCCGCTGGGCGGTTCGTGGTACGTGGAGCAGCTGACGGACCGCATCGAGGCGGACGCGGAGAAGATCTTCGACCAGATCAAGGAGCGCGGCCTCCGGGCGCACCCGGACGGGCAACTCCCCCAAGCTCTCGGCTCCGCTCGAGCAGGGGGGACCCCCGTCATCGGCCCGGTCACGTCCGGCATCCTGCGCGGCATCGAGGACGGCTGGTTCACGGGCGAGATCGCGGAGAGCGCCTTCCGCTACCAGCAGTCCCTGGAGAAGGGCGCCAAGCGCGTGGTGGGCGTCAACTGCCACGAGGGCTCGGTGACGGGCGACCTGGAGATCCTGCGGGTCAGCCACGAGGTGGAGCGCGAGCAGGTGCGCGCGCTGGGCTCGCGGAAGGCGGCCCGTGACGACGCGAAGGTCCGCACCTCCCTGGACGCGATGCTGGCCGCCGCGCGGGACGGCTCGAACATGATCGCCCCGATGCTGGACGCGGTGCGCGCGGAGGCCACGCTGGGGGAGATCTGCGACGTGCTGCGGGAGGAGTGGGGGGTGTACGTGGAGCCGGCGGGGTTCTGATCGCGGGCGCCGGAGCCGCTCAGCGGCTCCGGCGCCATTTCCGCGCAAGGCCCCGGAAGCGGCCCGCGGGCGGCCCGTCCGCACGCCACGGCTGGGGCTGCGGCTCTTCCCGCCGCCACCGCGCAGCGAGCATCCGCGCCCGCGCCGAGGGCTCACGGCCGGGGGCCGCCAGCACGAAGGCCTCGTCGAACTCCACACCGTCCCAGCCGTCTTCGCCACCCGGCGGCCGGCCCGGCCGCGCTTCCTGAGCCATGTCGGGCTCCTCTCGTCCGCCTTCCAGGATGGGGGCCGGGGCGTCAAAGGGGGGTAAGGCGGGTGGGGCGGGGGCCGACGTACCGCCTCACCCCGCCGTCGCCGTCAGACCGCCCACCACCAGCGCCGTGAACCCCCGTGCCCATTCCTCGTCCACCGGTTCCGCGCTCACCAGGGTCCGGTGGACGACCGCGCCCGCGATCACGTCGAAGATGAGGTCCGCGTTGCGGGCCGCCTGGGATTCGTCCGGTTCGTGGGGGAGTTCGCCGCGGGTCTGGGCGCGAGCGCGGCCGATCAGGACCAGGGACTTCTGACGGTCCACGATCGCCGAGCGGATGCGGTCGCGGAGGGCGTCGTCGCGAGTGGACTCCGCCACCACCGCCATCAGGGCCGTCTTCGTCTCCGGGCGTTCCAGGAGGGACGCGAACTGCAGCACCACGCCCTCCACGTCCGCCTGGAGGCTGCCGCGGTCCGGGAGTTCCAGGTGTTCGTCGAAGAGGGCCGCCACCGCGTCCACGACCAACTCGTTCTTCCCCGCCCAGCGGCGGTAGAGGGTCGTCTTCGCCACGCCGGCGCGGGCCGCCACGTCGCCCATCGTCAGCTTGCCCCAGCCCAGTTCCACCAGGGCCGCCCGCGTCGCGTCCAGGATCGCCCGGTCCGCCTCCGCGCTGCGCGGGCGGCCGGTGCGACGGGTGGGGGCGGACGGCATGGGAGTGACCTTACCGCCCAGTAGGGCTCCGCGTATGAGCCAGATCACTATTCGCCGAAAGGCTTGCCGGGGCTCCGGGGGGCCGAGTTACGCTACGGGCCGTAGCGTAAGAGCGACAACCGACGACGCACCACGACGCCAGGTGGGGACCCGGCGTCAGCGTACTTTTCCGATTCGCCGCGCGGAGGGGGGAGGATAGGGCCATGCAGCCACGGAACATGTCCATGAGTGGAGTGGTCGACCTCGCCGCGGTGAAGGCGGCCGGGGAAGCCAAGCAGAAGGCCGAGCAGGCGCGCGCCGAGGCCGCCCGCCACGGCGGTGTGCCCGCCGCCGCGGGGCCCTTGGTCTTCGACGCCGACGAAGCCGGCTTCGAGCTCGACGTCCTCCAGCGCTCCGCCGAGGTGCCCGTCGTCATCGACTTCTGGGCCGACTGGTGCGAGCCGTGCAAGCAGCTCGGCCCGCTGCTGGAGCGCCTCGCCGCGGAGTACCGCGGGCGGTTCGTGCTGGCCAAGGTGGACGTCGAGGCCAACCAACTGCTCTTCCAGCAGTTCGGTGTGCAGTCCATCCCGGCCGTCTTCGCGGTCGTGGCCGGCCAGGCCCTGCCCCTCTTCCAGGGCGCGGCCCCCGAGGCCCAGGCCCGGCAGGTGCTGGACCAGTTGATCGCGGTTTCCGAGCAGCGCTTCGGCATCGTCGGTGCGCCCGTCGAGCCGGGCGAGGAGGCGGAAGCCGCGGCTCCGCAGGTCCCGGAGGGGCCGTACTCCGCCGCGCTGGGCGCCGCGCACGACGCCCTGGACGCCGGCGACCTCGGCGGTGCCATCCGCGCCTACCAGAACGTGCTGGCCGACGACCCCGCCAACCCCGAGGCCAAGCTGGGCCTCGCCCAGGCCGAACTCCTGCAGCGCGTCCAGGGGATGAACGCCCAGGACGTGCGCAAGGCCGCTGCCGATGCGCCGGGCGACGTGCAGGCGCAGATCGCCGCCGCGGACCTCGATCTCGTCGGCGGGCACGTCGAGGACGCCTTCGGGCGACTGATCGACACCGTCAAGCGGACGTTCGGCGAGGACCGCAACGCGGCCCGCGTACGGCTGTTGGAGCTGTTCGAGGTGATCGGTCCCGAGGACCCGCGGGTCTCGGCCGCGCGCACCGCGCTGTCGCGCGCGTTGTTCTGACACCCGTGTCCCACGCGGCACAGGAGCCGCGCTTTACCAAAACTTGGTAAACGGGGGCGCGATTACTACCGGTAAGAAGGACCCGGGCATTCGCCCGGGTTTTTCTTTTTCCTCCCGCTGTTCGTGGCCACGGAGCGACACGCTCTGGTGGCCGCTTGATGCGCTCCGGGCGCCCCGCGGTTATCGCCCCGTTACTCGCTAGTAATGAACCTCTTGTGCCCCGGCCCGTAATGCACCACGATCGGCCGCACGCTCGGTCCATTCGTACAGCCCGGCATCCGGTCGGCGCGTGCGGGTGGGTCCCCACCGGGCAGGGACAGGGGGGTCTCCGCCCCAACGGCGGGGCCTGTCCCACGGGTTGCGCGAAGGCGTGGCCGTTGGTTGTCGCTCGGGGGTGATCGCCGGTGTATCGGGCGCAGTGGTGCGCCTTCGTCATGCGACGGCGCTCTCCTTCCCGAGGACGTAACAGCTCTCCCCTCCGGGGTACGAGGCCGGACCGCGTGGTCCTCCCGCCCGTGCCGGAGATGTACGTCCGAGAAGGAGGAATGTGTCATGAAGTCCCAGGCTCGTGGTGGGACGAGATGGCGACGGTTCGCCGTCGTCATGGTCCCCAGTGTGGCGGCCTCCGCCGCGATCGGGGTGGCGATAGCGCAGGGCGCGTTGGCGGCCTCGTTCAGCGTTTCGGGGCAGCAGTTCCAGGTGACGGCGAAGAGTCTCGACGGTGACGGCTTCGTCCAGTACGGGGCCATGGACCAGACCAAGAAGGGCGCTCAGCCCGTCGCGGTGGTCGGTCTCGAGACGGCGAAGATCACCAGCCTCTGCCAGGCGGTCACCATCCCGCTGCCTTTCGGCGGTCAGAAAGTCTCGATGACGCTGACCGCAGGCCCGGATGAAAATCACCGGGTCCAAGCGACGAAGCTCTACATCGACGCGAACGACATGAAGGCCAACGCAGAGTTCGACCAGGTGGACATCGGCGTTGCAGTCGACGGCACCACCAAGGGCCCGGGTCCGGCACAGCCGGGTGAGAACGGACGGGGCGCCTACGTGCCCGGCTCGTTCGCACAGCAGGCCAAGACCGTGCACTTCAAGGACGTCGACCAGAAGGCCTGGGCGACCTCGGCCGGAACGTTCACCCTGCCGGGTCTGCACATGGGCGTCAGCATGGGCGATGCCGAATGCAAGAGCAACTGAGGAGCTGAACAGGCGGGTACGGGAACGGACTTGAACCCCCGTCCCCGTACCCTGCTGTGCTCACGTACCACCGATTCGCCAGTCCCGAGGAGCTGTACACCATGAGCGCCGAAACGCGACCACGGCTGATGGACACTCTCGGCCGCACCCGCCGTTCGTTCTGGGACTGGCGGGGCCGACGCCCCTTCTGGGGCGGGCTGTTGACGCTGCTCGCCGGGTTTCCGATCATGTACATCCCGTACCAGACCGTGACGCTGGGCGACCTCAGCATCCGGCTGGCCACGACCGCCGGCGCAGGCTCGCTGATCATAGGGGTGCTGCTGGTCGTGCTCGGCCTGACCATGTGGTTCCAGCCGCAGTCACGGGTGTTCGCCGGCATCGCGGCGATCCTGCTGGGGCTCGTCTCCCTCGTCGTCTCCAACTTCGGGGCGTTCGTCGTGGGCTTCCTGCTCGCCCTGATCGGTGGCGGTCTCGGCGTCTCCTGGATGCCCGGCAAGCCGGAGGCGGTCGTGGACGAGGGTGAAGGGACGTCCCGTGCCGACTGACGAGCCGAGAACCGGACCGCGCCACGCGGCGCCCCGCAAGCCGTTGCTCTCCCGGCTGCACATGCCCGCCGGCAAGGCGGTCGCCATCGTCGCCATGCCGAGTGCGGTGCTGATGGGGATGGGGCTGACGCCCACGCTCGCCCAGGCCAAGCCGTCCGAGCCGCGGCCGTTCGGGGACGCGCAGTGCGCCACCGCGCCCGACAAAGCGGCGGAGGAGGCGGCCACTCCGGCCGCCACGCCCAGCGCCGATGCGAGCGCGAGCCCGAGCGCGAGTCCGAGCCCGAGCGCGAAGACCTCGCCGTCTCCCTCGCCCAAGCCCGCTCCGGACAAGGGCAGTTCCCCGCGTGCGGCCAAGCCGGCCCCGAAGGCATCGCCATCGCCCTCCGCCTCGCCGTCGCCGTCCGCCTCGCCCTCCACCAAGGCGTTCAACCCCCTCGACCCGCTCGGCCTCGGTGCCAAGCTCGGCGAGATCCTGACAGGAGGCGGCAAGAAGGCGGCTTCACCGAGTCCGTCCGCGTCGCCGTCGTCGACCCCGTCGGCCTCCGCATCCCCGTCGCCGTCCGGACATCCCGCGGCCGACAGGCCCGCCGCAGCATCCCCGTCGCCCTCGGCCACCCCGTCCCCCAGCGCGAGCCCGTCCGCCGACCCCAGCCCCTCGGCCACCGCCACCGACGGCTCCCTGCCCCCCTGCCCCAAGGGCACCGTCGTCGACGAGAACGAGCACCACGCCTTCCCGAACCAGCCCTGGTACCTGGAGGCGAGCAGGCTCACCCTCAACGGGCTCACCTACGAGGGCGTCAAGAAGATCACCACGGTGAACGGGCAGCAGAAGTCGATCCTCAAGTTCACCGCGGACTCGATCGGGATCAAGGACCTGCACCAGATCGTCAACAGCCAGGGCAGGGAGTACCACGTCGCCGGCATCGGGACGACCTCCACGGTCACCGGCGGCAAGGTCACCCTGTACACCGAGGAGTTGAAGGGCAACCTGCTCGGGCTGATCCCCTCGACCCAGTCGCCGACCAGCCTGCCCCCGATGATCCCGGGGCTGAAGCTGCCCATCCCGATCTTCTTCACCAACGTGAAGCTCCGCCAGGCCGGCCAGTACGGCGGGAACCTGCACATCCCCAACCTGCACCAGTACATCACCGACGGTACGTACTCGTAGGCCACGCAGGTCCGTGAAAACGACCGGGGCCGCCACTCCGAAGAGTGGCGGCCCCGGTCGCGTCTGTCCGTACGACCTGCGAGAGGCAGAACCTACCGGTTCTCGCCGCCCAGGTGGTGCACCCGCACCATGTTGGTCGTGCCGGGGACGCCGGGCGGGGAGCCCGCCGTGATGACCATCGTGTCGCCCTCGTTGTAGCGCTTGAGCTTCAGCAGCTCGGCGTCCACGAGGTCGACCATGGCGTCCGTGTTGTCCACGTGCGGCACGACGTAGGTCTCGACGCCCCAGCTCAGGGTCAGCTGGTTGCGGGTCGCGGCGTCCGTCGTGAAGGCCAGGATCGGCTGGACCGTGCGGTAGCGGGCCAGGCGGCGGGCCGTGTCACCGGACTGGGTGAAGGCGACGAGCGCCTTGCCGCCCAGGAAGTCCGCGATCTCGCAGGCCGCGCGGGCGACCGAACCGCCCTGGGTGCGCGGCTTCTTGCCGGGGACCAGCGGCTGCAGGCCCTTCGACAGCAGCTCCTGCTCCGCGGCCTCGACGATGCGGGACATCGTCTTGACGGTCTCGATCGGGTAGGCGCCGACCGAGGACTCGGCGGACAGCATGACCGCGTCCGCGCCGTCCAGGATCGCGTTGGCGACGTCCGACGCCTCGGCGCGCGTGGGGCGCGAGTTGGTGATCATCGACTCCATCATCTGGGTCGCCACGATCACCGGCTTGGCGTTGCGGCGGCACATCTCGATGAGCCGCTTCTGCACCATCGGGACCTTCTCCAGCGGGTACTCCACCGCCAGGTCGCCGCGCGCCACCATCACACCGTCGAAGGCCATGACGACCTCGTGCATGTTCTCGACGGCCTGCGGCTTCTCGACCTTGGCGATGACCGGGACCCGGCGGCCGACCTGGTCCATGACGCGGTGGACGTCACGGACGTCGGCCGCGTCGCGGACGAAGGACAGCGCGACCATGTCGCAGCCCATGGCGAGCGCGAACTTCAGGTCCTCGATGTCCTTCTCGGACAGCGCCGGGACGTTCACCGCCGCGCCGGGCAGGTTGATGCCCTTGTGGTCGGAGATGACACCGCCCTCGATGACGATCGTCTTCACGCGCGGGCCGTCGATCTCGGTGACCCGCAGCTCGACGTTGCCGTCGTTGATCAGGACCTGGTCGCCCTTGACGACGTCACCGGGCAGGCCCTTGTAGGTCGTGCCGCAGATGGTCTTGTCGCCGGGGACGTCCTCGGTGGTGATGGTGAACTCGTCGCCGCGCACCAGCTCGACGGGGCCGTCCGCGAAGGTCTCCAGGCGGATCTTCGGGCCCTGGAGGTCGGCCAGCACGCCGACGGGGCGGCCGGTCTCCTCGGAGGCCTTGCGGAGGCGGTGGTACCGCTCCTCGTGCTCCGCGTGGGACCCGTGGCTCATGTTGAAACGGGCCACGTTCATACCGGCCTCGATCAGCGTCTTCAGCTGGTCGAAGGAGTCGACGGCGGGGCCCAGGGTGCAGACGATTTTGGAACGGCGCATGGGGCAGATCCTATCGGTTTGTTTCGGAGCGGAATATTCGAGCTGTGGGAACGACCGAGGAACGCTCGGTGTACACATCGCTGTTCACAAGGTGATCAAGAGGTGGTCAGGAAGTGATCAAGCGCTGACCAGTGCGTACACCTGCGTGGCGATCTCCAGCTCCTCGTCGGTCGGGACCACGGCGACCGCGACCCGGGCCGAGTCCGGGGAGATCAGACGGGCGTCGCCGGACCGCTCCGCGTTGCGGGCCGGGTCCACGGCCAGGCCCAGCTCCTCCAGGCCCGCCACGGCGGCCTCGCGCACGGGCGCCGCGTTCTCGCCCACGCCCGCCGTGAAGGCGACGGCGTCGACCTTGCCGAGCACCGCGTAGTAGGCGCCGATGTACTTCTTCAGCCGGTGCACGTAGATGTCGAAGGCGAGCTGCGCCTGCTCGTCGCCCTCGTCGATGCGCCGGCGGATCTCGCGCATGTCGTTGTCGCCGCACAGTCCGATCAGACCGCTCTTCTTGTTCAGGAGCGAGTCGATCTCGTCGACGGACATCCCGGCGTTCCGCGCCAGGTGGAAGATCACGGCCGGGTCGAGGTCGCCGGAGCGGGTGCCCATGACCAGGCCCTCCAGCGGGGTCAGGCCCATGGAGGTGTCCACGCAGCGGCCGCCGCGCACGGCCGAGGCCGAGGCGCCGTTGCCCAGGTGCAGCACGATCACGTTGACCTCGGACGGGTCCTTGCCCAGCAGCTTCGCCGTCTCGCGGGAGACGTAGGCGTGCGAGGTGCCGTGGAAGCCGTAGCGGCGGATCATGTGCGCGTCGGCGGTCTCCACGTCGATGGCGTACCGGGCGGCCGACTCCGGCATCGTCGTGTGGAAGGCGGTGTCGAAGACCGCGACCTGCGGCAGGTCCGGGCGCAGCGTCTGCGCGGTGCGGATGCCGGTGACGTTGGCCGGGTTGTGCAGCGGGGCGACCGGGATCAGGGCCTCGATGTGAGCCAGCACCTCGTCGGTGATCAGGGTCGGCTCGGTGAACTCGCTGCCGCCGTGCACGACGCGGTGGCCGATCGCGGCCAGCTCGGGGGAGTCCAGGCCGAGCCCGTCGGCGGCCAGCTCGGCGGCCACGGCCTCCAGGGCCGCCCGGTGGTCGGCGATCGGGCCGGTGATCTCGCGCTTGGCGCCGCCGTTCGCCAGCGGGGTGTGGGCGAGCCGCGAGGTCTGCTCGCCGATGCGCTCGACGAGGCCGACGGCCAGCCGGGTGCCGTCGGCCATGTCGAGCAGCTGGTACTTGACGGACGAGGAGCCGGAGTTGAGGACGAGGACCCGGGTGGCGTTGGCAGTCATGAAGGGCTGGGGAGCTTTCCGTGTGGGGGTGGTGAGGGCTTGGACGGCGCCGGGGCCGGGGTGTGCGCCCCGGCCCCGGCGGCCGCATCAGGGCTCGGTGCGCTCGCTGGGCTGCTCGCCCTGCGCCTGGATGGCGGTGATGGCGACGGTGTTCACGATGTCCTGCACCAGCGCGCCGCGGGAGAGGTCGTTGACGGGCTTGCGCAGACCCTGCAGCACCGGGCCGACCGCGACCGCGCCGGCCGACCGCTGCACGGCCTTGTAGGTGTTGTTGCCGGTGTTGAGGTCGGGGAAGACCAGCACCGTGGCCTTGCCCGCGACCTCGGAGCCGGGGAGCTTGGTCTTCGCGACCGCGGCGTCCACGGCGGCGTCGTACTGGATCGGGCCCTCGACCAGCAGGTCGGGGCGGCGCTCGCGGACGAGCTCGGTGGCCCGGCGGACCTTGTCGACGTCCGCGCCGGAGCCGGAGGTGCCGGTGGAGTACGAGAGCATCGCGATCCGCGGCTCCACGCCGAACTGGGTGGCGGTGGCGGCGGACTGGATGGCGATGTCCGCCAGCTGCTCGGCGTTCGGGTCGGGGTTGACCGCGCAGTCGCCGTAGACCAGGACCCGGTCGGCCAGGCACATGAAGAAGACCGAGGAGACGATCTGGGCGCCCGGCGCGGTCTTGATGATCTCGAAGGCGGGGCGGATGGTGGCGGCGGTGGAGTGCACCGCGCCGGAGACCATGCCGTCGGCCAGGCCCTCCTGGACCATCAGGGTGCCGAAGTAGGAGACGTCGGCGACGACGTCGTGCGCCAGCTCCACGGTCATACCCTTGTGGGCGCGGGCCTTGGCGTAGATCTCGGCGAAGCGCTCGCGCAGCGGGGAGGTCTGCGGGTCGATGACCTGCGCCCCGCCCAGGTCGATGCCGAGCTCGGCGGCGCGCTTGCGGACGGCGTCCTCCTCGCCCAGCAGGGTGAGGTCGCAGACGTCGCGGCGCAGCAGCACGTCGGCGGCGCGCAGCACGCGCTCCTCGGTGCCCTCGGGCAGGACCACGCGGCGGCGGGCGGAGCGGGAGCGCTCGATGAGGTTGTGTTCGAACATCATCGGCGTGACGCGGCCCGAGCCGGCGACGGAGATACGGTTCGCCAGCGCGGCGGTGTCCACGTGCCGTTCGAAGAGGCCGAGCGCGGTCTCGGCCTTGCGCGGCGACTGGGCGCCCAGCTTGCCCTCGATGGAGAACAGCTCGGCCGCGGTCGGGAACGAGCCGCCCGGCACGGAGATCACCGGGGTGCCCGGGGCCAGCCGGCCGGCCAGGGCGAGGATGTCCGGGCCCGGGCGCTCGTCCAGCGTCAGCAGCACGCCCGCGATGTTGGGGGCGCCGGCGCTGTGTGCGGCGAGGGCGCCGACGATCAGGTCCACACGGTCGCCGGGGGTGACGACGAGGCAGCCCTCGGTCAGGGCCGGCAGGAAGACCGGCAGCATCGCGCCGCCGAAGACGAAGTCGCGGGCGTCGCGGTCCAGTCCGGCCGCGTCGCCCAGCAGCACCTCGGCGCCCAGGTTCTGCACGATCTGCCCCACGGTCGGGGCGGAGAGCGAGGAGTCCTCGGGGAGCGCGAAGCACGGCACCGGCAGGCTCCCGGCGAGCTGCTCGGCGACGGCCTCGCGGTCGGCGGGGGAGACCCGGTTGACGACCAGGGCGACGACGTCGCAGCCCAGGGTCGCGTAGGCGCGGTAGGCGTTGCGGGCCTCGGCGCGCACCGACTCGGCCGCCTGCTGCTGGCCGCCGACGACCGTGATCACGGAGGCGCCGAACTCGTTGGCGAGACGGGCGTTGAGGGCCAGCTCGTCGGGGAGCTGGGAGCCCGCGTAGTCGGTGCCGAGCACGAGCACGAAGTCGTACCGGCGGGCCACGGCGTGGAAGCGCTCGACGAGGGAGGAGACCAGCTCGTCCGTGCCGCGCTCGGCCTGCAGGGCGGAGGCCTCGGCGTAGCTCAGGCCGTAGACGGTCTCGGGCGACTGGTCGAGCCGGTAGCGGGTCCGCAGCAGCTCGAAGAGCCTGTCCGGCCCGTCGCCGTGCACCAGCGGGCGGAAGACGCCCACCCGGTCCACCTGTCGGGTCAGGAGTTCCATGACTCCCAGCTCGATGACCTGGCGCCCGTCGCCCCGGTCGGTCCCGGTCACGTACACGCTGCGCGTCACGCGTGCTCTCCTTGATGGGTCTCGATGCTTCGACGTGTTGCTGATCATGAAAATAAACCCGTTAGGGTGGGCTTGCCCCCTTGACAATACCTGCGCCCGTGGATAAGGCGCGCGTCAGGTCGGGGGTGACGGAATGCGGCAGCAGCGGCCGGGCCGTGAAACAATCGGCGCGGCTCACAGGTACCAGTAGCGAGCAGGAGACACAGCACGATGCGCATCGGAGTCCTCACCGCGGGCGGCGACTGCCCCGGCCTGAACGCTGTCATCCGCTCGGTCGTGCACCGCGCGGTGGCCGGCCACGGCGACGAGGTCATCGGCTTCGAGGACGGCTTCAAGGGCCTGCTCGACGGACGCCACCGGAAACTCGACCTCGACGCGGTCAGCGGCATCCTGGCCCGCGGCGGCACCATCCTCGGCTCCTCCCGCCTGGAGCGCGCCCGGCTGCGCGAGGCGTGCGAGAGCTCCAAGGAACTCGCCCGCGAGTACGGCATCGACGTCCTCATCCCCATCGGCGGCGAGGGCACCCTGACCGCCGCCCGGATGCTCTCGGACGCGGGCCTGCCCGTCGTCGGTGTGCCCAAGACCATCGACAACGACATCTCCTCCACCGACCGCACCTTCGGCTTCGACACCGCCGTCGGCGTCGCGACGGACGCCATCGACCGCCTCAAGACCACCGCCGAGTCGCACCAGCGCGTGATGGTCGTCGAGGTCATGGGCCGGCACGCCGGCTGGATCGCCCTGGAGTCCGGCATGGCCGGCGGTGCCCACGGCATCTGCCTGCCGGAGCGCGCCTTCGACCCGGCCGACCTCGTCTCGATGGTGGAGGAGCGCTTCGCGCGCGGCAAGAAGTTCGCCGTCATCTGCGTCGCCGAGGGCGCGCACCCGGCCGAGGGTTCGATGGACTACGCCAAGGGCGCCATAGACCAGTTCGGCCACGAGCGCTTCGCCGGCATCGGCACCGCGCTCGCCCGCGAGCTGGAGATGCGGCTCGGGAAGGAAGCCCGTCCCGTCATCCTGGGCCACGTCCAGCGCGGCGGTACGCCCACCGCGTACGACCGTGTGCTCGCCACGCGGTTCGGCTGGCACGCGGTGGAGGCTGCGCACCGGGGCGAGTTCGGCAAGATGACGGCCCTCAAGGGGACCGACATTCGCATGGTGCCGATCGCTGACGCGGTGACCGAGCTGAAGCGGGTGCCGGAGGACCGGATGGACGAGGCGGAGTCCGTGTTTTAGGCGGTACTTCGGCTGCGGGTTCGTCGTGGCTTGTCGCGCCCACGCGGCGGAGCCGCAAATAGATACAGCCCCGCGCCCCTTTCGGGGCGCGGGGAATTTTGCGTTACTGGGCCCCTATCGACTCCAGCATGTTCAGTTTCGCCGCTCGTCGTGCCGGCCAGATCGCTGCGAGGACGCCCACTGCCAGGGCCATCAGCAGGAAGAGGCCGAGGCGGGCCCACGGGACGGTCATCTCGTACTGGGGGAAGGACGAGCGCAGCAGGTGGCCGCCCGACCAGGCGAGGAAGATGCCGACGCCGACGCCCAGGACCGCGCCGAACATCGCGATCATCACGGACTCCAGGCGCACCATCTGCTTCACCTCGCGGCGGGCCATGCCGATGGCGCGCAGCATGCCGATCTCACGGGTGCGCTCGAAGACCGACATGGCAAGGGTGTTGACCACGCCGATGACCGCGATGAGGACGGCCATGCCCAGCAGTCCGTAGGACAGGTTGAGGATGGGGTCGATGCTCCCGGCCGCCTGGCGCCGCAGGTCCTCGGGGGTCTCGACCTTGACGAGCGGGTTGCCGCCCAGGGCGTCCTTGATCTTGCCGGGCAGGCCGGCCGCCCGGCCGGGGGCCGCCTTCACCAGGATCTCGTCGTCGCGGACGCGGTCCAGGTGCGGGTCGATCAGGGCGGGGGCCGAGAGGACCGCGCCCAGCACGTCGTTGTCCGCGTAGACCGCGACGACCTTCGGAGCGGCCTTCTTGCCGTCGTGGAACGACATCTGCACCGTCGAACCGACCTTCAGCGCATGCGCCTTGGCGAACTTCGCCGAGACGGCCACCGCGCCCGTGCCCCGCACGCCGGACAGCGTGCCGTCCGTGACACGCACGTCCGCGACCTTGCCGAGCTGCGCCACGTCCGTCGCCATCGCCAGCGCCGGCTGCTCCTCCGACTGGAAGCCCGTCGAGCGCAGCGGGACCGCCGCGGTCACGCCGGGCTGCTTCGCCACCGTCTTGCCGACCTCGGGCGAAAGCCCCAGGTAGCTCGACGACTTGACCTTGAAGTCGGCGGTCAGCTGCTGCGGGCCCATCTCGGCGATGCCCTGGTTCGCGGAGACCGCGCCCACGGTCAGGCCGGTGATCAGGGTGAGGCCGATCATCAGCGCCGAGGCCGTGGCGGCCGTGCGGCGCGGGTTGCGCAGCGCGTTCTCCTTGGCGAGCTTGCCGCTCACGCCCGAGAACCGCATGGCCGCCTTGCCGAAGAGGTGCACGAACGGGCGGGACAGCAGCGGCGCCAGGACGATGACGCCCGCGAGGGTCAGCCCCGCGCCCGCCATGGCGTACGTCAGGCCGCCGACGTCGCGCAGCGTGGTGACGTACAGCATCAGGGCCACGCCCAGCGAAGTGAGCGCCGCGCCCAGGGAGTTGCGGACGATCAGACTGCGTGCCGCAGGGGCCTGGTCCACGCCGGCCAGCGCCTCGACGGGGGCGATCTTCGCGGCCTTGCGCGACGGCAGCCACGCGGCCAGGACCGTCACCACGACGCCCACCGCGAGCGCGGTCAGCACGACGGACGGCTCGATCACCAGCGGCCCGTCCGGCAGTTCCGCACCGGTCGACTTCAGCAGCTTCGGCAGGCCGACGGCTATGCCGAGCCCCAGGGCGAAGCCCCCGGCCGAGGCGACCAGGCCGAGGATCGCGGCCTCGGCCAGCACCGAGCGCACCACCTGGCGGCGCGAGGCGCCGACGGCCCGCAGCAGGGCGATCTCCCGGCTGCGCTGGGCGATGAGCATGGTGAAGGTGTTGGCGATGATGAACACGCCGACGAACAGGGAGATCCCGGCGAACACCAGGAAGGTGTTGCGGATCGAGCTGGTCTCGCGGTCGATCATCTTCGACTGGTCGGCCGCCAGTTGCGCGCCGCTCTGTGCCTCGAAGGTCTTCGGCAGCACCTCGCGCACCTTGGCGGTCAGCTGCTGCTGGTCCGTGCCGGGCTTCGCGGTCACGACGAGCTCGCTGAACTCGCCCTTCTTGCCGAGGAGTTTCTGCGCGGTCGCGGTGTCGAACAGTGCGAGGCTGCCGCCGGAGGTGACCCGCGGGTCGTCGGTCTCGACGATGCCGACCAGCTTCTTCGTCAGCACCGGCCCGTCGACGGCCAGCCGCACGGTGTCGCCGACCTTGGCGCCGGTCTTCCCGGCCGTCTTCCCGTCCAGGGCGATCTCGCCCTCGGCGGCCGGGCCGCGTCCCGACACGAGCGGGTAGCGGCTGTCCTTGCCGTCCTTGCCGGGCACGTAGTTGGCGCCGGTGCTGCCCCAGTCGCTGCCGGCCGGGTTGTTCTGCTTGTCGGCGACCACGACGACGCCGGTGACGGACGGGCGCACGGAGGCCACGCCCGGCAGCGCGCCGACGGTGTCCACCACGCGGGAGTCGAGCGCGCGGCCGTCCTGCGCATCGGTGCCGGGCATCCCGGGGGTCACCTGGACGGCGACGTCGTCGAGGCTCTTGGCCATCTTGTTGCGGAAGGCGCCCTCGACGGAGTCGCTGAAGATCAGCGTGCCGGAGACGAAGGCGGTGCCGAGGAGGACCGCGAGGGCGGTCATCATCAGCCGGGTCTTTTGCGCAAGGACGTTGCGCAGGGCTGTACGAAGCATCAGTGGGTGTCGTCCTGGAGGTTGTGAGCGGCAGGCGGCAAGCGGGTCAGTTCGTACGGCCCTTGGTTTCGAATGCGGGGGTCCGGGGGTTTCCCCCGGGAAAGAGGCGCATGCGGTCGAGCACCGCGCCGGCGGTCGGCTCGTGCATCTCGTCCACGATGCGGCCGTCGGCGAGGAAGACCACGCGGTCCGCGTAGGAGGCGGCGACGGGGTCGTGGGTGACCATGACGACCGTCTGTCCCAGCACCCGCACCGACTCCTGCAGGAAGCCCAGCAGTTCGGTGCCGGAGCGGGAGTCGAGGTTGCCGGTGGGCTCGTCCGCGAAGATGATCTCGGGCTTGGCGGCGAGCGCGCGGGCCACGGCCACACGCTGCTGCTGGCCGCCGGAGAGCTGCGACGGGCGGTGCGCGAGCCGCCCGGACAGGCCCAGCGTCGCGACGATCCGCTCCACCCACTCGGCGTCGGGCCTGCGGCCGGCGATGTCCATGGGGAGCGTGATGTTCTCCAGGGCCGTCAGCGTCGGCAGCAGGTTGAACGCCTGGAAGATGAAGCCGACCTTGTCCCGGCGCAGCCGGGTCAGCCGGCGGTCGTCCAGCGTGCCCAGCTCGACCTCGCCGATCCGGGCGGAGCCGGCGGAGATCGAGTCGAGCCCGGCCATGCAGTGCATCAGCGTCGACTTGCCGGAGCCCGACGGGCCCATGATCGCCGTGAACTCCGCTCGGCGGAACTCCACGTCGACCGCGTCCAGGGCGGCCACCCGGGTCTCGCCGTGGCCGTAGACCTTGCTGAGGCCGGTGGCACGGGCCGCGGCGGCGCCGACGGGGACGGGAGGGACGGGGAAGGCCGTCGCACGGGACACGGGGGCTCCTCGGGAGGGGGTGGAATCGGTGATTCCATCCTCTGCGCCGCCAACCGCCTTTACCTCAGCCGTACGACCGGAATCCGGCGTCGGACTTTCGGTCGGGAGGGGCGTCCGTCCGTAGTCCTTCAGACGGACACCGTCATCCCGGGGATGCATTCGGCTGCGGGCTCGTCGTGGCTGGTCGCGCCCACGCGGCGGAGCCGCAAATCGATACAGACCCGCGCCCCTCCGGGGCGCGTCCCCCAGGGCGTGTCCGATGGGTCGGCACGGGCCCTGCGGCGCTCCCCCAGCTACCTCCCCCAGCTACCTCCCCCAGCTACCGCTGGGGGTGCCCCCAGGAGGTGCCCCCAGGAGGTGCCCCCAGGTACGGCGCCTCGCCGCGTTGTCGCATCACCCGAGTACGCCCAGTACGCGGATGATGCTCCGCCTTGCGATGCACCGCACCAGACGCCGCAGGACCCGCACCGACCCATCGGACACGCCCTAGGTGCGTAGCGTCGTCGACGGTGCATGCCCGTAGCGCCGCTGGTAGACCGCCGCGAAGCGGCCCAGGTTGGAGAACCCCCAGCGGAAGGCCACGTCGGAGACCGTGACGTCGCCGTCGCCCCGCGCAGCGGCCAGCTCCTCGTGGGCCCGGGCCAGCCGGACCTCGCGGAGATAGCCGAGCGGTGTGGTGTCCAGATAGCGGCGGAACGCCTCCTGCAGGGCGCGCGGGCTGACCCGGGCCGTCGCGGCCAGGTCCGCCAGCGTCAGCGGCTCGTCGGCCCGCTCCTGGGCCAGGGCCATCACCCGGCGCACCGCGGGGTGCGCGACGGTGCCCGTGCGGCGGACGTCCACGCCCGGGGTGATCAGCTCGTGCGTCTCCATGAGGATGGCGGCCGCCGCCTGTGTCAGCTGCGCCGCCACGATCGGGCTGTGCTGGGCGACGCCCTCGCCGAGCACCTCGCGGTGCAGCGCCGCGGAGATGCCCTCCCAACTGCGCACCGCCGCCGGTGAGACGGCCCCGTTGAGGGAGAACCGGGCCCGGACCGGCCCGTCGCCGCCGAGCGCCTGGCCGGCCGCCGCCTCGACCGTCTCGCGCGAGAGCCGCACGGTCGTCATCCGCGCCCCGCTCTCCCAGAACACCTGGAACTTGCGGTACGGGTCGAGCACATAGGTCTCCCCGGCCGAGACGACCCGCTCCTCGCGCCCCGGCGACACCACTCTGACCTTGCCGTGGCTGAGCCGGCAGACGAGCAGGTACGAGGTGAGCGGCTGCGGGTCCACCAGGGTCACGGCTCCGCCGTACTGCAGCCCGGAGACGGTCACGCCGGGGAAGCCGCCCTCGGCGTACCACGCGGAGAAGGCGTCGGCGCTGCCCAGCACGCTGAGCCGGTACGGGCTGTACGCACCGCTGATGATCGCCTGGGTCTCCTCCAGGCTCTGGCCGCGCACCAGCGTGCGCATGCTGCCGCCGGGATCGTCGGCGGCGAGTGCCGGGTCGTGGGCGTCTGCGTCGGGTTCGTCGGGTTCACTCATCGGGGCTCCCCACGGAAGACCGCGTTCTCCGGCCGAGATCCGCGTTTTCCGCATAGCTGACGGACGGCCCAGTGAGTACCTTCATGGATGTCCGCAGTCAAGGCGGGACCTGCTCCCATCAGTGGTTTCGGGACAGGTCCGGAGATGCGGGCGGCCCTGGGCAGCACGGGGGAGAACGGGGGAACCCCAGGGCCGGTCATCCGAAGTGGTGGCGCCCCGCCGTTCTGGTCCGGACGGCGGGGCTCGCCGTGTGCCCGAGCGCGGGCGGGCGGTCAGCCCTTCACCGCTCCACCCAGCGCGAATCCGCCGCCGAGGCGGCGCGCGATGAGCGCGTACAGCAGCACCACGGGCGTGGAGTAGAGGATCGAGAACGCCGCGAGCTGCCCGTACGCGACCTGCCCGTAGTTGCCGAAGAACGTGAAGATGCTGACGGACGCGGGCAGTTTGTCGGGGGACAGCAGCAGCATGAACGGCACGAAGAAATTGCCCCACATCATGATGAAACTGTAGATAGTCACGACTGTGAGGCCCGGCCCCATGAGCGGCAGAATGACCCGTACGAGCGCCTGGAACCGGCCTGCCCCGTCCGTCCACGCGGCCTCTTCCAGGACCGTCGGCACGCCGTCCATGAAGTTCTTCATCAGCCAGATCGCGAAGGGCAGTTGCGCGGCCGCGAGGAAGAGCGCCGTGCCGTAGACGGTGTCGATGAGGTCGACGCGGACGAAGAGCCCGTAGACCGGCACCATGATCGCCGTCATCGGCAGGCAGGTCGCGAACAGCACGCCCATCAGGTACGGGCGCGTGAACCGCGAGCGGTAGCGCGAGAGCGGGTACGCGGCGAGCGCCGCGCAGACCACCGTCAGGAGGGTCGCCCCGCCGCACAGCAGCAGGCTGTTGAGCATGGGCGTGAAGGTGATCTCGTCGGTCAGCACCGCCGAGAAGTTGTCCCCCGTCGGGGCCGCCGGGAGGCGCACGCGCAGCCCTGCCGCGCCGTCCACGGAGGCGCTCAGCAGCCACACGAGGGGGATGGCGAAGGCTGCCGCCACCACGAGCAATGCGGCGTCGGCGGCGAGCCGTTGACGGATGCGACGGGCGGAGAGCGAGGGCATGACGGCCACCTCCGTGCGCGTGCGGCGCTCGGAGGATAGCGCGACGTCCCCGCCCGCGGCAGCCTCGGTGAGGTCGGTCGCCGGCCTCACCCGCGGCGCCCCGCCGGGCTCACCGTTGCACCGGTGCCGGGGAGTAGATGTGGCCGGCGAACTCGGCGAGCTGGTTGTCCGGCAGGTGCCGGGCCAGGTCGGCCTCGCTGATCATGCCGACCATGCGCTTGTTCTCGATGACCGGCAGCCGGCGGATCCGGTGGCTCTCCATCTCGTGGAGGACGTCCTCGATGTCGGCGTCCGCCTCGATCCAGCGCGGCGTGCCCTCGATGACGTCCGAGGCCTTGCACTCGGCCGCGTTGCGGCCTTCCGCCACGCACTTCACGACGATGTCGCGGTCGGTGATGATCCCGCACAACCGCTCGTTGTGGGTCTCGTCGCCGACGGGCAGGGCGCCGACGTTGAGCTGGCGCATCAGCTGGGCCGCATGTTGAAGGGTGTCACTCTTGGTAATCCAGTGAGCACCGGGATGCATGATGTCCTTGGCCGTGGTCATGGTGTGCCTCCTGCGTCCGGCGTCATGAACGGCTCTTCGCCTCCATCGTCACCCCGTACGCCGCCCATGGCGATCCGGCGGAGACAGGCGGCGTAGTCCGACCGGGTGAACCCGTCGCGCGCCGCGCGAGTGTCAGTGGCCGGTGCCAGACTGAATCGCGCCGGGGCAGCCCGGCGCGAATCCGTCGAAGGGGCACCCACCATGCTCACCACAGACTTCGTCACCGGCTCACCGAACTGGCTCGACCTGGGCAGTCCCGACACCGATGCGGCCGCCGCCTTCTACACCGCGGTCTTCGACTGGGAATTCGAGTCCGCGGGTCCGGACTCCGGGGGCTACGGGTTCTTCCGGAAGGACGGCAAGACCGTCGCGGCGCTCGGCCCCCTCACGGAGGAGGGCGCGAGCCCGGCGTGGACGCTGTACTTCCGGACATCGGACGCGGAGGCCACGGCCAAGGCCGTGGAGCAGAACGGCGGGCGGGTGCGCAGCGCCCCGTTCGACGTCTTCGAGGCCGGACGGATGGCCCACTTCACCGACTCCGGCGGTGCGGACTTCGCCGTCTGGCAGCCGGCCGCGGTCAAGGGCCTGGAGAAGGCCTCGGAGTCCGACGCCCTGTGCTGGGCGGAACTCCACACCGGGGATCCGGCCGGCGCCGTCGGCTTCTACAAGGCGGTGTTCGGCTGGCGCTCGCGGGCGATGGACATGCCGGGCATGGCGTACACGGTGCTGTCCACGGGGGAGGGCGATCAGCAGGACGCGTCCTTCGGCGGCCTCGCCGGGCTGCAGAGCGACGCGGAGGAGACGCGCTGGATACCGTACTTCTCGGTGGACGACGTGGACGCGACCGTCACCAGGGCGCAGGGCACCGGCGGCACGGTCCTGATGCCGGCGGCCGACGTCCAGGACGTCGGCCGGATGTGCTGGCTGACGGACCCGTTCGGGGCGCCGTTCGCGATCATCAAGCCGGAGCCGCCGCAGTAGGTACCGGGGCGGCCAGGGGGGCGCGGTGCGGGGCCTGCGGCCCCGTGTCGCGGCTCCGTCCGGCGTCACACCTCATCCCGCATCAGCCGCAGATACACCATGGAGAACCCCGCCCCCACCAACAACAACAGCAGCGCCACCGCCGTCCCGTACCCGATCAGCGCCTTCAAGAAGGCCTGGTCGTACATGAACACCGGCAGCGTCTCGCTCCGATTGCCCGGCCCCCCGCGCGTCATCGCCCAGATCAGGCCGAACACCGACAGTGTCTGCAGGGTGTTGAGCATCAGGTTCGTCCCGACCGACCGCCGGATCATCGGCAGTGTGACGTGCCAGAAGCGGCGCAGGCCCCGCGCGCCGTCGACCTCCGCCGCCTCCGTCACGTCCTGCGGGATGCCGTCCAGCGCGGCCGAGTACACCAGCATGGAGAAGGCCGTGCCGCGCCACACGTTCGCGAACGAGACCGCCAGGATCGGCAGCGTGAACAGCCAGTTCTGCGTGGGCAGATGGAGCCACTCCAGGATGGCGTCGAGCGTGCCGCGCCGGTTGAAGAACGTGTACAGCAGGAACGCCGCCACGATCTCCGGCAGCACCCACGCCGCGACCACCACCGTGCCCACGGCCGTCCGCACCGCCTTCGAGGCGCGCCGCATCAGGGCCGCCAGCGCGAAGCCCAGGCTGTTCTGGCCCACGAGCGACGACACCACGGTGAAGACCAGCGTCATCCCCACCGCATTGCGGAAGCCCGGATCCCCGAAGGCCCGGCGGAAGTTGGCGAAGCCGACGAAGGAGGCGGAGGCCTGGCCGGTGAGCTGCATGTCCGTGAAGGCGAGGTACACGCAGTAGGCGATGGGCCCGGCGAGGAAGAGCAGCAGCAGTGCGGTCGCCGGCGCGAGCGGCAGCCAGCGCGCGGTGCGCGAACCGGTCACCGCCCTCACCGCCCGGCGATCGACTTCAGCGCGCCGTCATAGCGCTGCGCCGCCACCGCCGCCGTCGCGTCCCCCGTCGTCACGGACTCCATCGCGTCCCGGATGGCACTGGAGACCTGCGGATAGACGGGCAGGGCCGGACGGTAGTGCGTGTAGGCGACCAGTCCCGTGAAGAAGCGGATGCCCGGCAGCGACTGCAGGTACTGCGGGTCCGCGGCGACGTCCGTGCGCACCGCGATCTGGCCGTCCCGCACCGTCCAGTCGGTCGCGTTGGCCATGTTCTGCAGCTCCTCGACCGCCTGCCACGCCAGGTCCGCCTTGCGGGACTTGGCGCTGATCGCC
Organism: Streptomyces sp. AM25; assembly: GCF_058146165.1. Classification (NCBI taxonomy): domain Bacteria; kingdom Bacillati; phylum Actinomycetota; class Actinomycetes; order Kitasatosporales; family Streptomycetaceae; genus Streptomyces; species Streptomyces sp. AM25. The sequence goes on along the minus strand of NZ_JBKIWN010000015.1, from coordinate 173,307 downwards.
CACGTCCAGCCGCCGGACAGGCTGACCACGCGCGGGTCCTGGCCGTTCTGCGTGGGGAAGGCCGCCTGTCCCATCACCTTCGGCCACTGCGGCCACGGATGCCCGCTGCCCGGCTGCCAGTTCTTGCCGAGCCAGGAGCCGTCCAGGTCGATCGCGAGCTTCCCCGAGGGCAGGAAGTCGGAGGCCACCCGGGAGTCGATGTTGGGGTCGAGCGCGTCCGACGGGTCGGGCCCGAGCTTCTCCGCGTAGACCGTGCGCACGAACTCCAGCGCGTCCCGGAAGCCCTTGCTGCCGGTCACCCACTTCCGCTCCGACGGCTTGTAGAGGGGGTCCGCGCCCGTCCCGTACAGCAGCATCTCGAAGCCCTGCATGGTGGCGTACTCGCCGGCGGCCTTGCCCGTGTAGACGTTGAGCGGGATGACGCCGGGCACCTTGCGCTTGACGGTGCGGGCCGCGTCGAGGACGTCCTGCCAGGTGCGCGGCTGCCAGTCCGCCGGGAGCCCGGCCCTGGCGAAGATCTCCTTGTTGAACCACAGGCCCCGGGTGTCCGTCCCGTCCGGGACGCCGTACGTCTTCCCGTCCTCGGCCCGGGCGGCCGCCTTCGCCGTCGGGGCGAAGCGGCTCCAGTCCTTCCAGCCCGCCAGCTTGTCGTCCAGTGGTCTCAGATAGCCCGCCTTGATGTCGGAGTTGATGAGGAAGGTGTCCTCGTGGACCAGGTCCGGCGCGGTCTTCGCGGACCGCATCATCTGCTGGACCTTGGCGTAGTAGTCCTCCTGGGCCGCCTGGATCGGCACCGGTTCGAGGTGCTTGCCCGGGTGGTCCCGCTCGAACTGCTTCTTCACCCTGGCCAGGAAGTCGTCCATCGTCCGCACCTTGCTGTCCGTGGTGCGCTGATAGGCGATCTTCACGGTGTCCGGGCTGCCGTTGGCATCACCCCCGCAGGCGGGGAGCGTGCCGAGGACGACGGTGACGGCGATGAGTGCAGGGGCGGTGGGGCGCACGGCAGGACCTCCCGATGTCCGGCTGTCGTCCGACTCTGAGGACGTACGTTCCCTTCCGCGCCCCCGCGCACGCGTCGGTCAGCCCCGGCTCAGCCACCGGTACAGCAGCTCCGGGCGCCCGACCTGCCCGTATTGCGGTGCGCGGGCCGCCCGCCCGGATTCCACCAGGTACTCCAGATAGCGGCGCGCCGTGATCCGCGAGGCGCCCACCGCCTCGGCGACCGCCCCCGCCGAGACGCCCTCGGCGTCGGCCTTGCGCAGCGCCTCGGTGACCGTGTTCAGGGTGTCCACCGAGAGGCCCTTGGGGAGCGCGGCCTGCTGCGGGGCGCGCAGCACGGCCAGCGCGCGGTCCACCTCCTCCTGCCCGCTCGCCTCGCCCACGGCCGCACGGAACTCCGCGTACCGGCCGAGCCGGTCCCGCAGCGTGGCGAACGTGAACGGCTTGAGCACGTACTGCACGACCCCCAGCGAGACGCCCTCCCGCACCACGGCCAGGTCGCGGGCGGACGTCACGGCTATGACGTCCGCCCCGTGGCCCGCGCTGCGCAGCGAGCGGACGAGCTGGAGGCCGTGCCCGTCGGGCAGGTAGAGGTCGAGGAGCAGCAGGTCGACGGCCGTGCGTTTGAGGAACTGCGTGGCGTCGTTCCGCGAGTGCACCACGCCGGCCACGGCGAAGCCGGGCACCCGGCTCACGTAGAGCGCGTGCGCGTCCGCGGCGACGGGGTCGTCCTCGACGACGAGGACCTTGATGGCGGGGCCGGGCGGGACGGGCGCGGCGCCCGGGGTCGTCGGCTGGGCTGTGCTCATGCGCGTACTCCTGTGGGGTCGTCTTCGGCGGTGTCGTTCCGGGTGCGGCCGGGCCGGCCCAGCGGCAGCCGGACGGTGAACTCGGCGCCGCCGGACGGGGACCGGCCGAGCCCGACCGTGCCGCCGTTGCGGCGGGCGGCCTGCTGGACGAGGGCGAGCCCGAGCCCGCGGCCGTGGGCGCCGCCGCGGTCCGCCCCGGCCGGCACCTTGGTGGACCAGCCGCGCCGGAACACCTCGTCCACGGCGTCGGGGGCCACGCCCGGCCCCGAGTCGCCGACGCGCAGCAGCAGTTCGCCCGCCTGTGCGTCGGCCCGCACGGTGACGGTGACCTGGCCGGTCCCGCGGACGTCGCGGGCGGCGTCGACAGCGTTGTCGATCAGGTTGCCGAGGACGGTCACGAGATCGCGGGCGGGCAGGCCGGCCGGCAGCAGCCCGTCGTCGATCCGGGTGTCCGGCGTCATCACCAGCTCCACGCCGTGCTCGTTGGCCTGGGCGGCCTTGCCGAGCAGCAGCGCGGCGAGCACCGGCTCGGCCACGGCCTCCACGACGCGGTCGGTCAGGGCCTGGGCGAGCTCCAGTTCCGCGGTGGCGAACTCCACGGCCTCGTCCGTGCGGCCGAGTTCGATGAGCGAGACCACGGCGTGCAGCCGGTTCGCGGCCTCGTGCGCCTGCGAGCGCAGCGCCTCGGCGAAGCCGCGCACGGAGTCCAACTCGCCGGACAGCGACTGGAGTTCGGTGTGGTCGCGCAGGGTGACGACGGTGCCGCGGCGCTCGCCGCTGGAGACCGGCGAGGTGTTGAGGACGACCGTCCGGTCCGCGGTCAGGTGCACCTCGTCGACGCGCGGGCCGGGGGAGAGCAGCGCCTCGGTGAGGGACGCGGGCAGCCCCAGCTCGCCGACGTGGCGGTGGATGCAGTCGCCCCGCAGGCCCAGCAGTTCGCGCCCGCCGTCGTTGACGAGCGCGATGCGCTGCTGCCCGTCGAGCATCAGCAGGCCCTCGCGCACCGCGTGCAGCGCGGCCTGGTGGTAGTCGTGCATGTGGCTGAGCTCGGTGGCGTTCATGCCGTGCGTGTGCCGCCGCAGCCGCCCGTTGAGCAGGTACGTCCCGGCGCCGCCGAGCAGCAGCACGAGCAGGGCCACCGCCGCCAGGGCCATGGCCTGGTGACGCATCTGCGCACTGATCGCGTCGACCGTGATGCCCGCGGCGACGAGCGCGGTGACCGTCCCGTCGGCGTCCCGCACGGGTGCGACGACGCGCACGGACGGGCCCAGGGTCCCGGTGTACGTCTCGGAGAACGTCCGCCCCTCCAGCGCGGGCCCGGTGTGGCCGAGGAAGCGCTCGCCGATGCGGGTCGGGTCGGGATGTGTCCAGCGGATGCCGCCCGGGCTCATGATCGTGACGAAGTCGACGTCCGTCTCGTGCCGCACCTGCTCCGCGTACGGCTGGAGGACGGCCGCCGGATCCGGCGAGCGTACGGCCGAGCGTACGGCGGGCGAGGCCGCGACGGCCGTGGCCGCGGCCGTCGCCTCGCGACGGGCGGCCTCCTGGGCCTCGTTGTGGTCGGAGACGTAGGCGAACGCGGCGCACCCGGCCACCACCAGGACGACCAGCACGATCTGCATCGCGAACAGCTGACCCGCCAGACTGCGGGGGCGTCGTATGCGGGGTTTGCGCATGGCCGGAATTCTGCCCGCTGGTGCCTTCATGAACGTAATGCACGGAAGCGTGACCACGGTCACATCGCGATGCATAGTTCGCGGTGCCCCACTCGTGCGGGAGCGGGGCACGTACCGAGCACGACCTCGATGGCGAGGAGACCACCCCCATGGCCATGGCAGCGCAGACATCGGCGCCGGACACCCCCGGGCGCCGCCGGGACCGGACGCACTACCTCTACCTCGCGGTGATCGCGGCGGTGCTCGCGGGCATCGTCCTCGGCTTCGCCGCACCCGGCGTGGCCGTCCAGCTCAAGCCGCTGGGCACGGGCTTCGTGAACCTGATCAAGATGATGATCTCGCCCGTCATCTTCTGCACGATCGTGCTGGGCATCGGCTCGGTGCGGAAGGCGGCGAAGGTCGGCGCGGTGGGCGGCCTGGCCCTCGGCTACTTCGTCGTGATGTCCACGGTCGCGCTGGCGATCGGCCTCCTGGTCGGCAACCTCCTGGAGCCGGGCAGCAGCCTGCACCTGACCGAGAGCCTGCGGCACGCGGGGGCGGCGCAGGCGAAGGGGGCGAGCGAGTCGACGGCGGACTTCGTGCTGGGCATCATCCCCACCACGCTGGTGTCCGCCTTCACCGGCGGCGAGGTGCTCCAGACGCTGCTGGTGGCGCTGCTGGCGGGCTTCGCCCTGCAGGCGATGGGCGCGAGCGGCGAGCCGCTGCTGCGGGGCATCGGCCACATCCAGAAGCTGGTCTTCAGGATCCTGTCGATGATCATGTGGGCCGCCCCCGTGGGCGCGTTCGGGGCGATCGCGGCGGTGGTCGGGGCGACGGGCGTGGATGCGCTGAAGTCCCTGGCCGTCATCATGATCGGCTTCTATGTGACGTGCGTGCTGTTCGTGGTGGTGGTCCTGGGGGCGCTGCTGCGCCTGGTGGCCGGGGTGAACGTCTTCGCGCTGCTGAAGTACCTGGGGCGGGAGTTCCTCCTGATCCTCTCCACGTCCTCGTCGGAGTCGGCGCTGCCGCGCCTGATCGCCAAGATGGAACACCTGGGCGTGAGCCGCCCGGTCGTCGGCATCACGGTCCCGACGGGCTACTCGTTCAACCTGGACGGCACGGCCATCTACCTGACGATGTCGTCGCTGTTCGTGGCGGAGGCGATGGGCAAGCCGCTGTCGCTGGCCCAGCAGGCCTCGCTGCTGCTGTTCATGATGATCGCCTCGAAGGGCGCGGCGGGCGTGACGGGCGCGGGCCTGGCGACGCTGGCGGGCGGCCTGCAGTCGCACCGCCCGGACCTGGTGGACGGGGTCGGCCTGATCGTCGGCATCGACCGCTTCATGAGCGAGGCCCGGGCGATGACGAACTTCGCGGGGAACGCGGTGGCGACGGTGCTGATCGGCACCTGGATGAAGGAGATCGACGGGGACCGGTGCCGGGAGGTGCTGGCGGGACGCCTGCCGTTCGACGAGGGGGTGTTGACGGACGAGGCGGTGCCCGTGCCCGTGCCGGGGGCGGCTGGGGCGGAGTCGCGGACTCCGCCGGCGGAAACCCTCGTTTGCGCCCGTGGAGAGTGAGGGTTTCCGCCGGCGGAGCGGTCAGACGTTGCTTGCGAGCTCGGGCAGGAGTGCCTCGAGGAGGGCGAACAAGGTGTCGGTGATGCCGTGGTCACCACCGTGGTCACCACCGTGGTCACCGCCGTGGTCACCGCCGTGATCGTCGCCGTGGTTGTCGCCGTGGTTGTCGACGACGGGCGCTGCCGGAGCCGGCGGGGCCGCGGCCTGTGCGGGTGCGGCGAGCGCGATGCCGCCCAGGGCGAGGACGGCGGTGACCGCGATGCTGCGGAAGGTCTTCAAGGCGTACTCCTGACAGGAGTTCGGGGACGGGCCGGCCTGGAGACTGCCCCGCACGGGGCGCGGCGCACGTGGGCCCACTCCTGTGGGGGAGGGCGCGCGGGGGCCTTGAAGGGCGCGCTGCCCCCGCTACGGCGCCCTTGACCTCAACCCCGGTTGAGTTTCTAGCGTTCCGGTCATGACGACACAAGCACCGGCCGGCCGGCCCGTCGGCTACTGGACCTGGACCACCACCCAGGCGATCCTCCGGCACGCCCGCGATGCGCTGGCCCGGGTGGACGTCACCCAGCCGCAGTGGTGGACGCTCGTCCACGTGGACGGCGCCGAACACGGCCTCGGCCGTGCGGAGCTCTGCACCCGGGCGGACGGATTCCCCTACGGCGTGGGGGCGGAGGACATGGGCCACGCCGTCGACGCCCTCCTCCACCGCGGCTGGCTCGCCGTCGGCGGAACCGGCCTCCTGACCCTCACGGAGGCGGGGCGGAAGGCGAAGGAAGAGCTCAAGGCACTGATGTCCCAGGCGCGTTCGCAGATTCACGACGGCGTCACGGACGAGGAGTACGCCACCGTGCTCAGCGTCCTGCAGCGGATGATCCGCAACGTCGACCGGTGATCGCCGTGCGCTCGGCCGCGGCGGCCGACGGCCGCCGCGGCCGAGGCGGGGTCAGGCGACCGGTGTGATGGTCACGTCGACGGTGACGTGGCCGTCGTCGCTGCTCACGGTGTAGGAGCCGTTGCCGGTGAAGGCCGTGTTGCCGCGGGCGAGGAAGTCGTCGCCGCTGGCCAGGTCGTACTCGTCGACCCAGCAGGCGACCTTGGCGATGTCGGCCGCGGTGAACGGCAGGTTCATGGACGGGGCCGCACTGGTGCGGGTCGGGGTGGCGTTGCCCTGGTTCTTCTGGGTCCAGATGCGGAAGTAGCTGCCGTCCTTGATGTCGAGCGTGATCGAGCCGTAGGGCTCGGGCTCGAACTCGCCCCTGTTGACGAAGCTGATCCTGAAGTCGGCGCGCGCCTTGACCGGTTGGAAGGGAGGCGCGGGCGCGGCCGAGGCGAACGCGGTGCCCTTGAGGCCGGGCCACATGTCGGACATGCTGCGGGCGCCGCTCAGCGGTTTCCACTCGTCGAGGTCGAACTGCAGCACCTGGTCGCCCTTGACGAAGTAGCACAGCCGGCGTTTCGTCCCGGCCAGGACCTGGGCGGGGATGATCTGGTAGACCACCGCGTCGAGGTCGCGGTCGAGACCGGCCTCCTTGAGCCCGGGCCACTTGTCGGCGATGAGGTACGGGCCGCCGTTCACACGGTCCGCGAGGATGTCGTAGGTGACGAACCTGTCACCCTTGAAGAAGTAGTACGTGTCCACGGTCCCGAAGGGGACGTCCTCCTGGTCGAGGAACGCGGCGTCGAGGTCCCGCTCGAACCCGGCGTCCTTCATGCCCGGCCACATCGGGGCGATCTCCAGCGGGCCGTAGAGGATCTGCTCGTTCGCCACGTCGTAGCGCACGTACTGGTCGCCACGGAAGATGTAGAGGTAGTCCTTCTCCTCCGGCAGGGTGATCGCCGCCGGGTTGAAGCGGAACGAGAAGGGCACGGCGGCGTCGATGGCGCCGGCGAACTGGGTGTCCTGCAGGCCCGGCCAGCCCGTGCTGATGGCCCGGGGGCCGAGGCGCACGACGTTGTCGGTCAGGCTGTAGAGCAGGTACTGGTCCCCGAGGAACATGTACGTGTCCCATTTGAGCTGGGAGCGGTTGAACGTGGCCTGGATCGTCATCGACCCCTCCCGAGGGCCCGGGGCGGGATGTTCGGTACAGCCCGGTTGCCGTACCGCGCTGCCGCCCATCGCCGCGGACACTAGGAGCCCCGACAGGCCACGTCCAGGGGGTCAGGGCCCTGTCGACGGCCGGGGCGGCGGCTTGCGGCCACCGCCCCGGCCGTCCGCCCGCCCGAGCCTTCCCAGGCCGGGCGGGTATGCCGGCCGGAGCCGGTACCGGATGCACCGAAACCCCGCAGGGCAGGTTTGTCCGATACCTGCTCGGTTGCCGCCGGGCCGAAGTCCCGGACCGGCGGCGGCCGTTCAGCTCGCCAGGGCTCCGGCGATGTACTGGTCCAGGCCTGCGTCCAGGCCGTCCAGATACTGGTCCACGGAATCGAGAGCGGGTATCGACAGGTCGTCGCCGCCGTCGTCGTCGCCGGGATCCGGATCGCCCGTACCCGGCGGCGGCGGGGGATCGTCCGCCACGGCGGCGGGCGCCGCCTGTGGTGCGGCGGTGGCGGCGACGGCAGGGCCTGCACCGAGCGCGAGCGCGCCGCAGAAGGCGGCCGCGGTGACGGCAAGTGGTCGGTTGATTCGCATCGCTCTGCTCCCTTCGGGTCGAGCGGCAGGGACGGCAAGTGTGGTCCGGCGGCCGGCCGCGCGCGAATCGGGAGGGACGGAGGCGTGCCCGCCCGGCATTGCCGTACACCCGAAAGAGTGAACCGCTCAGCTCTCCCGCCCCGGCCGCAGCCACACCGTCCCCAGCGGCGGCAACGTCAGCGTCACGCTCACCGGGCGGCCGTGGCTCTCCGCCGCCTCCGTCTTCACCGGGTCCGGGGTGACGATCCCGCTCCCCCCGTACCGCACCGCGTCCGTGTTCAGGATCTCCTCCCACACCGCGTGCCCGGCCGGCACGCCCAGCCGGTAGCCGTGCCGGACGACCGGGGAGAAGTTGCAGACCGCGAGGAGCGGCGAGCGCTCCGCGTCGTAGCGGAGGAAGGCGAAGACGTTGTCCTCGGCCGCGTCGCCGTCGACCCATTCGAAGCCGTCCGGCACGGTGTCCCGCTGCCACAGGGCGGGTGTGGCGGTGTAGTGCCCGTTGAGGTCGCGCACCAGGTTCCGTACGCCGCGGTGGTCGGCTTCGGCCGCGTACGAGGGGTCGAGCAGCCACCAGTCCGGACCGTGGCCTTCCGACCACTCCGCCCCCTGGGCGAACTCCTGTCCCATGAAGAGGAGTTGCTTGCCGGGGTGGGCCCACATGAAGCCCAGGAACGCGCGGTGGTCGGCGCGCTGCCGCCACCAGTCGCCCGGCATCTTCGACACCAGCGAGCGCTTGCCGTGCACCACTTCGTCGTGCGAGATGGGCAGCACGTAGTTCTCGCTGTACGCGTACACCATCGCGAAGGTCATCTCGCCGTGGTGGTACTTGCGGTGCACCGGCTCCTTGGACATGTACTGCAGGGAGTCGTGCATCCAGCCCATGTTCCACTTCAGGCCGAAGCCCAGGCCGCCGAAGCCGCCGGGGCCCGTGTGGTGGGTGGCGCGGGTGACGCCGTCCCAGGCGGTGGACTCCTCGGCGACGGTGACGACGCCGGGGCAGCGGCGGTAGACCGTCGCGTTCATCTCCTGGAGGAAGGCGACCGCGTCGAGGTTCTCCCGGCCGCCGTGGACGTTCGGCGTCCACTGGCCCGGACCGCGCGAGTAGTCGAGGTAGAGCATCGAGGCGACGGCGTCCACGCGCAGGCCGTCGACGTGGAACTCCTCGCACCAGTAGACCGCGTTCGCCACCAGGAAGTTGCGGACCTCCTTGCGCCCGTAGTCGAACTCCAGCGTGCCCCAGTCGGGATGGGCCGCCCGCACCGGGTCCTGGGGCTCGTACAGCGGGCGGCCGTCGAAGGCGGCCAGCGCCCAGTCGTCCTTGGGGAAGTGCGCGGGCACCCAGTCGACGAGCACCCCGATGCCGGCCCGGTGCAGGGCGTCCACCAGGTACTTGAAGTCGTCGGGCGTGCCCAGGCGGGCGGTCGGGGCGTAGAAGCCGGTGACCTGGTAGCCCCACGAGCCGCCGAAGGGGTGCTCGGCGACGGGCAGCAGCTCCACGTGCGTGAAGCCGAGGTCCTTGACGTACGCGGGGAGCTGATCGGCCAGCTGCCGGTAGCCGAGGCCGGGGCGCCAGGACGGCAGGTGCACCTCGTAGACGGAGAACGGGGCCTCGTGGACGGGCCGTTCGCCCCGGCTCTCCATCCAGGCGCCGTCCTGCCAGCGGTGGTGCGAGACGTGCACGACGGACGCGGTGGCGGGCGGGGCCTCGGTGCGCCGGGCCATGGGGTCGGCGCGCAGCGTGTGCGAGCCGTCGGGGCGGGTGATCCGGAACTTGTACAGCGCGCCCTCGCCGACGCCGGGCAGGAACAGCTCCCACACGCCGGTGGCGCCGAGCGAGCGCATGGGGTGCCCGGTGGCGTCCCAGTAGTTGAAGTCGCCCGCCACGCGCACGCCCTGAGCATTGGGCGCCCACACCGTGAACCGGGTGCCGTTCACGCCCTCGTGCACCATCGGGTGCGCGCCGAGCGCCCGCCACAGCTCCTCGTGCCGGCCCTCGCCGATCAGGTGCAGGTCGAGCTCGCCGAGGGCGGGCAGGAAGCGGTACGGGTCGTGGAGCCCGGTGTCGTCCGCGTCCTCGTACCCGACCGTGAGCCGGTAGTCGGGGATCTCGCTGAGCGGCAGGACTCCGGAGAACAGCCCGTCCCCGTCGTCGAACAGCTCCGCCCGGAGCCCTTTGGCGGTGACCGCCACGGAGCGCGCGAAGGGGCGCAGGGTGCGGAAGAGGATGCCGCCGGGCACGTGGTGGGCGCCCAGCAGGGCGTGCGGGTCGTGATGCGCGCCGTGCACCAGGCGCGCGCGGTCGGCGTCGTCCAGCGGGTCGGCGGGCCGGGTGCCGCCGGGGGTCGCCTCCGGCCGGGGGACAACGGGGCGGCGGTGCAGGGGAGTCGAGGGCGCCGGGCGCGGGCGCGGGCACGGGGGAGGGAGCGGGACCGGGACCGGGTCCGGATGGGCCCGGGGCGCGTCGGACCCCGGCCCCGGATCCGCCGCCCGCGAGGGCCTCGGTACGGCGCCGGACCGGGCCGGCAGGAACGTCGCCGGGACGGGGACCCCGGCGGAGTCGCAGGGGACGGGGCCGGACGGGGGTCGTGCGGTCACGGGGTGGTCCTCCCAGGGGAATGCGTCGGGTGCGCGGTCATGCGGGGTTCGGGCCGGGGGCGGGCACCCCGGCGAGGCGGTGGATCGCGGACATCGGGACGGGCAGCCAGTCCGGGCGGTGCCGGGCCTCGTACAGCACCTCGTAGACGGCCTTGTCGGTCTCGTGGGCCCGCAGCAGCCGGGGGTCCTCGCGGGGGTCGTGGTGCACGGCGGCGTAGCCCTCGCAGAAGGCGTCGCGGGCGCGCTGTGCCCAGTCGGTGCCGGTCGCGTGGCCGACGGCCGCCGCGTAGTCGAAGGAGCGCAGCATGCCCGCGACGTCCCGGGCGACCGGCTGCGGCCGGCGCCGCTCGGCCAGCGGGCGGGCGGGCTCGCCCTCGAAGTCGATGAGCGACCAGCGGCCGTCCGCCGCCGTGCGCAGCGCCTGGCCGAGGTGCAGGTCGCCGTGGATGCGCTGGGCGCGCCAGGTGCGTCCGGCCCGGCCGAGCGCGGCGAGTTCCTCGTAGGCGCCGCGCAGGGCGGTCCGGTACGGGCGCAGTGCGGGCACGGCGTCGGCGGCGGCGTCCAGGCGCCCGGTCATGGCGGCGGCGAGGCGTTCGAGCTGCGGGCGGCGCAGCACGACCGTGGGCAGGGCCTCGGCCAGGGCCAGGTGGACCTCGGCCGTGGCGTGGCCGAGGGCGCGTGCGGAGGCGGTGAAGTCGGCGCGCACGGCCAGGGCGCCCAGGGCCAGTTGCCAGCCGTCGGCGGAGCCGGGGAGGTAGGGCTGGAGCACGCCCAGGGTCATCGGTTCCGCGCCGGCCGGGCCGGGCGGCGCGGCCTCGAACCAGGCGGCGGGCGCGGGGACGCGCGAGCAGCCGGCGTTCGCGAGTGCACGGGGCAGTTCGAGGTCGGGGTTGGTGCCGGGGCCCACGCGGCGGAAGAGCTTGAGGATATACGTTTCGCCGTACACGGCCGAGGAGTTGGACTGCTCGGTGCCCAGGAGGCGGGGCGTGAGGCCGGGCGGGATGGCGGCGTCCGTTTCGCGGCTGAAACGGAGCGGGCCGAGCCGGCCGGGCATCCGGAGCCGCTCCAGCAGGAGCGCGGCGAGCCGGGGGTCGGCGAGCCCCTCGTAGAGGGTGCAGCCGTGCAGCGGCCCGTCGGCCGGGCGGCCGATGAGCGCCGCGGCCAGCTGCGGGGGCAGCACGTCCTGGACGCCGAGCAGCAGTTGATAGCAGTCCTGGGTGCCGCCGTTCCGGCCCGCGGCCGCGGGCTGCCGGGCCCGCACGAGCAGGTGCAGCAGCCCCGGGGCGGTGCCGCCGGGGGCCTGGGGGAGCAGCTCGGTGGCGGATACGAGGGCGAACCCGACGATGGGCCGCCCCTTCCCCGCGAACCACCGCTGCCGCGGCAGCCATTCCCGCAGGAGCGGGGCGAGGGAGGGCAGCAGCCCCGGGTCCTGCGGCGCGCCGGGGTCGGCCCGTGGCGCGGGGGCGGCGGCCGGCTGCGGGCCGGCCGCGGGGGCATCGGCATGGTCACCGACGGGAAGGGCACCCTGCCGGTCGGGCGATCGTGACATGACGTCGCGTCCTTTCCCCGGGCACACGACAGGTTGGGCAAAGTGTCCCGGATTGCGGCTTTGTCCAGTGCGCGGTGCGGGACGTGTCGGGCGAGGATCGTCCGTACGGTCAGCGACAACGGCCCGTGTGTGCGGATGCGATCTCTTCGGCCCGGCCCGTGCGTAGTAGTAGGCGTTCCCAGGGTCGGGACGGGAAAACGCCTGTGCGCGGGCGGGCCGCGCACAGGGGGGAATCAGTGGCCCGCCGTCGTGGCCGGGACGGTACGGCGCAGGCGGAACCAGTAGAAGCCGTGGCCTGCGAGGGTCAGCAGATAGGGCAGTTCGCCGATGGCGGGGAAGCGGACGCCGCCGATCAGCTCGACCGGGTGCCGGGTGTTGAACGTGCGCAGGTCCAGCTCGGTCGGCTGTGCGAAGCGGGAGAAATTGTTCACGCACAGGACCAGGTCGTCACCGTGCTCGCGCAGGAAGGCCAGCACCGCCGGGTTGCTCGACTGCAGCTCCGTGTAGGAGCCGAGGCCGAACGCCGGGTTCTGCTTGCGGATCTCGATCATCCGGCGGGTCCAGTGCAGCAGCGAGGACGGCGAGGACATCGCCGCCTCGACGTTCGTGACCTGGTAGCCGTAGACCGGGTCCATGATCGTCGGCAGGTACAGCCGGCCCGGGTCGCACGACGAGAAGCCCGCGTTGCGGTCCGGGGTCCACTGCATCGGCGTGCGCACCGCGTCCCGGTCGCCGAGCCAGATGTTGTCGCCCATGCCGATCTCGTCGCCGTAGTACAGGATCGGCGAGCCGGGCAGGGACAGCAGCAGCGCGGTGAACAGCTCGATCTGGTTGCGGTCGTTGTCGAGCAGCGGGGCCAGCCGGCGCCGGATGCCGATGTTGGCCCGCATCCGGGGATCCTTGGCGTACTCCGCCCACATGTAGTCGCGCTCTTCGTCCGTGACCATCTCGAGCGTGAGCTCGTCGTGGTTGCGCAGGAAGATGCCCCACTGGCAGCCGGACGGGATCGCCGGGGTCTTGGCCAGGATTTCCGAGACGGGATAGCGCGACTCCCGCCGCACCGCCATGAAGATGCGCGGCATCACGGGGAAGTGGAACGCCATATGGCACTCGTCGCCGCCGTTCTCGAAGTTCCCGAAGTAGTCGACGACGTCCTCGGGCCACTGGTTGGCCTCCGCCAGCAGCACCGTGTCCGGGTAGTGCGCGTCGATCTCGGCCCGCACGCGCTTGAGGAACCGGTGCGACTGCGGCAGGTTCTCGCAGTTGGTGCCCTCCTGCGCGAACAGGTACGGCACGGCGTCCAGCCGGAAGCCGTCGATGCCGAGGTCCAGCCAGAACCGCAGCGCGGCCAGGATCTCCTCCTGCACGGCCGGGTTCTCGTAGTTGAGGTCCGGCTGGTGGGAGAAGAAGCGGTGCCAGTAGTACTGCTTGCGCACCGGGTCGAAGGTCCAGTTCGACGTCTCGGTGTCGACGAAGATGATGCGCGCGTCGGGGTACTGCTTGTCGTCGTCGGCCCACATGTAGTAGTCGCCGTACGGGCCGTCGGGATCGGTGCGCGACTGCTGGAACCAGTCGTGCTGATCGCTCGTATGGTTCATGACAAAGTCGATGATGACGCGCATCCCGCGCTGATGCGCCGCGTCCACGAACTCCACGAAGTCGGCGAGGTCGCCGAACTCCGGGAGCACCGAGGTGTAGTCGGAGACGTCGTAGCCGCCGTCCCGCAGCGGCGACTGGAAGAACGGCGGCAGCCAGAGGCAGTCGACGCCCAGCCACTGCAGGTAGTCCAGTTTGGCGGTGATCCCCTTGAGGTCGCCGATGCCGTCACCGTCGCTGTCCTGGAACGAGCGTACGAGCACCTCGTAGAAGACGGCGCGCTTGAACCAGTCGGGATCCCGGTCCTTCGCGGGAGTGTCCTCGAACGTGTCCTGGACGGGTTCGTTGACGATCATGGTGTGGGTGACCCTCCGATCGGTGAGGACGGTCGCAGCGAGAACACGTGCGCAGGCGCCATCGGGCGGCCCGGCTCGAGGCGCACATAGTTGCCCCTGCCCCAGTGATAGGTCTCTCCGGTGAGCTCGTCGCGCACCGGCACGGACTCGCCCCAGTCGAGGCCGAGTTCCGGCATGTTCAACGAGACCGTCGCCTCCTGGGTGTGGTGGGGGTCGAGGTTGACGACCGCCAGCACGCAGGAGTTCCCGGAGCGCTTGGAGTAGGCGATCACGGCATCGTTGTCGGTGCCGTGGAAGCGCAGGCTGCGCAGCCCGCGCAGGGCGGGGTGACGTCGCCTCAGCCGGTTGAGGACGGTGAGCAGCGGGGCGAGGCTGTGCCCCTCGCGCTCGGCCTTCTCCCAGTCGCGCGGCCGCAGTTGGTACTTCTCGGAGTCGAGGTACTCCTCGCTGCCCCCGCGCACCGGCGTGTTCTCGCACAGCTCGAATCCCGCGTAGACGCCCCAGGACGGGCTCAGCGTCGCCGCCAGCACCGCGCGTGCCGCGAAGGCGGGCCGGCCGCCGTCCTGCAGGTAGGCGTGCAGGATGTCGGGAGTGTTCACGAACAGGTTCGGGCGCATGAACGCGGCCGATTCACCGGAGAGTTCGGTCAGGTATTCCGTGATCTCGTGCTTGGTGTTGCGCCAGGTGAAGTAGGTGTACGACTGCTGGAATCCGATGGCACCCAGGGTACGCATCATCGCGGGCCGGGTGAACGCCTCGGCGAGGAAGACGACATCGGGATCCGTGCGCCCGATCTCGGAGATCACCCGCTCCCAGAAGACCACGGGCTTCGTGTGGGGATTGTCGACGCGGAAGACACGGACCCCGCGCTCCATCCAGAAGCGCAGCACGCGCAGCGTCTCCGCGGTCAGCCCCTCCAGGTCCGCGTCGAAGGCCAGGGGATAGATGTCCTGGTATTTCTTCGGCGGATTCTCGGCGTAGGCGATGGAGCCGTCGGCGCGGTGGTGGAACCAATCCGGGTGCTTGCCCACCCAGGGGTGGTCGGGGGAGCACTGCAGCGCGAAGTCGAGCGCCACCTCCATGCGCAGCTCGCGCGCCCGGGACACGAAATGCGCGAAGTCCTCGAACGTGCCCAGGTCGGGGTGCAGCGCATCGTGCCCGCCCTCCGGCGAGCCGATGGCCCAGGGGCTGCCCACGTCCCAAGGGCCCGCGGCGAGCGCATTGTTGGGCCCCTTGCGGAACGAGGTGCCGATGGGGTGGACCGGGGGCAGGTAGACGACGTCGAAGCCCATCGCGGCGATCGCCGGCAGCCGCTCGGCGGCCGTCCGGAACGTACCGCTCCGGGGCCGGCCGCCCTCCGCCACCACCGCCCCCTCCGAACGCGGGAACATCTCGTACCACGCGCCGAACAGCGCCCGCTCGCGCTCCACCAGCACCGGAACGGGCCTGCCGGCGGTGACCAGTTCGCGCAGCGGCCACGCGGCCAGCGCGGCCGTGACCCCGGGCGCGAGGGCCGCGGCGAGCCGGTCGGCCGGGCGCCGGCCGCGGTCGCGCAGGGCGTCCACCGCGCTCAGCACCGCCTCCCGGCCGCTCTTCTTCGGCACCCCGGCGGCGGCCCGTTCGTGCAGCCGGGCGCCCTCCTCCAGCACCAGGTCCGTGTCGATCCCGGCCGGGATCTTGACCTGCGCGTGGTGCCGCCACGTCGCCACCGGATCGCCCCAGGCCTCCACCGCGTACGTCCAGCGGCCCTCGGCGTCGGGGGTGACCTCCGCGCCCCACCGGTCGGTGCCCGGGCTCAGCTCCCGCATCGGCGTCCACGGCCCGCTGCGGCCCTGGGCGTCCCGCAGCACCACGTTCGCCCCCACCGCATCGTGCCCCTCGCGGAACACCGTGGCGGTCACCTCGAAGGTCTCTCCCACGACGGCCTTGACCGGTCGTCGGCCGCAGTCGACGAGCGGTGCGAGGTCGAGGACGGGAATGCGACCGATCATGGGATCACCTGGGAATTCGACGCCGGCGGAAGGGGAATGGGCAGATACGGACGCTGTTCTTTCTAGCTGTTTCGCCGGCCGTCGGCGGAGAGCGGGCATGAGTGCTCCTGTCCGCGTTCACTCGGGTGGGCGGAGACAACGCGCTGACGTAGCTGGAGTAAAGGCGACGGACGGCCGCCCGTGGATACCGGATGAGCTTTCCCACCGGCCCCCGCCCTGCATGCAGGGTCCGTATGAACTACTCGTGCGTAGTTCGCGTGGCACCGCGTGGGGAGGGTGGACGGACCCCCGTCACCCGTACGGAGTCTCCTCGCTGGGCCGACCGTGTGCAATGTGACGGAAGGATGCTTCCGGCAGCCAAATGAGGGAACCCTGCCCCGACTTCACCTTCGAAGGTCGTAGCGGCTTTTGGCCTTCGAGACCACCGATGTACGCGCGGCGTATTTTCGCCTAGTACTTTCTCGCTAGTCGGACACCGCCGCACGGGCTCAGGCGCAGTCAGGCGGACGAGGGTACTTGGCCGCTTGGGCCCTGTCGCAGGGCGGTGCGCCGCTACCGTCGGGGGAGTGAAGGCCATTCGTCGATTCAGCGTGCGCCCCGTCCTTCCGGAGCCCCTACGACCGCTCAGCGAACTGGCGCGCAACCTGCGCTGGTCCTGGCATGCCGAGACGCGCGAGCTCTTCCAGTCCGCCGACCCCGAGGGCTGGCGCGCGGCGGGCGGCGACCCGCTGCACCTGCTCGGCACCCTCTCCGCCGACCGCCTCGCGGCGCTCTCCGGGGACCGCCGCTTCCGGCGGCGCCTGGCGGCCGCCGCCGACGACCTGCAGGACTATGTCACCGGCCGCCGCTGGTACCAGGAACAGCCGGCGGGACTGCCCGCCGCCGTCGCCTACTTCTCGCCCGAGTTCGGCATCACCGCGGCCCTCCCGCAGTACAGCGGCGGCCTCGGCATCCTGGCCGGCGACCACCTGAAGGCCGCCAGCGACCTGGGAGTTCCCCTCATCGGCGTCGGACTGCTCTACCGGCACGGCTACTTCCGGCAGTCCCTCTCCCGCGAAGGCTGGCAGGAGGAGCACTACCCCCTGCTCGACCCCAACGAGCTCCCGCTGACCGTGCTTCGCGAGCCCGACGGCAGCCCCAGCAGAGTCACCCTCGCGCTGCCCGGCGGCCGCAGCCTGCTCGCCCATATCTGGCAGGCGCAGGTCGGCCGGGTGCCGCTGCTGCTGCTCGACTCCGACGTCGAGGAGAACGCCCCCGGCGAGCGCGACGTCACCGACCGGCTCTACGGCGGCGGCAGCGAGCACCGGCTGCTGCAGGAGATGCTGCTGGGCATCGGCGGCGTGCGGGCGGTCCGGGCGTACTGCCGGCTCACCGGACACCCGGACCCCGAGGTCTTCCACACCAACGAGGGCCACGCGGGCTTCCTCGGCCTGGAGCGCATCCGCGAACTCGCCTGCCAGGGAGCCGAGTTCGACGCCGCACTCGAAAGCGTGCGGGCCGGCGCCGTCTTCACCACGCACACCCCCGTGCCCGCCGGCATCGACCGCTTCGACCGCGAACTGGTCGGCCGCCACTTCGGCGACGACGGCGAATTGCCCGGCATCGACCCCGGACGCATCCTCGAACTCGGCCTGGAGACCTACCCCGGCGGCGAGCCCAACCTCTTCAACATGGCCGTCATGGGCCTGCGCCTGGCGCAGCGCGCCAACGGCGTCTCCGTCCTGCACGGCAGGGTGAGCCGCGAGATGTTCGCGGGGCTCTGGCCGGGCTTCGACGCCGACGAGGTGCCGATCGCCTCCGTCACCAACGGCGTCCACGCGCCCACCTGGGTCGCCCCCGAGGTCTTCCGGCTGGGCGCCCGCCGCGTCGGCATCGGCCGCGCCGAGGAGGCGCTGAGCGTCGGCGGCGCCGAGCGCTGGGACTCCGTCGCCGAGATCTCCGACGACGACATCTGGCAGCTGCGGCACACCCTGCGCGAACAGCTGGTGGAGGAGGTGCGCGAGCGGCTGCGCGCCTCCTGGCGCGAGCGCGGCGCCGGCACCGCCGAACTCGGCTGGATCGACGGCGTGCTGGACCCCGGCGTCCTCACCATCGGCTTCGCCCGGCGGGTGCCCTCGTACAAGCGGCTCACCCTCATGCTCCGCGACCGCGACCGGCTCATGGAGCTGCTGCTGCACCCCGAGCGCCCCGTGCAGATCGTCGTCGCGGGCAAGGCCCACCCGGCCGACGACAGCGGCAAGCGCCTCGTCCAGGAGCTCGTCCGGTTCGCCGACGACCCGCGGGTGCGCCACCGCATCGTCTTCCTCCCGGACTACGGCATGGCCATGGCGCAGAAGCTGTACCCCGGCTGCGACGTGTGGCTCAACAACCCGCTGCGCCCGCTGGAGGCCTGCGGCACCTCCGGGATGAAGGCCGCGCTCAACGGCTGCCTCAACCTGTCCGTCCTGGACGGCTGGTGGGACGAGTGGTACGAGCCGGACTTCGGCTGGGCCGTCCCGACCGCGGACGGCCCCGGCACGGACGAGGACCGCCGCGACGACCTGGAGGCGGCCGCGCTGTACGAGCTGCTGGCGCAGCAGGTGACGCCGTGCTTCTACGACCGGGGCCCGGGCGGGCTGCCGGTCCGCTGGATCGAGATGGTCCGCCGGACCCTGACGACCCTGGGGCCGAAGGTGCTGGCCGGGCGCATGGTGCGGGAGTACGTGGAGGAGCTGTACGGCCCGGCCGCCGAGGCCCAGCGGGCGCTGAACCCGGCCGCCGCCGCTCAGCTCTCGGCCTGGAAGGCGCGGGTCCGTGCCGGGTGGTCCGGGGTGTCCGTCGACCACGTGGAAGCGGTGACGGACAGTCCGCTGAACGGCACGGCCGAGCTGGGGTCGACGGTGTCCCTGCGGGTGAGCGTCCGCCTGGGGGAGCTGGAGCCGTCCGACGTGGAGGTGCAGGCCGTCGCCGGCCGGGTGGACCCGGCGGACCGGCTGACCGCTCCGGCCACGTTCCCGCTGAAGCCGACGGGGGCGCCAGGCCTGGACGGCCGCCGCCTCTACGAGGGCCCGCTGACCTTCGACCGCACCGGCCCGTTCGGCTACACGGTGCGCATCCTGCCCGCGCACCGGCTGCTCGCCGGCGGGGCGGAGCTGGGGCTGGTGGCGGTGCCGACGGAGGCCTCCGGCGAGGACGGCGGCGTACTGATGCGGTGACGTACGGCGTTGCCGCCTGGGCGGGTCGAGCTCGCTCAGGCGGCGTGCCGTCTCAGCCGAACGTCAGGCGCCAGCTGTTGACGGTGCCCGTGTCACCGGCGTACATGTCCTGCACCTGCAGTTTCCACGTGCCCTTCGCCGGCACGGCGGAAGCGTCCACCGTGTACGTCTCCTTCACGTCGGCCGCCGAGTCCCACGCGTCCGCGCTCTTCAGCCGCCACGTCTTGCCGTTCGGTGCGACGAGGTCGATCTGCAGGTCGCCCCGGTACGTGTGCGTGATGTTGACGGTCGCCTTGAGCGCCTTGGGGCCGTTGCCGGTGCGCGTCACGGTGACCGGCGAGGTGATCGCCGGGCCGGCGTCCGGGATGGCGACCGGTGTGGTGTTCTCGAAGACCGTGCCGCCGCCGTCCGCCGCGTTCACCGTCCAGGTGAAGGAGACCGTGCCGGTCTTGCCGGCCGTGTCCTTCACCGTCACGCTCACCGCGCTGCTGCCGGTGGCGGTCGGCGTCCCCGTGATGAGACCGGTCGACGCGTTGATCGACAGGCCGGCCGGCAGCCCGGTCGCCGCGTAGCTCAGCGAACCGGCCGTCGGGCTGGTCGCCTTGATCTGCAGCGAGACCGCCGTGTTCACGACGCTGGTCTGGTCGCCGGGGCTGGTGACCGAGACGCTGCTGGAGAGCCTGCTGCCGACGTTGATGGCGGCCCACGCGTTGCCCACGTTGTTGTACGTGTCGCTGCCGACGCCGAAGAGCTGGCCCGCCGCCCACAGCGTGGCGTCGCGCGCGCCCGCGTAGTCGGTGGTGGACGTCATGCGCTCGGTGAGCGCCTTGTACCAGACGTTGGCGGCGTTGTCCCGGCCGATCGGGGTGACGGGCTTGCCGTCGGAGGTCGGGCTGTCGTAGTGGGTGCCATTGATGTCCTTCGGGCCGCTGCCCTCGGAGGCCAGGTAGAACCAGTGGTTGGCGGGGCCCGAGGAGTAGTGGACGTCGATGCCGCCGAGCCCGGAGTCCCAGCTGTCCTTGGAACTGCCGTCCTTGCTCGGCTGGTCCATGTAGCGCAGCGGGGTGCCGTTGCCGTTGATGTCGATCTTCTTGCCGATCATGTAGTCGCCCGGATCGGCGGGGTTGGCGGCCCACCACTTGACGGCGATGGCCATCATGTCCGAGGTGGCCTCGTTGAGGCCGCCGGACTCTCCGCTGTAGTTGAGGTTGGCGGTGGCGGAGGTGACGCCGTGCGTCATCTCGTGCGCGGCCACGTCGATGGCGGTGAGCGGGTGCGTGTCGCCGGAGCCGTCGCCGTAGGTCATGCAGAAGCAGGCGTCGTCCCAGAAGGCGTTGACGTAGCCGGTGCCGTAGTGCACCCGGCTGTACGCGCCCACGCCGTCGCCGCGGATGCCGCTGCGGCCGTGCACGTTCTTGTAGTAGTCCCAGGTCAGCTGGGCGCCGTAGTGCGCGTCGGCGCCGGCCGTGGCGGGGTCGTTGACGGTGCCGTCGCCCCAGACGTCGCTGGAGCCGGTGAACAGCGTGCCGGTGCCGTCGGTCCCGTGGCTGAGGTTGTAGGTCTTGTGGCCGCCGCGGGAGGTGTCGTTGAGCTGGTACTGGCCGCCCGACTGCGAGGTGCCCAGGGTGACCTTGCCGCTGTACTGGGTGTTGCCGGTGCCGGTCTCGACGCCCTGGAACCCGAAGAGCCTCTTGCCGGTCCGCGCGTCCGTGATCACGTGCAGCTGGTTGGGGGTGCCGTCCTCCTGGAGGCCGCCGACGACGGTCTCGTAGGCGAGGACCGGGGTGCCGTGGCCCGCCCAGATCACCTTGCGCGGGGCCCGGTCGGCCCGGGTGGCCGTGGAGCCCTGTGCCGCCGCGGACTTGACCGCGTCCTTCTCGGCGGCCGAGGCGGCGAAGGAGGGCGTGGTCGTCGGCACGGCCATGCGGGCCTTGTTCGCCTTGGCGACGGTGGAGACCTTCCCGCCGGCCGTCGCGTCCACGACGAGGTCGCCGCCGAGGACCGGCAGGCCGTCGTAGGTGCGCTCGTACCGGGTGTGCAGCGTGCCGTCGGCGTCCCGGGAGACGTCCTTGACGACGAGCTGCTCCCCGGAGCCGAGGCCGAGCGTGCGGGCGGTCCGCGCCCGGGTCGCGGTGGCGTTGCGCATCAACTCCGCGCGCTGGGAGGGCGACAGCCGCGCGGGCAGGGCGCCGGGGTCGGCCTTGGCGGCCTTCTGGCCGCCGGGCTCCGGGCGGGCGGTGGCGGAACCGGACTGTACTCCGACGGCGAGCAGGGCCGTCACGGCTACCAGGGCGCCGGTCGCGACGGCGCGCCGATGGGGGGTGGATCTCACTCTGATCTCCTTCAGCCGATGGGCATGGAGAGAGGTTCGATCGGCCGCGGGCCGTGGTGGGGATGTGGGGGTGGACCGCGCCGGTTGAGGTGAGGGTGCCACCACAACCAAGGGAGTGTCAGGGGCAGGTCAAGAGATTGGCCGGAAAATGTCCGTTGGCCAAGGAGTGCTGTCCGCATAACGGGAAGAATGCGGGTGGGTTACACCAGGCTCTCCCGCCACGCCTTGTGCAGATCGGCGAACCGCCCCTCCCCGGCGATGAGTTCGGCTGGCGCGCCGTCCTCCACCACCCGCCCGCCGTCCATCACCAGCACCCGGTCCGCGATCTCCACCGTCGACAGCCGGTGCGCGATCACCACCGCCGTGCGGCCCTGCAGCACCGTGCCCATCGCCCGCTGCACCGCCCGTTCGCCCGGGATGTCCAGGGAGGACGTCGCCTCGTCGAGGATCAGCACCGCCGGATCGGCGAGCAACGCACGGGCGAAGCCCACCAGTTGGCGCTGGCCCGCCGAGATGCGGCCGCCGCGCTTGCGGACGTCCGTGTCGTAGCCGTCGGGCAGAGCGGTGATGAAGCCGTGCGCGCCGATGGCCCGTGCCGCGCGCTCGATCTCCGGGCGCGCCGCACCGGGGCGGCCGATGGCGATGTTGTCGGCGACCGTGCCGGAGAACAGGAAGGACTCCTGCGTCACCATCACCACACCGCGCCGCAACTCCCGCCCGGACAGGGCGTCCAGCGGCACCCCGTCGAGCAGCACCCGGCCCTCGGTGGGGTCGTAGAAGCGGGCCAGCAGCTTGGCGAGGGTGGACTTGCCGGCGCCCGTCGACCCGACGACCGCGACCGTCTCCCCGGCCCGCAGCGTCAGGTCGAGGCACGGCAGCACCTCCACCCCGGCGCGGTACGCGAAGCGCACCCCGTCGAAGACCACCTCGCGGCCGGGGCTGCCGGCCGCCCGCGCGGGCAGCGGTACGGACACGGTCGGCTCGGGGACGGAGGGCCGCCGGGCCAGCAGCCCGGCAATCTTCTCCAGCGAAGCGGCCGCGGACTGCCAGGAGTTGAGGAACGACGCCAGCCGGTCGATGGGGTCGTACAGCCGCCGCAGGTACAGCACCGCCGCCGCCAGCGCCCCCAGCCCCAGACTGCCGGCGGTCACCCGGTAGGCACCCCACACCACGATCGCGGCGAGCACCGCATTGGCCACCAGACGGGACGAGACCACGTAGCGGGCCATCTCCAGCAGCGACTGGGCGTTGCCCTCCATGTGCCGCTCGTTGAGCACGGCGAAGCGCGCCTCGTTGGCGGCCTCGCGGCGGAACGCCTGGACCGGGCGGATGCCGTTCATGGTCTCGGTGAACTTCACGACGACCGCCGCCATCGCCGAGGAGCGCCTGCGGTAGACGACCACGGAGCGGCGCCGGTAGGAGCGCACCAGCACGGACAGCGGACCGAAGGAGAGCAGGGCGGCGGCGCCGATGCCCGGGTCCAGGTACAGCAGCATCGCCGAGACGTACAGCACCGACAGTGCGACGCCCATCAGCTCCTGCAGGCCGTTGTCGAGCAGTTCGCGGATCGACTCGACGTCCGTGGTGGCGCGGGCGATCAGCCGGCCGGAGGTGTAGCGCTCGTGGAAGTCGACGCTGAGGGACTGCGCCTGGCGGTAGAGCCGGCTGCGCAGCTCCAGCAGGGCGTCCTGGCCGATCCGGGCGCTCAGCCGCACGAAGGCGAGCTGCAGCAGGCCGGAGGCCACGGCGCAGAGCGCGTACGCGGCCGCGACGGCGGTGAGCGGGCCGTGGTCGTGCCGGCGGGCGGCCGGCACGGCGTGGTCGATGGCGTACGCGACGAGCAGCGGGCCCGTCTGCACGGCCGCCTGCTGGAGCAGCAGCAGGACGGCCGCGGCGCGCACCCGGGCGCGCACGGGGGCCAGCAGGGAGCGCAGCAGCGCTCCGGACGCGTCATCGGGGGTGCCGGCGGCGGAGGTGCTCAGCATGGGGTGCCCTTCGGTCCGGACATCAGCGAGGCGTACTCCCGGTTGCCGTGGAGGAGTTCGTAGTGGGTGCCGACCGCCGTGATGCGCCCCTGCGACAGCAGCGCCACGCGGTCCGCCAGCAGGACGGTGGAGGGGCGGTGGGCGACGACGAGGGCCGTCGTGTCGGCGAGGACCTCGCGCAGCGCGTTCTCCACCAGGGCCTCGGTGTGCACGTCGAGCGCGGAGAGCGGGTCGTCGAGGACGAGGAAGCGGGGGCTGCCGACGACCGCGCGGGCGAGGGCGAGCCGCTGGCGCTGGCCGCCGGACAGGCTCAGGCCCTGCTCGCCGACCTGGGTGCGGTGCCCCTCGGGCAGTTCGTGGACGAAGCCGGCCTGGGCGACGGCCAGGGCGCGGTCGAGGTCCTCCTCCCCGGCGTCGTCGGCGCCCATGAGGACGTTCTCCCCGGCGCTGGCGGAGAACAGCGTCGGCTCCTCGAAGGCGACGGCCACCCACTGGCGCAGCCGGCTGCGCGGCACCGCGGTGACGTCGGTGCCGTCGAGGGTGATGCGGCCCGCGGTCGCCTCGTGGAGCCGCGGGACGAGGGAGACCAGGGTCGTCTTGCCGCTGCCGGTGGTGCCGACCAGGGCCATGGTCTCGCCGCGGCGGACGTGCAGGTCGACCCCGCGCAGCACGGGCGGGGCGCCCGGCGGTGCGTCGGGGTAGCGGAACTCGACGCCCTCCAGCCGCAGTCCGCCGTCGTGCCGGCGCGACGCGCGGCGCTGCCGCCGGATCCGCGGCTCCCGGGCGACGGGCAGCGCGACGTCCATCACCTCGAAGTAGCGGTCCGCGGCCGTCGCCGTCTCGTTGGTCAGGGCGAGCAGGAAGCCGATCGACTCGACCGGCCAGCGCAGCGCCAGCGCCGTCGACAGGAACGCCACCAGGGTGCCCGTGGAGAGCTGCCCGTCGGCGACCTGCAGCGTGCCGAGCACCAGGGCCGTGCCGACGGCCAGTTCGGGCAGGATCATGATGAGCGCCCAGAGCGCGCCCAGCAGGGCGGCCTTGTGCAGCTCGATGCCGCGCAGCCGCTCCGCGAGCGTGCCGAAGGTCCGCTGCAGGGCGGGGTGGCGGCCGAAGCCCTTGACGATGCGGATGCCGAGGACGCTCTCCTCGATGACGGTCGTCAGATCGCCGATCCGGTCCTGCGCGGTGCGCGCCGCCTGCGCGTAGCGCTCCTCGAAGAACCAGCACAGCGCGACGAGCGGGACGACGGGGGCCAGCAGGACGAGCCCGAGCGTCCACTCCTGCACCAGCAGAATGGCGAAACCCACCACGATCGTCGCCCCGTTGACCAACAGGAAGGTCAGCGGATACGCGAGGAAGATGCGCACGAGCATCAGATCGGTCGTGCCGCGCGAGAGCAACTGCCCCGAGGGCCAGCGGTCGTGGAAGGAGACGGGCAGACGCTGCAGATGTGCGTACAGCGCCGCCCGCATGTCCGCCTCGACGCGCGCCAGCGGCCGCGCCACCAGCACCCGGCGCACCCCGAACAGCCCCGCCTCCGTGGAGCCGACGAGCAGCAGCGTCAGCCCGCCGAGCCACACCCCGGCCGGCTCGCGGCGCGCTATGGGCCCGTCCACCGTCCACTTGAGGGCGAGCGGGATCAGCAGGCTCAGGCAGGAGGCCGCCACGGTCACCAGCGCGGCCGCGGCCAGCCGCCGGTGCACGGGCCGCACATAGGGCCACAGGCGCAGCAACGACCGTACGGCCGACCGGTGTTCGGCAGGGCGGGTCGCTTCAGGGGTTCCGGTCATCAGGTGCGAGACTACGGTTCACCACTGACACCGCCCACCGGGATTTCCTCCCCGGGGCCGCGGGCGGTGGCGAGCGCCGGTCCGTGCGCGGGACGTGTGCCCGTACGCTCCCGGTGCCCGCTACGCACGCACCCCCCGGCCCGCCGGCACCGCGCGCAGGAGCAGTACCGAACGCGCGGGCACCACCGTGCGGGCGCCCGCTCTGCGCCGGCCGCCCGGAGCGGACTGCTGGTCCTCCCGCGAGGTGTCCGCCACCAGTTCGTACGACTCGGCCCACGGCGGGCCCGGCAGCAGGAAGCGGACCGGGCGGGGGCCCGCGTGCAGGACCACCAGGAAGCTGTCGTCCGTGACCGGCCCGCCCGTCGGGCCGCGCTGCGGGATGTCGCGGCCCGAGAGGTACATGCCGAGCGTGTCCGTCGGGCCGTACCAGTCGGCCTCGGTCATCTCCGTGCCGCCCGGCGTGAACCAGGCCAGGTCGCGCAGGCCGTGCGCGCTCTGCGGGCGGCCGGAGAAGAACGCGCGGCTGCGCAGCACCGGATGGGCGCGGCGCAGGGCCAGCAGCCGGGAGCAGAGGCGGACGACGGCCCGCCAGCCGGGGTCCTCCAGCACGGACCAGTCGACCCAGCCGGTCTCGTTGTCCTGGCAGTAGGCGTTGTTGTTGCCGCCCTGGGTGCGGCCCATCTCGTCGCCGGCCACCAGCATCGGCACGCCCGTGGACAGCAGGAGGGTGGTGAGCAGGTTGCGGATCTGGCGGCGGCGCAGGGCGAGGACGTCCGGGTCGTCGGTCTCGCCCTCGGTGCCGCAGTTCCACGAGCGGTTGGCGTCCGTGCCGTCCCGGTTGCCCTCGCCGTTGGCCTCGTTGTGCTTGCGGTCGTAGCTGACGAGGTCGCGCAGCGTGAAACCGTCGTGCGCCGTCACGAAGTTGACGGAGGCGTGGGGGCGCCGGCCGCCCCAGGCGTACAGGTCGCTGGAGCCGGTGAGCCGGTAGCCCAGGTCGCGCACGTCGGGCAGGGCGCCGCGCCAGAAGTCGCGCACGGCGTCCCGGTAGCGGTCGTTCCACTCGGCCCACGGCGGCGGGAAGGCGCCCACCCGGTACCCGCCGGAGCCCACGTCCCACGGCTCGGCGATGAGTTTGACGCGGCGCAGCACCGGGTCCTGGGCGACGACGGCGAGGAAGGGCGAGAGCATGTCGGGGTCGTCCGAGCCGCGCATGTCCCGGGCCAGCGTCGCGGCGAGGTCGAAGCGGAAGCCGTCGACGCCCATCTCGGTGACCCAGTAGCGCAGCGAGTCGGATATCAGGCGCAGCACGTTGGGCTGTGCGACGTGCAGGGTGTTGCCGCAGCCGGTGTAGTCGGCGTAGCGGCGGGCATCGCCCTGGAGGCGGTAGTAGCGGCGGTTGTCGATGCCGCGCAGCGAGAAGGTGGGGCCGAGCTCGCCGCTCTCCGCGGTGTGGTTGTAGACCACGTCGAGGATGACCTCGATGCCCGCCGCGTGCAGGGCCCGCACCATCGCCCGGAACTCGGCGACCTGCTGGCCGCGCGAGCCGGAGGCCGCGTAGGCGGCGTGCGGGGCGAAGTAGCCGATGGAGTTGTAGCCCCAGTAGTTGCCCAGGCCGCGCCGCAGCAGGTGGTCCTCGTGCGCGAACTGGTGGACGGGCAGCAGCTCCACGGCCGTCACGCCCAGCTGCACCAGGTGCTCCACGGCCGCCGGGTGCGCCAGGCCCGCATAGGTGCCGCGCAGCCGCTCGGGCACGCCGGGGTGGCGCATGGTGAAGCCGCGCACGTGCAGCTCGTAGACGACGGTGCCGTCCCACGGGGTGCCGGGGCGGCGGTCGTCCGCCGCGTCGTCGCAGTCCGCGACCACCACGCCCTTGGGGACGTGCGGCGCGGAGTCCCGCTCGTCGCGCACGGTGTCGGCGACGTGCTGCTGCGGCCAGTCGCGCACGTGTCCGTAGACCTCGGCGGGGAGCGCGGTACGGGGCTGCCCGGGCGGGCCGCCGAAGTCGCCGTCGACGGCGCGGGCGTACGGGTCCAGGAGCAGCTTCGCGGGGTTCCAGCGGGCGCCGGTCCAGGGGTCCCAGCGGCCGTGCACGCGGTAGCCGTAGCGGCGGCCGGGGAGGACGCCGGGCACGAAGCCGTGCCATATTTCGTGCGTCAACTCCGTCAATGGATGACGGGTTTCACCCTCCGCCGGTCCGTCGGTCCCGTCCTCGCCGAACAGGCACAGTTCGACGGCTTCCGCCCCTCCGGCCCACAGCGCGAAGTTCGTCCCCGCCACGCCGTGCGCGTCCACAGTGAAGTGCGCCCCGAGCGGCTCCGGGCTGCCCGGCCACACCGGCGCCCTGCCGGCCGGGCGGGGCCGGCCGTTGACGCCCGCCACGGGGAGCCGCGCGGGGCTCCGGCCGAACTCGGCGCCCTGCCGCGCCCCTTGCTCGGACGTACTCTGCTCGGATGCGCTCGACACGTGTTCGCCTCCGGCGGCTCTGGGACGGCGCTCCGGGCACCCGGCGTCCCGTCCGGGGGTCCGGTGATTGCGCTCTTTCCCGGTCTTCCCCGGTTTCTTCCCGGATCCACGTATGCGCTCACACGTGTGATCGGCCGCAGCAAGCGAGTGCAGTGACGTTTCTCGGGAGGGGAAGCGTCGTTGGGCCCGGTGTGACACATGGACTCTCGCGCGCGGCACGGAGCTGGACCGTGCCGGCGGCGGCCCTCGCCCTCCTGGCCGTGCTCGGCGGGTGCACCTCGGTCTCCCCGGTGGCACCGGTCGCCCCGCGGACTGCGTTCACCGACGACGCGCGCCCGACCGCCGGGCTGATCCGTGTCGTCCCCGGCGACCGCGCGGAGGACGTCCCTGCGGACGCCCGGTTCGAAGTGAGGGTTCCGCACGGCACCCTGGAACGGGTGGACGTCACCGAGCTCCAGGACGGCGGGCAGCGCCCCCTGGCGGGCCGGATCACCCCGGACGGCCACACCTGGCGGCCCACCGCGCAGGGCCGGCTCGGGCTGGCCGCCCGCTACGCCGTGGACGTCGTGGCCCGTGACGTCTCCGGCCACCGCGCCGCCCGGCACACCATGTTCACCACCTATGTGCCGGAGCATCGTTTCATCGGGTACTTCACACCGGAGCCGAACAGCACCGTGGGCACCGGCATGATCGTTTCTCTCGGCTTCAACCGGCCCATCACCGACCGGGCCGCCGTCGAACGCGCCATCCGCGTCACCTCCGACCCGCCGGCCGAGATCGCCGCGCACTGGTTCGGCCCCACCCGCCTCGACTTCCGGCCGCGTACGTACTGGAAGCCCGGCACCGAGGTCAGCCTCGCCCTGCGGCTGCGCGACGTGCGCGGCGGCGAGGGGGTCTACGGCTCGCAGGACAAGACCGTCCGCTTCACCGTCGGCCGCAGCCAGGTCAGTACCGTCGACGCCGCCCAGCACACCATGGAGGTCGTCCGCGACGGCCGGTCGATGGCGACGCTGCCCATCACGGCCGGCGGACCGGGCAATGCCACCTACAACGGGCGGATGGTCATCAGCGAGAAGTTCGACGTGACCCGGATGAACGGCGGCACAGTGGGCTTCGGGGGCGAGTACGACATCTCGGATGTCCCGCACGCCATGCGCCTGACCGCCTCCGGGACGTTCCTGCACGGCAACTACTGGGCCCGGCCGGGCGCGTTCGGCACCCTGAACACCAGCCACGGCTGCATCGGGCTGCGCGACACCCAGGGCGGCAGCCCGTCGAGCCCGGCGGGCTGGTTCTACGACGGCTCGCTCATCGGCGATGTCGTCGAGGTCGTCCACTCCGGGGAGCGGACCGTGGCCCCGGACAACGGGCTGAGCGGCTGGAACATGTCCTGGGAGGAGTGGCGCGCGGGGTCGGCCCTCGGGGGCTGAACGCCGCGCCACCGCGTCCCACGCCCGTTCGCCCGCCCCTGAGTTCGACCCGCTGGGCGTCTCGACATATGCTGCGCGCCTGGTGACCGTGTCCGGAAACAACCGCTTCACTTCAGTCACCTCCCTCACCCCAGGCGCACGGCTCGTATCACCCCTCCCATTTGGGACCGAACGGTGACATTCGCGAGGTCAGCGTCGCCAAAGGCGTGTGGTTATCTATCGACATGCGCGTGAGCCGCGCACAGGGGGCGCCGTGTGGCCGTGCGCCATGCGAAGGGAGACAACCGTTGTGAACGTGCAGCCGATACCGGTGCGCCGGGGCCGTCGGGCGGGCCTGTCCGTGCTGTTGATCGGAACGGTGCTGACGCTGGTCAGCGCCTGCGGCGGGGACGGTGACGGGGGGAAGTCCGGCGGCAGTGCCGACGGTGCCTCCGTGGCCGTGGTGGACATCGCGCCCAAGGACGGCGCGAGCGATGTCGCCACGAGCGGCGCACTCAAGATCACTGCGGAGAAGGGCAGTCTGACGTCGGTCAAGGTTGCCGACGCCAAGGGCAACGCGGTCGACGGCCGCATATCCGGCGGCGGTTCGGCATGGCAGCCCTCCGGGCACCTCGCCGCCTCCACGAAGTACACGGTCGACGCGGTGGCGAAGGACGACAAGGGCCGCGAGTCGGCCAAGCACGCCGTCTTCACCACCCTCACGCCCCAGAACACGTTCGTCGGCTACTTCACGCCGGAGGACGGCACCACCGTCGGGGTGGGCATGCCCGTATCGATCAATTTCAGCCGCGGCATCACCGACCCCAAGGCCGTCCAGCAGGCCATCAAGGTGACCGCCGAGCCGGCCGTGGACATCAAACCCCACTGGTTCGGCAACGACCGCCTCGACCTCCGTCCGGAGAAGTACTGGGCGCCCGGCACCAAGGTGACGGTCAGCATGGACCTCGACGGCGTGCAGGGCCGCGAGGGCGTCTACGGCACCCAGAAGAAGACGGTGAAGTTCACCGTCGGCCGCAGCCAGGTCAGCACGGTCGACGCGAGCAGCCACCAGATGACCGTCGTGCGCGACGGCAAGACCGTCAAGACCATCCCGATCTCGGCCGGCGGGCCGGGCCACTCGACGTACAACGGTCAGATGGTCATCAGCGAGAAGGACGAAGTCACCCGCATGGACGGCCGCACGGTCGGCTTCGGCGGCGAGTACGACATCTCCGACGTGCCGCACGCCATGCGCCTGTCCAACTCGGGCACCTTCATCCACGGCAACTACTGGTCCGGTGAAGGAACGTTCGGCTCGGAGAACGCCAGCCACGGCTGTGTCGGCCTGTCCGACGAGCGCGGCGGCGGCGACCCCTCCACGCCGGCCTCCTGGTTCTTCGACAACTCGCTCATCGGCGACGTGGTGATCGTGAAGAACTCCGAAGACAAAACGATCCAGCCGGACAACGGGCTCAACGGCTGGAACATGCCGTGGTCCCAGTGGACGGCCCCGAGCGGCGGCGACTCCGACAACTGACGCCCCTCGCGACGGCTGTTCGGGCGGCCCGGTGCACTGTGACCAAGTGCACCGGGCCGCCCTCGGTGCAGCGCCTTTCCGGGGGACACCCCCGGACCCCCGCGGGCTAACCTGCTGTCATGACTGTGCATCTTGAGGTCGCCGAGGGCGTCGGCACGCTCCGCCTGGACCGCCCGCCGATGAACGCACTGGACATCGCCATGCAGGACCGGCTCCGCGAGCTGGCCGAGGAGGCGACCCACCGGGACGACGTGCGGGCGGTCGTGGTGTGGGGCGGGGAGAAGGTGTTCGCGGCCGGCGCGGACATCAAGGAGATGCAGAAGATGGACCAGGCCGCGATGGTGGCCCGGTCCCGCGGTCTCCAGGACGCCTTCACCGCCGTCGCCAAGATCCCCAAGCCCGTCGTCGCCGCCGTCACCGGCTATGCGCTCGGCGGCGGCTGCGAACTCGCGCTCTGCGCCGACTACCGGATCGCCGGGGAGAACGCCAAGCTCGGCCAGCCCGAGATCCTGCTGGGCCTCATCCCCGGCGCGGGCGGCACCCAGCGGCTGTCCCGGCTCGTCGGCCCGTCCCGGGCCAAGGACCTCATCTTCACGGGCCGTCAGGTGAAGGCGGACGAGGCGCTCGCGCTCGGTCTCGTCGACCGCGTGGTGCCGGCCGGCGAGGTGTACGAGCAGGCGCACGCCTGGGCGGCCCGGCTCGCGGCCGGCCCGGCCATCGCCCTGCGCGCCGCCAAGGAGGCGGTGGACGCGGGCCTGGAGACCGACATCGACAACGGGCTCACCATCGAACGCACCTGGTTCGCCGCGCTCTTCGCCACCGAGGACCGTGAAATCGGTATGCGCAGCTTCGTCGAGGAAGGCCCGGGCAAGGCCAAGTTCGTCTGAAACATGGACTGTTGAGGAGATACGCCCGGAGTCCCGCACTCCGGGCGTTGCCTCTTGTGGGGGAATTCCGGCACGAGTCCGCATGCTCCCGGAAGGCCTTCGCCAAGGCTTCGGCGCGCTGCGGTGCACCGGGGCCCGCCGCAGGTCAGTCGGCCTCTTCCCGGTGTGCCGGAGCCAGAGGCATATGTCGCCGGGGCGGCCCGGAAGGCTTTCCTCCGTGGAATCGGATCCGGCCGTTCCTCATCCCTTGCGGCGAAACGGCGGCCATGATGGGGGACATGGCGGGCCTGGAGGGAATGGAGCAGCCGCGGCAGCGGGCCGTTGCGACCCCGGTGCGGTGGACGCCGAACGTCGAGGACGAACTGGCGCTCAAGTCGCTGGAGCTGTTCGGCAATCCGATGACGGGCGAGATCCGGCTGCCCTCCCAGCCCCAGTCCGCCGTCGCCGCCCGCCGGCTGACCCAGACCGTATGCCTGCGGCACTGGGGGGTCACCGCACAGATCACCGAGCATGCGGTGCTGCTCGTCTCGGAGCTCGTCGGCAACGCCGTCCGGCACACCGGCGCCCGCTACTTCGGGCTGCGGATGCGGCGCCGGCGCGGCTGGATGCGCATCGAGGTGCGCGACCCCTCGCGCGGGCTGCCGTGCCTGATCCCGGTGCGCGAGATGGACACCAGCGGGCGCGGGCTGTTCCTGGTGGACAAGCTGTCGGACCGCTGGGGCGTGGACCTGCTCGCGTGCGGCAAGACGACCTGGTTCGAGATGCGGGTGGCCGACCGCTGAGGCGGGCCGTCCGGAAAACGAAGAGGCCCCCATCCGTCGTCGTACGACGGGCCGGGGGCCTCTTCGTTGTGGCCGCGGAAAGGGGTGGGGTGTATTCCGCGGCGCGATGACGACCTGGCCCGGGTCAATGGGGGTCGTGGCTTCGACTATGGCAGACGCGGGTAGTCAATACCAAAACGAGTCCCGCTCATTCCAAGGTGAGTTCTGACACTTACCTTGCATTTAGTGAATGGTCGACCGTTCCGGCTTATTTTTATGCAAGGAGGTCCGGTGGCTTCGCTTCTGTCCTACCCGCCGACCCATTGGATTCCGGCCGCCGGGGCCGACTTCACGGTCTCCGGCCGCCCCGGTACCCATCCGGTGGAGCTCGTCGTGATCCACGTGACCCAGGAGACCTTCCAGGACGCCCGGAGAATCTTCCAGGACCCCGGCTCCCGGGTCTCGGCCCACTACATGGTGGCCTCCGCCGACGGCTACGTCGGCCAGTTCGTCCGCGAGAAGGACATCGCCTGGCACGCGGGCAACTGGGACTACAACACCCGCAGCATCGGCATCGAGCACGAGGGCTGGATCGACCGCCCCGAATACTTCACCGACGCCCTCTACACCGCCTCGGCGCAGCTGACCGCCGCCGTCTGCGACCGCTACGGGATCCCCAGGGACCGGGACCACATCATCGGCCACGTCGAAGTGCCCGGCTCCACGCACACCGACCCGGGGCCGCACTGGGACTGGGACCGCTACATGGCCCTGGTGACCGGCTTCTGAGACGGGCGCGGCTCAGCGCCAGGAGCGCCGCTGCGCGGCGTTCGCCCGGCGCCGCCGGTCGTTGCACAGCAGACAGCGGCCCCAGCCCGGCGGCAGCGGATCGTCCTTGTCCCCGTACAGCGGGTCCACCGCCCCCTTCGGGTGCTCGGAGCAGCCCGTGGCCCCCGCGCCCGCACCCAGCGCCGCCGCCGCGGCCGACGCCCTGCGCAGGGCGTCGAGCAGCTGCTCGGCCTCGTGCGGGGCGGGCGCGGCGGCGTCGAGGGAGAAGGCGATGTCGGAAGCGGTGTTGAGCGCGCTCTGCAGCTCGCGCAGGTCTGCGTAACCCATGGCTCAGAGCGTACGGGGAGGCACTGACAACGCCGTCAGCACTCGATGACGTTGACCGCGAGGCCGCCCCGCGCCGTCTCCTTGTACTTGACCTTCATGTCCGCGCCCGTCTCCTTCATGGTCTTGATGACCTTGTCCAGGGAGACGTGGTGGCGGCCGTCGCCACGCAGGGCCATGCGGGCCGCCGTGACGGCCTTCGCCGCGGCCATGCCGTTGCGCTCGATGCACGGGATCTGCACCAGGCCGCCCACGGGGTCGCAGGTGAGGCCGAGGTTGTGCTCCATGCCGATCTCGGCCGCGTTCTCGACCTGTTCGGGGCTGCCGCCGAGGACCTCGGCGAGGCCGCCGGAGGCCATCGAGCAGGCGGAGCCGACCTCGCCCTGGCAGCCGACCTCGGCGCCGGAGATCGAGGCGTTCTCCTTGAAGAGCATGCCGATCGCGCCCGCGGCGAGGAGGAAGCGCACGACGCCGTCCTCGTCCGCACCGGGGACGAAGTTCATGTAGTAGTGCAGAACGGCCGGGATGATACCGGCGGCGCCGTTGGTGGGAGCGGTGACGACGCGGCCGCCCGCGGCGTTCTCCTCGTTGACCGCCATGGCGTAGACGGTGATCCACTCCATCGCGCGGGCCTGCGGGTCGCCCTCGGCGCGCAGCTGGCGCGCGGAGCCGGCGGCGCGGCGGCGGACCTTCAGGCCGCCCGGCAGGATGCCCTCGCGGGACATGCCGCGCGCGACGCAGGACTGCATCACGCGCCAGATCTCCAGCAGGCCCGCGCGGATCTCGTCCTCGGTGCGCCAGGCCTTCTCGTTCTCCAGCATCAGGGCGGAGATCGACAGGCCCGTCTCGCGGGAGAGCCGCAGCAGCTCGTCGCCGGTGCGGAAGGGGTACTTCAGCACGGTGTCGTCCAGGACGATGCGGTCCTGGCCCACCGCGTCCTCGTCGACGACGAAGCCGCCGCCG
This sequence comes from Streptomyces sp. AM25, assembly GCF_058146165.1. Lineage (NCBI taxonomy): Bacteria > Bacillati > Actinomycetota > Actinomycetes > Kitasatosporales > Streptomycetaceae > Streptomyces > Streptomyces sp. AM25. Next base: position 139,120 of record NZ_JBKIWN010000015.1, on the reverse strand, counting down.
ACCGAGTAGTAGGTCTTCTCCAGCAGCGGCGCCCCGGCCTCGTCGTAGGCGAAGAGCGTCATGCCGTTGGCGTGGTACGGCAGGGCGCGGCGGCGGTGCAGGATCAGCTGGGTGGACTCGTCGAAGTCGATCTCGTGGGCCGAGCCGATCTCGGTGCCGAGGAGCTTGAGGCGCTTGGTGGTGCGGATGCGCTCCACCTCGTCGTCGGCGATCTCCACGTCGACGGTGCGCGGGGAGTGGCCCTCCAGGCCCAGCAGGACGGCCTTGGGGGTGCCGTGGCCGTGGCCGGTGGCGCCGAGGGAGCCGAAGAGCTCGGCCCGCACGGAGACGGTGTGGGCGAGCAGGCCCTCGTTCTTCAAACGGCCGACGAACATCCGTGCCGCACGCATCGGACCGACCGTGTGGGAGCTGGACGGGCCTATGCCGATCGAGAAGAGATCGAAAACGGAGATGGCCACGGTGGCTGCTCCTCTGGTCGGTGGTACTCGGTGGTACGCGGTTTTGCGGGGGGTCTGTTACACGGTGCGGGGCACCGGGCCCACCTTTCAGTGTGCCCTGGTGCCCCTTACCGGCGGGTAAAGCGGGAGCTGACGGGTTACTTCAGCCCGGGGTACAGCGGGTGCTTCGCCGCGAGGGCGGTGACACGGGCGCGCAGGGCCTCCGCGTCGTAGCCCGGCTTCAGGGCCTCGGCGATGACGTCCGCGACCTCGCGGAAGTCCTCGGCCTCGAAGCCGCGCGTGGCCAGCGCCGGGGTGCCGATCCGCAGGCCCGAGGTGACCATCGGGGGACGCGGGTCGTTCGGGATCGCGTTGCGGTTGACCGTGATGCCGACCTCGTGGAGACGGTCCTCGGCCTGCTGGCCGTCCAGCTCGGAGTGGCGCAGGTCCACCAGGACCAGGTGCACGTCCGTGCCGCCGGACAGGACGGAGACGCCCTCCGCCGTCACGTCGTCCTGGACGAGGCGCTCGGCCAGGATCTTCGCGCCCTCCAGCGTGCGGCGCTGGCGGTCCTTGAACTCCTCCGTCGCCGCGACCTTGAAGGAGACCGCCTTGGCGGCGATCACGTGCTCCAGCGGGCCGCCCTGCTGACCGGGGAACACCGCCGAGTTGATCTTCTTGGCCAGCTCGGCCGTGGAGAGGATCACGCCACCGCGCGGACCGCCCAGGGTCTTGTGCGTGGTCGTGGTGACGACGTGCGCGTGCGGCACCGGGTTCGGGTGCAGACCGGCGGCGACGAGGCCCGCGAAGTGGGCCATGTCGACCATCAGGTACGCGCCGATCTCGTCGGCGATCCGGCGGAAGGCCGCGAAGTCCAGCTGACGCGGGTAGGCGGACCAGCCGGCCACGATCAGCTTCGGGCGGTGCTCCTTGGCGAGGCGCTCGACCTCCTCCATGTCGACCAGGTTGGTCTGCTCGTCGACGTGGTAGGCGACCACGTTGTAGAGCTTGCCGGAGAAGTTGATCTTCATGCCGTGGGTCAGGTGCCCGCCGTGGGCGAGGTTCAGACCCAGGATGGTGTCGCCGGGGGAGAGCAGGGCGAACATCGCGGCGGCGTTGGCCTGCGCGCCGGAGTGCGGCTGCACGTTCGCGTGCTCGGCGCCGAAGAGCGCCTTGACCCGGTCGATGGCGATCTGCTCGACGACGTCGACGTGCTCGCAGCCGCCGTAGTAGCGGCGGCCCGGGTAGCCCTCGGCGTACTTGTTGGTGAGGACCGAGCCCTGGGCCTCCATGACCGCGACCGGAGCGAAGTTCTCCGAGGCGATCATCTCGAGGGTGGACTGCTGGCGGTGGAGTTCGGCGTCGACGGCGGCGGCGACGTCGGGGTCGAGCTCATGGAGGGAGCTGTTCAGAAGCGACATGAGTTCTTCCTGGACGAGAGAGGAGGAGGGCTTGGGTCAGCCGGTGAAGTCGGTGTACTCGTCGGCGGTCAGCAGGTCCGCCGGCTTGTCCGTGATCTTCACCTTGAACAGCCAGCCGCCCTCGAACGGGGCGGAGTTCACCAGCGAGGGGTCGTCCACGACGTCCTGGTTGGCCGCGACGACCTCGCCCGTGACAGGGGCGAAGAGGTCGCTGACCGACTTGGTGGACTCCAGCTCGCCGCAGGTCTCGCCGGCGGTGATGGTGTCACCGACCGCCGGGAGCTGGGCGTAGACGACATCGCCGAGCGCGTTGGCCGCGAACTCGGTGATACCGACCGTCGCCACACCGTCCTCGGTGGCCGAAAGCCACTCGTGCTCCTTGGAGTAGCGCAGCTGCTGGGGGTTGCTCATGAGTCGATTCTCCTGTACGCGGGTCGGTGCTTGTGCAAGGGGTCTTGACAGGTGAGACGGAGAGGAAAGTCGATCAGCGCTCGCGCTTGTAGAACGGCAGCGCCACGACCTCGTACTCCTCATGGCTGCCACGGATGTCCACGGCGATCCCGGGCGCCCCGGGCGCGGCGTGCGCGGCGTCCAGATAGGCGATGGCGATCGGCTTGCCGAGGGTGGGGGAGGGGGCGCCGGAGGTCACCTCGCCGATCACCGTGCCGGAACCGGTCTCGACCACCGGGTACCCGGCGCGCGGCACACGGCGGCCGGCGGCCACCAGGCCGACCAGCTTGCGCGGCGGGGCGCTCTCGGCGCGCTCCGCGGCGGCCTGCAGCGCCTCGCGGCCGACGAAGTCGCCCTGCTTGTCAAACTTGACCACTCGGCCGAGACCGGCGTCGAACGGCGTGGTGGCGGTGGTCAGCTCGTGCCCGTACAGCGGCATGCCGGCCTCCAGGCGGAGCGTGTCACGGCACGAGAGGCCGCACGGCACCAGGCCGGCCGCGGCGCCCGCCTCGGTCAGGGCCTGCCACAGCTTCTCCGCGTCGGCGGGCGCGACGAACAGCTCGAAGCCGTCCTCGCCGGTGTAGCCGGTGCGGGCGATGAGCGCGGGCACGCCCGCGACCGTGCCCGGCAGACCCGCGTAGTACTTCAGGCCGTCGAGGTCGGCGTCGGTGACGGACTTCAGGATCCCGGGGGCGGCGGGGCCCTGGACGGCGATCAGCGCGTAGTGGTCGCGGTCGTCGCGGACCTCGGTGTCGAAGCCGGCGGCGCGCCCGGTGAGCGCGTCCAGCACGGTCTGCGCGTTCGAGGCGTTGGCGACGACCATGAACTCCTGCTCGCCCAGGCGGTAGACGATCAGGTCGTCGAGGATGCCGCCCTCCGCGTTGCAGATCATGGTGTACCGGGCCCGGCCGACGGCCAGCGCGGAGATGTTGCCGACCAGGGCGTGGTCCAGGGCCGCGCCGGCCTGCGGGCCGGTCAGGGTGATCTCGCCCATGTGGGAGAGGTCGAACAGCCCGGCGCGGGTGCGCACGGCGAGGTGCTCGTCACGCTCGCTGCCGTAGCGCAGGGGCATGTCCCAGCCCGCGAAGTCGGTCATGGTGGCGCCGAGCGCGCGGTGCGTCGCGTCGAGGGCCGTTCGGCGAGGGGCAACGGTCATGTGGGGCTCCCAGGCATGGCAGTGAGGACGTCCTCCCCATCTGTCATCGGAACCTGAGAGGTTCACCGGGAGGATCCCCGGCTTGCACCTTGGGTGGGGCCGCCGCAACGGGCGGCCCGCTTTTCAGATCTGCCTCGCCCGTGCGGTATCGGGGCCTGAGAGATTCAAGGGAGGAACTTGCTCCTTCGGCGCCCGGGCGGTGCCCGGGACTCTCCCGCACGGATTCGAGCGGCCGGTATGCAGTTTGGTCGTGCCGGTCCTGCGTTGGCGCGCACATCATTGCACGTACGACCGTGCGATGGACCGGATGCTCCCCCGTGAATTGGATTACCTTTCTTTTACGTTCTGCGGGTATCGGCAGGTGGGAGGTGCCATGACGGAGGTGGTCGACCTGCGGTACCCGGCCGGCGACCTGCTGGTCGTCTCCGGGCTGCCCGGCAGCGGGAAGACGACGCTGATCCGGCGGGCGGTGGCCCCGATGGACGAGGCGGGGGCGCCGGTGCGGTGCGTCGACTCGCAGGACTCCCGGCTCCGGCTGGAGCGGCGGCTGCCGGGCCGGCTGCCGTACGGGCTCTACCGGCCCGTGGCCCGGGTGCTGCACTTCGCGGCGCTGCGGGGTGCCCTGCAGGCGGGCGGGAGCGTGGTGGTGCACGACAGCGGGCGGGTGGGCCTGGTGCGGCGCTGGCTGGCGCGGGGCGTGCGGCGGCGCGGGGGTGCGCTGCACCTGCTGCTGTTGGTCGTCGAGCCGGCGGTGGCGCTGGAGGGGCAGATGCGGCGGGGGCGCCGCGTGTCGCGGCGGGTGTTCGCGCGGCACCGGCGGGCGATGGGGCGGCTGGTCGCGGGGGCCGCCGCGGGGCGCCTGCCGCGGGGCGTGGTGTCGGTCGCGGTCCTGGACCGCGACGCGGCGGACGCGGTACGGGTCATCACGTTCGGCTAGCGCCCCGAAGGGGCGCGGGGAACTGCGCGACCAGCCACAGCGGACCCGCAGCCGAGCGAGCGGGAGTCGGCGCCCCCAGATCCGACTTGGCCCAGGCGCAGCCGTTAAGGTTCGCAGGTGCGCATCCCTGAGCAACGCCCTTACGACTGGCCCGCCAACGAGCTGGAGGCGGTGCTCGCCGCGTCGGTCGGGGTGGCCGGGGCCGGGCCCCGGATCGTCGAGGTGCTCGCGCGCAGCAGCGTGTGGATCCCGCTGCCCAACGGCGGCGGCGCCGACAGCCCCGATCTCGACCTCCCCGCGCTGGAGCTCGACGGGGCCGCGTACGTCCCGGTGTTCAGCTCCGAGCAGGAGTTCCGCCGCGTCGTCGGCGACCGCACCGACTTCGCCGTGGCACCCGCGGTCGAGTTCGCCCGGGGCCTGCCGCCGCAGGTCGGGATCGCCGTCAACCCGGAGGGCACCGTCACGGTGCCGCTGCCGCCGCCGGCCGTGGCCGAGCTGTGCCGGGCCGGGCGCACGGTGCTGGACGGCGACGCCACCGGCGGCCGCGTCCGGCTCTTCCCGCCGGACTGGCAGCAGGAGCCCACCGCCTTCCTCGCCGCCGCCGGGCTGGAGTTCGCGGCCACCGGCCCGGTCCGGACGGCCCGGCGCGCCCTGGCGAGCATCGAGGGTGCGGATCCGGCCCTCTTCGTGGGGATCGAACTGGACCTTCCCGATCCGGGCAGCCGCGAGGCCGCCATGGCGGCCGTCGGCCGCGCGCTGGGCACGGCGCCGGTGCCCTGGCCCGTCCAGCTGGTCTTCCTCGACGTCGCCCAGGACCCGGTCGGCGACTGGATGCGCGCCCAGGTGCGTCCGTTCTACGACCGTGACCTGTGACAGCACCCGTGCCCGCCGCCGCGGGCTCGTAAGCTGGTTGGACGACCAACACGGGGAGCGCGGCCGCGCTCCCCGTGCCGAGAGAAGAGGCGGACCAGGTGAGCGCGGGCGCGGAGAGCGGCGTGGAGCAGGTGCTGCGCCAGGTGGCGCCCGGACGGTACGACACCTATGAGGCGCTGCTGCGGGCCGTGGCCGAGGGCCGGGTGTGGATGCTGCTGTGGCACGGTCAGGCCGGCTCGCCCGACGCGCAGTACGGGAACATGGAGGTCGACGGCCTGGGCTACGCGCCGTGCGTGACGTCCGCGCAGGAGCTCGCCGCCAGCGGCTGGAACCGTGCCCACGAGGTCGTCTCCGGCCGGTCCGTCGCCGCCGCGCTCTACCCCGACCGCTGGGGCCTGTGGCTCAACCCCCATGCGCCCGGCGGCGGTGTCGGCATCCCCTGGCTCGACCTGCGCCGGATCACCGGCGGCCTGGAGCGGCTGCCGGCCGGCCCGCTGCGGCTGAGCGAACCCGCCTCCGACATCCCGCAGTTCTACGCGCTGCTGGCGCAGAACGCCCGCACCACCCCCGTCGTCCGGGCGCTGCGCCGCGCCTGGGTGCAGCCCGCGCTGGGCGCCGCGTACCTGGCGATCGGCCTCGACCTGTACGACACCTCCCGGGCCGCCGTGGAGTCGGTGCGCCTGATGATGCAGCAGTCGATCGGCGCGGTGCCGGACGGGCTGCCGGTGTCGACGGTCTCCCTCGCGGACGAGTACGACCCCGTCGCGATGTGGATGCGTGCCAACGCCCACCCCTTCTACGACCGTGACGCCTACGGCGGCGGCACCCCGGCCCCCGCCGCGCCCTCCCCGGTGTCCGGATACGGCTACCCGCCGCAGCACGGCTGGCAGGCCGGGGCGTACTGACCCGCCAACTCGCCGTACGTCACCGCAGGTTACCCCTCCGTTGAGGGGGCCCGTCCGTCCGTATAACGGAACCTCCCTACGCACATCACGGTTGCGCATCCTTTGGGGGCCGGGTCTGGCGAGTGATCGCGGCCACATTGAAGACTCCCGCTTCAAAGGGCATTCGGCCCTGTGTACGACCTGTTCCGTGTGAGGTTTCCGCACCATCGGCATCATCTGCACCACCCCGCACCATCGCTCCACTTTTGCGCACCAACCGCACCAGTGATGTGAACCGGCCACTCCGGTGGCGAGGGGGGTCCCCGCAACGATGACAGCACCGATCGAGACCACCGGGTCCGCTGCCGGCGCGCAGCCCGAGGCTGTCCTCGCCGGGGCGAAGAGGAGCCAGATCGAAGGGCGTTCGCTCTACCAGATCGCCTGGATCCGCTTCAAACGGGACAGGGTCGCCGTGGCCGGCGGGATCGTGGTGATCCTGCTGGTGCTGCTGGCGGCGCTGGCCAAGCCGATCGAGTCCGTCTTCGGCCTGGACCCCAACACCTTCCACCAGGACCTCATCGACCCGTCCCTGCTCGCGCCCAAGGGCGCCTGGGGCGGCATGAGCTGGGAGCACCCGCTGGGCGTGGACCCGCAGTACGGGCGCGACATCCTGGCCCGGGTCATCGAGGGGTCCTGGGTCTCGCTGCTGGTCGCCACGGGCGCCACGGTGCTCTCGGTGGCCATCGGCACCGTGCTCGGCGTCGTCGCCGGGTTCTACGGCGGCTGGGTGGACAGCGTGATCAGCAGGACGATGGACACCTTCCTGGCCTTCCCGCTGCTGCTGTTCGCCATCTCCATCTCGGCCGCCCTGCAGGACGGCGCCTTCGGGCTCTCGGGGCTGCCGCTGCGGATCAGCGTGCTGATCTTCGTGATCGGCTTCTTCAACTGGCCCTACATGGGCCGCATCGTGCGGGCGCAGACGCTCAGCCTGCGGGAGCGGGAGTTCGTCGAGGCGGCCAGAAGCCTCGGCGCGCGCGGTCCGTTCATCCTCTTCCGGGAGCTGCTGCCCAACCTGGTCGCGCCGATCCTCGTCTACTCGACGCTGCTGATCCCGACCAACATCCTCTTCGAGGCCGCCCTGAGCTTCCTCGGCGTCGGCATCGCCCCGCCGCAGGCCTCGTGGGGCGGCATGCTCACCAGCGCGACGGACCTCTACCAGGCCGATCCCGAGTACATGATCGTGCCGGGCCTGGCCATCTTCGTCACGGTCCTGGCCTTCAACCTGCTGGGCGACGGGCTGCGCGACGCGCTCGACCCCCGCAGCAAGTGATCAGCGCGACAGACCTCTTGAGCGGCCGCCTGCCGGTCCGCCGTACCGTCATCGACCGAGGAGGCGTTCCTCAGGTGAAGAGAAGCAAAGCGACGGCCGCGATAGCCGCGGCCGCGGTCCTGGCCCTCGGGGCGACGGCCTGCGGCGGGGGCGGGTCCAAGAGCAGCGGCGGAAAGGGCGGCGGCAGCTCCGCGACCGACGCGGCCCTCACCTCCGTCGTCAACACGTCCGACAAGAAGGGCGGGACGCTGAAGTTCGCCCTGTCCGACGTGCCCGACTCCCTCGACCCGGGCAACACCTACTACGGCTGGGTGCAGAACTTCGCCCGGCTGTACGCCCGTTCGCTCACCACCTTCAAGCCGGGGGTCGGCAAGGCCGGGCTGCAGATCGTCCCGGACCTCGCCGAGTCGCTGGGCAAGCCGAGCGCGGACGCCAAGACGTGGACGTACACGCTGCGCCAGGGCGTGAAGTACGAGGACGGCACCCCGATCACGTCCAAGGACGTCAAGTACGCCGTCGAGCGCAGCAACTTCGCGCCCGAGGCGCTGTCCAACGGGCCGACGTACTTCAAGGCGCACCTGGTCGACGGCGACAAGTACCAGGGTCCGTACAAGGACAAGAGCCCCGACGGCATCAAGTCCATCGAGACCCCGGACGACCGGACGATCGTCTTCCATCTCAAGGACGGCTTCGCGGACTTCGACTACCTGACGATGCTCCCGCAGACGGCTCCCGTGCCGCAGAAGGCCGACAAGGGTGCCGACTACGTCAAGCACATCGTCTCCTCGGGTCCGTACAAGTTCTCCTCGTACGAGGACGGCAAGGGCGCGACGCTGGTGCGCAACCCGCAGTGGGACCCGAAGACCGACCCGATCCGCAAGGCGCTGCCCGACAAGGTCGAGATCAGCTTCAAGGTCAACCAGGTCACCATCGACAACAACCTGCTCAACGACAGCCTGCAGGTCGATGCGGCGGGCACCGGCGTCGCCCCGCAGACCCAGCCGAAGGTGCTGCAGGATCCCAAGTACAAGAAGCAGACGGACTCCTCCTACGCCGGTGCGACGTCCTACATCGGCCTCAACGTGCACGTGAAGCCGTTCGACAACATCGACTGCCGCAAGGCCGTCCAGTGGGGCATCGACCGGGCCTCCGTGCAGGAGGCGGCAGGCGGCGCGCCCAAGGGTGACGTGGCCACCACGCTGCTGCCGCCGAACGTCAACGGCTACACCAAGTTCGACGAGTACCCCACGCCGGGCGGCAAGGGCGACGTCGCCAAGGCCAAGGAGGAGCTGGCCAAGTGCGGCCGGCCGAACGGCTTCACCACCAACCTGACGGCGCGCTCCGACCGGCCCGCCGAGATGGCCATGGCCACCGCGGTGCAGGCCTCGCTGAAGAAGATCGGCATCACGGCCGAGATCAAGTCCTTCCCCACCGGCAAGTACTTCACCAACTTCGCCGGGGTGCCGGACTACGTGCACAGCCACGACCTCGGCATGATCATGACGGCGTGGGGCGCCGACTGGCCCACCGGCTTCGGCTTCCTGGACCAGATCGCCAACGGCGCGGCCATCAAGCCGTCCGGCGGCAACAACGTCCAGGAGCTCGACGACCCCAAGGTCAACCAGATGCTCAACGACGCCATCAAGAACACCGACGCCGCCGCGCGCGAGAAGGCCTGGGGAGAGATCGACAAGCTGATCGCCGACAACGCCTCGGCGGTGCCCCTGGTCTACCGCAAGAACCTGCTCTTCCGTCCCGCGAGCGCCGCCAACGTCACGGTCACCCAGGCGTACCTCGGCATGTATGACTACGCGCTGATGAGCGTCTCCAAGTAAGCAGCAGGCACGCAGCGGAATCGTTCCGCCGCCCGCACCCGAAAGGCAGGTGAAGGCACCCCGGCGGCCGCCGGACGGATCCCCGTCCGGCGGGCCCGGCGCCGCACAGCTGTGGCCGCGTACATCATCCGACGCGTGTTCGCCGCGGTGCTGTTGCTGCTGGTGGTCAGCGCAGTCACCTTCGCGATCTTCTTCCTCGTCCCCCGGATCGCCGGGCAGACGGTGGACCAGCTGGCCGCGCAGTACGTGGGGAAGGACGCCAACCCCTCCTCCGTCGCCGCGGTCAAGCACAACCTCGGCCTCGACCAGCCGATCTACGAGCAGTACTGGCACTTCGTCAAGGCCATCTTCGCCGGCGCCGACTACAGCTTCGGCCCGGACGCGGCCCACTGTTCGGCGCCCTGCTTCGGCTACTCCTTCAAGAACCACATCGAGGTCTGGCCGCAGCTGACCTCGCGCATCCCGGTCACCCTCTCGCTGGCCGTCGGTGCCGCCGTGATCTGGCTGGTGTCCGGTGTGGCGGTGGGCGTGCTGTCCGCACTCCGGCGCGGTTCGTTCTTCGACCGGCTGTCCATGGGCGTCGCACTGGCCGGCGTCTCGCTGCCGATCTTCTTCACCGGCATGCTGGGCCTGGCGATTTTCACCGTCCAGTGGCCGCTGTGGAGTTCGGGCGTGAACTACGTCAGCTTCACCGACAACCCCGCCGAGTGGGCCTGGAACCTGCTGCTGCCCTGGTGCAGCCTCGCCTTCCTCTACTCCGCCCTCTACGCCCGGCTCACCCGGGCCGGAATGCTGGAGACGATGAGCGAGGACTACATCCGCACCGCCCGCGCCAAGGGCCTCAAGGAGAACGTCGTCGTCGCCAAGCACGGCCTGCGCGCCGCGCTGACCCCGATCGTCACCATCTTCGGCATGGACTTCGGCCTGCTCATCGGGGGTGCGGTCATCACCGAACAGGTCTTCTCCTTCAAGGGACTCGGCGAGTACGCCGTCTCCGGCATCCGCGACAACGACCTGCCCGTCGTCATGGGCGTCACCCTGGTCGCCGCCTTCTTCATCGTCGTCTGCAATCTGCTGGTGGACCTGGTCTACGCGGCCATCGACCCCAGGGTGAGGTACTCGTGAGCGAGCCGAACGACCGGACCGGGGAGGCCGGGGACGTCTTCCTCTCCGTCCGGGACCTGAAGATCCACTTCGATACGGACGACGGCCTGGTGAAGTCCGTGGACGGCGTCAGCTTCGACGTGCGCCGCGGCAGCACACTCGGCATCGTCGGCGAGTCCGGCTCCGGCAAGTCGGTCACCTCGCTCGGCGTCATGGGCCTGCACCGCACGGCGCGGGCCCGGATCTCCGGCGAAGTGTGGCTGGACGGCGAGGAGTTGATCGGCGCCGACCCCGACCGGGTGCGCCGGCTGCGGGGCAGCAGGATGGCCATGATCTTCCAGGACCCGCTGTCGGCCATGCACCCCTACTTCACGGTCGGCGCACAGATCGTCGAGGCCTACCGCGTCCACCATGCCGTGGACCGCAAGAAAGCCCGCAAACAGGCCGTCGAGCTCCTGGACCGGGTCGGCATCCCGCAGCCCGACCGCCGCGCCGACGACTACCCGCACCAGTTCTCGGGCGGCATGCGGCAGCGCGCCATGATCGCCATGGCGCTGGTCAACAACCCCGAACTGCTCATCGCCGACGAGCCGACCACGGCCCTCGACGTGACCGTCCAGGCGCAGATCCTCGACCTGATCCGTGACCTGCAGAAGGAGTTCGGCTCGGCCGTCGTCATCATCACCCACGACCTGGGCGTCGTCGCCGAACTGGCCGACGACATCCTGGTGATGTACGCGGGCCGCTGCGTCGAGCGCGGACCGGCCGAAGCGCTCTTCACCCGCCCCCGGCACCCCTACACCTGGGGCCTGCTGGGCTCGATGCCGCGCATCGACCGCGAACAGACCGACCGGCTGATCCCCGTCAAGGGCGCCCCGCCCAGCCTCATCAACGTGCCCGAGGGCTGCGCCTTCAACCCGCGCTGCCCGTACGCGGACGTGCCCGAGGGGGACATCACCCGCACCGAGCGCCCCGAGCTCACGGTCGTGCCCGGCGAGGACGGGCACTACTCCGCCTGCCACCTGGCGCACGAGGAGCGGACGCGCATCTGGACCGAAGAGATTGCGCCCAAGCTGTGAAGGAAGCCGTGGAGGACGGAGCCATGACGAATCCCGGACCCCTGCTCGCGGTGGAGGGGCTGGTCAAGCACTTCCCCGTCACCAAGGGGATACTGCGGCGCCAGGTGGGTGCGGTGCAGGCCGTGGACGGCCTCACCTTCGACGTGCGCACGGGGGAGACCCTGGGCGTGGTGGGCGAGTCCGGCTGCGGCAAGTCGACCATGGGCCGGCTGATCACCCGGCTGCTCGAACCCACCGCGGGGCGGATCGAGTTCGAGGGCCGGGACATCACCCACCTCGGCGTCGCGGGGATGCGCCCGATGCGGCGCGACGTACAGATGATCTTCCAGGACCCGTACTCCTCGCTGAACCCCCGGCACACCGTGGGCACGATCGTCGGCGCCCCCTTCAAGCTCCAGGGGCTCGTCCCCGAGGGCGGGGTGAAGAAGGAGGTCCAGGGGCTGCTGGAGCTCGTCGGCCTCAACCCCGAGCACTACAACCGCTATCCGCACGAATTCTCCGGCGGCCAGCGGCAGCGCATCGGCATCGCGCGGGCGCTCGCGCTCAAGCCGAAGCTGGTGGTGGCCGACGAGCCGGTGTCGGCGCTGGACGTGTCGATCCAGGCGCAGGTGGTCAACCTGCTGGACGACCTCCAGGACGAACTGGGCCTGACGTACGTCATCATCGCGCACGACCTGTCGGTCATCCGGCACGTCTCCGACCGGATCGCCGTGATGTACCTGGGCAAGCTGGTGGAACTGACGGACCGGACGTCGCTGTACACGGCGCCTGCGCATCCGTACACCAAGGCGTTGCTGTCGGCGGTGCCGGTGCCGGATCCTCGGCGGCGCACGCAGCGGGACCGGATTCTGCTCAAGGGTGATGTGCCGTCGCCCATTTCGCCGCCTTCGGGGTGCCGGTTCCGGACGCGGTGCTGGAAGGCCGCCGAGGTGTGCGCGGAACAGGAGCCGCCGCTCCTGGAGCTGCGGACCGGCCACCAAGTGGCCTGTCATTTCCCGGAGTAGGGCGGGTGCGGGTTGTCTTGGGCCGGTCGCGCCCACGCGGCGGAGCCGCAAATGTAACAGCCCCGCGCCCCTTCGGGGCGCGGGAGCGGGGCGCGAGGGCGGGGCGCCATGGCGGGGTGCGTTGCGCATGTGCATGACGAGGCTTCTGCGTGGGAAGAGTCGCCGCGACAGAGCAACCCGCCCCGAAGGAAGCCCACATGGCCCGCACCAGACTCATCGCCCTCGCCACCGCCGCGGCCTCCGCATGCCTGATATCCGCAGCCCCCGCCACGCATCCCTCTCCGGGGGCGCCCGGCATCGGTGACTCCTACTTTCCCCACGAGGGCAACGGAGGCTTCACCGTCCGGCACTACAACCTCGACGTCTCGTACGCCCCGGACACCGGCAGACTCGACGGCCGCACCACCGTCTCCGCGCGGGCCACCCAGAGCCTGTCCTCCTTCGACCTCGACCTCCAGCAGCTGGACGTCTCCAAGGTCGTGGTGAACGGCCGCCCCGCCGCCTTCCGGCACGACGGCGACGAGCTCGTCATCACCCCGCGGCACGCCCTCGCCAAGGGCCGCGCCTTCACGGTGACCGTCACCTACGGCGGCATCCCGCAGGCGCTCGGCGGCCCGATCATCTTCGGGTCCAAGTACGGCTGGATGAAGACCAAGGACGGCGTCTTCGTGGCCTGCGAGCCCAACGCGGCCTCCACCTGGTTCCCGTCCAGCGACCACCCGTCGGAGAAGGCGACCTTCGACATCACGGTCCGGGCGCCCAAGGGCCTGACCGCCGTCTCCAACGGCAGGCTGATCTCCACCCGTGACCGCGGTGCGACCACCGTCACCCACTGGCGCGAGAGCCGCCCCATGGCGACGTACCTGGCGACCGCCACCATCGGCAAGTTCGACGTGCGGACGGGGAAGACCCCCGGCGGCATTCCGGAGTACGTCGCCGTGAACAAGGGCCTGCAGACCGGCAAGACGGACTTCTGGGGCATCACGGCGGCGGCCACCGACTACTGGTCCAAGATCTTCGGCCCGTACCCCTTCGAGGAGACCGGGGCGATCGTCGACGACATGCCGGACGCCCACTTCTCCCTGGAGGTGCAGTCGAAGCCGATCTACTCGGCGGTGCGCAGCGAGACCACGATCGTCCACGAGCTCGCCCACCAGTGGTTCGGCGACTCGGTCTCCGTCGAGCGCTGGAAGGACATCTGGCTCAACGAGGGCTTCGCGACCTACGCCCAGTGGCTGTGGGACGAGCACAAGGGCACCCGCAGTGCCCACGACTCCTTCCGGAAGGCGTACGACGGCTACAAGCCGGACGATGCGTTCTGGAAGATCGACGTGGCCGACCCGCAGCGCGACACCATGTTCTCGGACTCGGTCTACGAGCGCGGGGCGATGACCCTGCAGATGCTCCGCGAGCGGATCGGCGACAGGGCGTTCTTCAAGCTGCTGCCCGCCTGGACCGCGCAGCACCGGTACGGCAACGCGAACACCGCCCAGTTCGTCGCGCTGGCCGAGAAGATCTCGGGCAAGGACCTCGGCGATCTGTTCGCCACCTGGCTGTCGAGCCCCGGAAAGCCTGCGCTGCAGTAATCGTGTACGCGACGAGTAAGAATGTCGCGTGCTCACCGATCTGTTCAGTCCCACCGTCCAGCACTCGCTGGACCTTGCCGGGATCTTCGTCTTCGCGATCTCCGGCGCGCTGCTCGCCGTCCGCAAGAACTTCGACGTCTTCGGCATGGCGGTTCTGGCGGAGGTCACGGCGCTGGGCGGCGGGCTGCTCCGAGATCTGATCATCGGGGCCGTGCCGCCCGCGGCCTTCACCGACCTCGGCTACTTCGTCACGCCGCTGGTCGCCACGCTGATCGTCTTCTTCCTGCACCCGGAGGTCGAGCGGATCACCAAGGCGGTGGGCGTCTTCGACGCGGCCGGGCTGGGGCTGTTCTGCGTGGCGGGCACGGTCAAGGCCTACAACCACGGGCTCGGCCTGCCCTTCGCCGCCACCCTCGGCCTGGCCACCGCCGTGGGCGGCGGCGTGCTGCGCGACATACTCGCCCACGAGGTGCCGTCCCTGCTGCGCTGGGACCGCGACCTGTACGCCGTGCCCGCCATGGTCGGCGCGGTCATCGCCGCCCTGCTGATCCGCTACGGCGCGTTCAACGGCCCCACCGCCGCGGTGCCGGTCGTCACCGCGTTCGTCCTGCGGCTGCTGGCCATGCACTACCACTGGCGTGCGCCGCGCGCCTGGCACCGCAGGAGCGCGGCCGCCGAGGAGGTCTGAGCCCTCTCTCAGACCGTCCGGCCCAGCCAGGCCGCCAGCCGCGTGTACGCGTCCGCCCCCTCCGGGGCCGGCTGCACCGGCCCGAACGGCACCCCTTCGCCGCGCCGGTCGGCGGTCAGCTTCTCGCGGGCCCACTCCAGCGCGTACTCCCCGAGCTCCTGGTCCAGCGGCAGCGGGTGGCCGAGGGCCTGCGAGAGGTCCCAGGTGTGGGCGACGGTCTCCAGCACGCATCCCGAGGCGAGGTACGCCCGGCCCGGCATCTCGCCCCACGGCACGGCGACGGGCATGTCGAGCTTGGCATCGTCCGCCCAGGCCGCCGCCAGCCGCGCCCGGCCCGCCTCGTAGGCCGCGGCCCAGCCGTCGTCCGGCACGTCCGCGACCGGGGCGATCCGCCGGGGCTCTCCGGTCTCGCCCAGGCTGGCACCGGCGTTCAGGCCGCCGACGAGGTGCGCGAGCAGGGCGCGTATGTCGAACTCCTCGCACGGCGTGGGATCGCCGAGCCGCCCGGCGGGCACGGCCGCGACCAGTCCGGCCAACTGGCCGGTGGCGCGGGCGAAGAGGGGGCGGGGGTCGGTGGTGAAGTCCATGGGAAGTCTCCGTGTCGTGTTCGCAGGTCGGGCGTCAGGCGCCGAGGCGCGCGGTGGTGCTCGCGCCGTCGAGGCCCTCGCGGACGATGTCGGCGTGGCCCGCGTGCTGGGCCGTCTCCCGCAGCAGGTGCAGCAGGATCCGGCGCACGGGCCAGTGCTCCTGCCGGCCCGGCGCCCAGGGCGCCTCCGGCAGCGGGACCACCGCGCCGAGGCCGGGAAGGACGGCGACTGCCGCGTCGGTGTCCCTCGCCGCCGCCTCGTACGCGGCCACCATGTCCCGCAGCGTGCCGCCCTGCGGCATGCGGTACTGGTCCATGTCCCACATGCCGTCCGGGGTGGAGCCGTCGCCCGCGGTCATGACGTGGGTCCAGACCCGCTCGGCCCGGGTGAGGTGGTGGAGCACCCCGCCGACCGTCAGTTCGCTGACGGTCGTGCGCTCGGCGGCCTGCGCGTCGTCGATTCCCTGCGCGGCGATGAGGACCATGCGCCGCTGATCGGCGAGGGCGCGCAGAAGTTCGTCGCGTTCGCCGGTGTCGGAGTGCGTCATGGGAACGACGTTAGTGATCATGTAGGGCGGGGCGCGTCCTAGTTGCCCACGGGCAGCAGCCCGCGCTCGGCGAAGACCTTCTTGGCCACGAACGTCGCGTTGAGGGCCTTGGGGATGCCGCAGTACACCGCCGAGTGCAGCAGGGCCTCGACGACCTCCGTCGGCGTCAGGCCCACGTTCAGTGCGCCGTTGACGTGCACCTCCAGCTGGGCCTCGCAGCCGCCGAGGGCGGTCAGCATGCCGAGCGTGACCAGCTGGCGCTCGCGCGGGGCCAGTTCCGGGCGGGCGTAGATCTCGCCGAAGGCCCAGGAGATGACCTGGTTGCCCAGCTCCGGGGAGATGTCGGCGAGGGACTCGACGACGCGGTGGCCGGCCTCGCCGTCGACCGCGTCCAGCATGGCCAGGCCGCGCTCGTAGCGCTCGCCGAGGGCCGTGTCCTGCCGGTTGTCCATGCCGTTCCCGTTGCTCATGGACATGACCGTAGGAGTTGGAGTGCGCTCCAACGCAAACGCCGCTCCGCGCACGGCCGGGACGCCCGGTACCGCCCGGCGGGCCGCCTCGTAGAATCGTGCCCACCATGGCCTACCTCGACCACGCCGCCACCACCCCGATGCTCCCTGAGGCGGTGCAGGCGATGACCGCCCAGCTCGCCCTCACGGGCAACGCCTCCTCGCTGCACGCCGCCGGGCGGCGGGCGCGCCGCACCGTCGAGGAGGCGCGCGAGTCGCTCGCCGCCTCGCTCGGCGCGCGCCCCAGCGAAGTGGTGTTCACCGCGGGCGGCACCGAAGCGGACAACCTCGCCGTGAAGGGCCTGTTCTGGGCCCGCCGCGCCGCCGACCCGGCCCGTACGCGCGTCCTGGCCAGCCCCGTGGAACACCACGCCGTGCTCGACGCCGTCGACTGGCTCGCCGTGCACGAGGGCGCGACCGTCGAATACCTGCCGGTCGACTCCTACGGGCGCGTGCACCCGGACGCGCTGCGCGAGGCGATCGTCCGCAACCCCGCCGACGTCGCCCTGGCCACCGTCATGTGGGCCAACAACGAGATCGGCACCGTGCTGCCGGTGCGCGAACTGGCCGACGCGGCGGCCGAGTTCGGCATTCCGCTGCACGCCGACGCGGTGCAGGCCTTCGGCCAGCTCGACGTGCGGTTCGCCGACTCGGGGCTCGCCGCGATGACGGTCAGCGGCCACAAGATCGGCGGCCCGTACGGGATCGGCGCACTGCTGCTCGGGCGCCAGTACGCGCCCGTACCGCTGCTGCACGGCGGCGGCCAGGAGCGGCACGTGCGCTCCGGCACGCTCGACGTGCCGGCCGTCGCCGCCTTCGCCGTCGCGGGCGCGCTGGCCGCCGAGCGGCGCGAGGAGTTCGCGCGCGAGGTGGGCGCCCTGCGGGACGAGCTGATCGCGGGCGTGCGGAGGTCCGTCCCGGACGCGGTCCTGGGCGGCGACCCGGACCCGGCGGGCCGGCTCCCGGCCAACGCGCACTTCTCCTTCCCGGGGTGCGAGGGCGACTCGCTGCTCCTGCTGCTGGACGCGCAGGACATCGCCTGCTCGACGGGCTCCGCCTGCACGGCCGGGGTGGCCCAGCCGAGCCATGTGGTCCTGGCGACGGGGACGGATCCGGAGCTGGCGCGGGGGACGCTGCGGTTTTCCCTGGGTCACACGTCGACGCGGGAGGACGTGGCGGCGGTGGTGGAGGCCATCGGACCGGTGGTGGAACGGGCGAGGAGCGCGGGGCTGAGCTGAGGGGGCCGCGCCCCGCAAGGGGCGCGGGGCTGTATCGATATGCGGCTCCGCCGCGTGGGCGCGACCAGCCCGTGACGGCCCGCAGCCGAGGGACCGTACCCTGGAGAGGCTATGACTGACTTCCCCGGTGCCCCCGACTCCCAGGCCCCCCGCAAGGGGCTCCGCGTACTGGCCGCCATGTCCGGCGGAGTGGACTCCGCCGTCGCCGCGGCGCGAGCCGCCGAGGCCGGACATGACGTGACCGGCGTGCACCTGGCCCTGTCGGCGAACCCGCAATCCTTCCGCACCGGCGCCCGCGGCTGCTGCACCATCGAGGACTCCCGCGACGCCCGCCGCGCCGCGGACGTCATCGGCATCCCCTTCTACTGCTGGGACCTCGCCGAGCGCTTCCGCGAGGACGTCGTCGAGGACTTCGTCGCGGAGTACGAGGCCGGCCGCACCCCCAACCCCTGCCTGCGCTGCAACGAGAAGATCAAGTTCGCGGCGCTGCTGGACAAGGCCCTCGCGCTCGGCTTCGACGCGGTGTGCACGGGCCACTACGCGACGGTCGTGCTGAACGAGGACGGCACGCGCGAGCTGCACCGCGCGAGCGACATGGCGAAGGACCAGTCGTACGTCCTCGGCGTGCTGGACGAGCGGCAGCTCGCCCACGCGATGTTCCCGCTGGGCGACACGATCACCACCAAGGAGGAGATCCGCGCGGAGGCGGAGCGCCGTGGCCTGGCGGTGGCGAAGAAGCCCGACAGCCACGACATCTGCTTCATCGCGGACGGCGACACCCAGGGCTTCCTGGCGAAGCGCCTGGGCAAGGCCGAGGGCGACATCGTCGACGAGTCCGGCACCAAGGTCGGCACCCACGAGGGCGCCTTCGGCTTCACCATCGGCCAGCGCAAGGGCCTCCGCATCGGCCACCCGGCCCCGGACGGCAAGCCGCGCTACGTCCTGGACATCTCGCCGGTGGACAACACGGTGACGGTGGGCCCGGTGGAGGCGCTGGACGTGATCGCCCTGACCGCGATCAAGCCGCGCTGGTGCGGGGTCGCCCCCACGGAGGCGGGCACGTACACGGCCCAGCTGCGCGCCCACGGCGGGGAGACGGAGGTCACGGCGGAGCCGGTGGGGGAGGAAATCCGCGTCCGCTTCTCGGAGCCGGTCCGGGGCGTGGCCCCGGGGCAGGCGATCGTGCTGTACGACGGGACGCGGGTGGTGGGGTCGGCGACGATCGCGGCGACGGAGCGGGTTGCCCTGCGGGCGGCCCATCGATGATCAGTACACGATCACGCTGACGATCCGCTCTGCCAGGTCCGCGCCCAGGCGCTCGACCGCCACCCCCCTCGACGGATCACCCGGCCCTGAGCGTCCGGGCGAAGAAGGGCAGCAGCCGGTCCCAGTGCAGCTGGATTCCGGACGGGCTGAAGACCGGGGTGTCGGACATCGTGAAGCCGTGGGCCGTGCCCGGGTAGACCTCGGAGGTGCAGCGGACCCCGGCCGCGTCCAGGGCCTTGTCGAACTCGGGCATGGGCGCGTCCTGCTCGGCCAGGCCGAAGAGGAGTTCGGCACGCAGCCGCGGGGCGAGCAGGTGCGGGCTGTCGGGCGTCTCGTCGACCAGGCGGCCGGGGTGGAAGCCGGCCACGGCGGCCACGTCGTCGGGGCGGGACGCCGCCGTGCGCACCGCGAGGACCGCGCCCATGCAATAGCCGACGACCCCGGCCGGGCCGGGGTGGACCTCGGGTTGGGCGGCGAGGAAGTCCAGGTAGGCGTCGGCGTCGCTCCGCACCCGCTCGGCGGTGAGCTGCTGCATCATCGGGGCGAGGTACCCGAAGAACGCCTCGCGGGCCCCGGGGGCGCTCAGATCGGGCACCTCGAACAGGGGCGCGCGGCCCTGGCGGTAGAAGGTGTTCGGGGCGAGGACGCAGTAGCCCTCGGCGGCCAGTTGCTCGGCCAGTGCGTGGATCACCGGGCGCAGTCCGAGGGCGTCCATGTAGAGCAGGACGCCGGGGTGTTGGCCGCCGTCGTCGGGGACGGCGAGGAAGGCGTCGGCCGTGCCGTCGGGGGTCGTGATGTCAACTGTCCTGGTGGGCATGCGGCTTGCTCCTTGTCGAGGTATCGGGATGGTGCGAGCGTAGCGGGGATCCCGGACATCGGCCCATCGACCCCACGCGTACCGTAACCCCCATGAAAATCACCGTCTTCTGCTCCGCCGCCGACCTGCCCGACCACTACACCGCTCCCGCCCGCGAGTTCGCCGAACTCGTCGGCAAGGGCGGCCACACCATGGTGTGGGGCGGCTCCGAGTCCGGGCTGATGAAGGTGATGGCGGACGGCGTGCAGGAGAACGGGGGCCGGCTGGTCGGCGTCTCCGTCGAGTTCCTGGCCGCCAAGGCCCGCCGGAACGCGGACGAGATGGTCGTCGCCAAGGACCTCGCCGAGCGCAAGGCGGGGCTGCTCGCCCGCGGTGACGCCGTCGTCGTCATGGTCGGCGGCACCGGCACGCTCGACGAGGCGACCGAGATCCTGGAGCTCAAGAAGCACGGGCTGCACACCAAGCCCGTCGTGCTGCTGAACACGGCCGGGTTCTACGACGGGCTGGAGCAGCAGTTCCGGCGGATGGAGGAGGAGGGGTTCCTGCCGCTGCCCCTCGCCGAGCTGGTGTTCTTCGCCGAGGACGGGGCGAGCGCCCTCGCCTACCTGAACAGCGTCGTCGCGGGTCGGTAGGGCAAGCTGTTACCCATGGCTACACATGTGATCACCGGCGCGGGCTCCGGCATCGGCGAGGCCGTTGCGCGGCAACTGCTGGAGCGCGGGGACGAGCTGTGGCTGTTCGCGCGGGACGTGGGGCGGGCCAAGGAGCTGGCCGGCCGCTTCCCCGGCGCGCACACGCTCGTCGCCGACCTGGGCAGCCCCGACCGGCTCTCCTGGGCCCTCGGCCACCAGACCCTGCCGGACCGGATCGACTCGCTGCTGCACATCGCCGGGGTCGTCGACCTCGGCGGGATCGGCGAGCTCACCCCGAAGACCTGGAACGGCACCCTCGCCGTCAACCTCGTCGCCCCCGCCGAGCTGACCCGGCTGCTGCTGCCCCAGCTGCGGGTCTCCAAGGGGCACGTCGTCTTCGTCAACTCCGGTGCGGGGCTGCGGGCGAACGGCGGGTGGGGCGCGTACGCGGCCAGCAAGCACGGGCTCAAGGCGCTCGCCGACGCGCTGCGCGACGAGGAGCACGGCAACGGCGTACGGGTCACCAGCGTCTACCCGGGCCGCACGGCCACGCCCATGCAGCAGAAGGTGCGGCAGCAGGAGGGCCAGGAGTACGACGCGTACCGCTGGATCGACCCGCGCTCGGTGGCCGCGACCGTGCTGCTCGCGCTCGACCTGCCGCGGGACGCCGAGATCAACGACCTGTCCGTGCGGCCCGGGTACTCGGGGGCCTGAGTACCCTTCCGGGGTGAGCGAGAAGAACACTTTTTCCGTCGCCCCCGGAACCGCCACCGGGGTCGGGTCGATGCCCGGCGGCGATGCGCGCGAGGCCGCCAAGACCGTCTCCGGGTCGCTGGAGACCCTGCCGTACCTTCCGGAGCTGCCCGGCCGCGGGCCCGGAGCCGACATGATCGGCCGGACCGCCGGGATGCTGGTGGAGGTCTTCGCCCACGTCGAGCCCAGCGGCTGGCGGATCGGCGACCGGCCCGGCCGGGACACCCGCCGGGCCCGCTCCTGGCTGGGCGAGGACCTCGACGCCCTGGAGGAGTTCACCCAGGGGTACGAGGGCACGCTCAAGGTCTCGGCCGTCGGCCCCTGGACCCTCGCCGCCGCGCTGGAACTGCGCGGCGGCGAGGCCGCGCTGAACGACGCCGGCGCCTGCCGCGACCTGACCGGCTCGCTGGCCGAGGGCCTGCGCAACCACCTCGCCGAGGTCCGCCGCCGGGTGCCCGGCGCGCAGGTGGTGCTCCAGCTCGACGAGCCCTCGCTCACCGCCGTGCTGCGCGGGCAGATCCGTACCGCCAGCGGCTACCGCACCTACCGGGCCGTGGACCGGGCCGTGGTCGAGGGGGCGCTGCGGGACGTCGTCGCGGTCGCGGACGGCCCGGTCGTCGTGCACTCGTGCGCCCCCGGCGTGCCCTTCGCGCTGCTGCGCCGCGCGGGGGTCGCAGGAGTCTCGTTCGATTTCTCCCTCCTCACCGAGCGTGAGGACGATGCGATCGGTGAGGCGGTCGAGGCGGGCACGACGCTCTTCGCGGGCGTGGTGCCCGGCACGGACGGTCCATTGTCGGACCCTGCCGGTAGCGTCATGGGTGTCAGGACGCTGTGGCGCAGGCTGGGGCTGGCACCGGGGACCCTCGCGGAGTCCGTGGTGGTCACTCCGTCGTGCGGGCTCGCGGGTGCTTCGCCCGCATATGCCCGCCGGGCCCTGGAGCACTGCGTCCGGGCGGCCCGATCGCTCGCGGACAACCCGGAGTGACGGCACGCATGGAGCAACGGGAGGACGGAACGGTGGCTGTCGAACAGCGGGGCGAGGAGCTCGACGAGCTCGCGGCGCAGGCCACGGTGCCCGCGGAGGCGCGGGAGAAGCACGCTCGGCTGGCCGAGCAGATCGAGGAGCACCGCTTCCGGTATTACGTGAAGGACGCCCCGGTCATCAGCGACGCCGCCTTCGACAAGCTGCTGCGCTCGCTGGAGGCCCTGGAGGAGCAGCACCCGGAGCTGCGCACCCCGGACTCCCCGACCCAGAAGGTCGCGGGCGCGTACGAGACGGAGTTCACTGCCGTCGAGCACCGCGAGCGCATGCTCTCCCTCGACAACGCCTTCGACGACGAGGAACTGACCGCCTGGGCCGAGCGCATCGCCAAGGAGATCGGTGACGGCGAGGGCACCGCCTACCACTTCCTGTGCGAGCTCAAGGTCGACGGCCTCGCCGTCAACCTCACCTTCGAGCACGGCCGGCTCACCCGCGCCGCCACCCGCGGCGACGGCCGCACCGGCGAGGACATCACGCCCAACGTCCGCACGATCTCCGAGATCCCCGACCGTCTCAAGGGCGACCGCATCCCCGCGCTCGTCGAGGTGCGCGGCGAGGTCTACTTCCCGATGGAGAAGTTCGAGGAGCTCAACGCCCGCCTGGTGGAGGCCGGCAAGCCCCCCTTCGCCAACCCGCGCAATGCGGCGGCCGGTTCGCTGCGCCAGAAGGACCCGCGCATCACGGCCACCCGCCCGCTGCACATGGTGGTCCACGGCGTCGGCGCCCGCGAGGGCTTCGACATCGACTGCCAGTCGCACGCCTACGAGCTGCTGCGCGAGTGGGGTCTGCCGACGGCCGCGCACGCCAAGGTCGTCGACTCCCTGGACGGCGTGCGGAAGTTCATCGCGCACTACGGCGACCCGGACGTCCGGCACTCCATGGAGCACGAGATCGACGGCGTGGTCGTCAAGCTCGACGAGGTGCCCCTGCAGGGGCGGCTCGGCTCCACCTCGCGCGCCCCGCGCTGGGCCATCGCCTGGAAGTACCCCCCGGAGGAGGTCAACACCAGGCTGGTGGACATCCGCGTGGGCGTCGGCCGCACGGGCCGGGTCACGCCGTACGCGGTCGTCGAGCCCGTCACGGTGGCCGGCTCCGAGGTCGAGTTCGCCACCCTGCACAACCAGGAGGTCGTCAAGGCCAAGGGCGTCCTCATCGGCGACACCGTCGTGCTGCGCAAGGCGGGCGACGTGATCCCCGAGATCCTGGGCCCCGTGGTGGACCTTCGGGACGGCACGGAGCGGGAGTTCGTGATGCCCGCCGAGTGCCCGGAGTGCGGGGCCGGGCTGCGGCCGATGAAGGAGGGCGACATCGACCTCCGCTGCCCCAACGCCCGTTCCTGCCCGGCCCAGTTGCGCGAGCGCATCTTCTACCTCGCCGGCCGCAAGTCGCTGGACATCGAGGCGCTGGGCGAGGAGACGGTCCGCGCACTCACGAGCCCCGACGAGGGCCCCCGGGCGCTGTCCAGCGAGGCCGACCTGTTCGACATCAAGGTCGAGGACCTGCGCGACGTCAAGATGTGGCGCCGTGACACCCGAAAGGGTGCGAAGGAGGACGACCGTGTCCTCGCCTCGTACTTCTACGGCCAGGAGAAGACCGTGGGCCGCGGCGAGGAGAAGCGCACGCTGCCCGCCGAGCCCAAGGAGAACACCAAGCG
The DNA here is from genome assembly GCF_058146165.1 of Streptomyces sp. AM25. Taxonomy (NCBI): domain Bacteria; kingdom Bacillati; phylum Actinomycetota; class Actinomycetes; order Kitasatosporales; family Streptomycetaceae; genus Streptomyces; species Streptomyces sp. AM25. The sequence continues at coordinate 115,291 of NZ_JBKIWN010000015.1, read as the reverse complement.
GCTGATGAGCGAGCTGGAGAAGGCCAAGCAGAGCCCGCTCTCCCGTGTGCTCACCGGCCTGTCCATCCGGCACGTGGGCCCGGTGGCCGCCGTCGCGCTGGCCCGCGAGTTCCGGTCGCTGGAGCGGATCGCGGAGGCGGGCGAGGAGGAGCTGGCGGCGGTCGAGGGCGTCGGCGGCACCATCGCCGCCTCGGTGCGCGAGTGGTTCGCCGAGGACTGGCACCGCGAGATCGTGGAGAAGTGGAAGGCCGCCGGCGTCCGGATGGAGGAGGAGGCCGGGGCCGACGAGGGCCCCCGCCCGCTCGCCGGACTGACCGTCGTCGTCACGGGTACGCTCTCCACCCACACCCGGGACGCGGCCAAGGAAGCACTCCAGAGCCGGGGGGCGAAGGTGACGGGTTCGGTGTCGAAGAAGACGGACTTCGTGGTCGTCGGGGACAACCCGGGCTCGAAGTTCGACAAGGCGATGCAACTGAAGGTTCCCGTGCTGGAGGAGGACGGTTTCGCCGTCCTGCTCGGGGACGGGCCCGAGGCGGCGCGCGCGGCTGCCGTGCCCCAGGAGGCCACCCCGGCGGAGTAATGCCCGCATAGTCAGTGGGCATTACCCCTACAGCGCCTGCTGGACGGCTGCAGAAGGCCGGATCGCATTCGGGCAACCGCTGCCGATCGCTGCCCGCCGTAGCCTTCTGCGGCCTACTGTTGAGATGTGCGCCTGCCGTGGCGCGGGCACCGCCGGCTGTGAGAGGGACGGGCATGAAACCCACCGACAGCGCCGAACCGGCATCCCGGCTGCGCAGGCTCCGCCCACCCGCGCTGCCGACGGTCTGCACGGCCGCGGCCGCACTCGCGTTCACGGCCGGAACGGCCCGTGCGGCCGGCACGGGCCGGGCCCTGTTCCCCGGTGGCACGACCGGCTGGTCGCTGGCCACCCTCACCGCGCTCATCGTCGCCCATCTCGTCGCCCTCGGCCGGGACCGCTGGTGGGGCGGCACCGGCTCCGGTGCCGCCCTCACGCTGGCCGTGCTGCTGCTCTACGGCTGGCTCCCGTCCGCGCTGGTGAGCATCGCGGTCGTCACCCTCGTCGCGGCCGCCCGCCGGCACCGCTGGCGGCAGGCCTTACTCCACGGTGCGGTCGACATCCTCGGCATCGCCGCGGCCGGGCTGGCGCTCGCCGGATGCGGCGTCAGCGCCAGCGTGGAGTCCCCCTGGCCGCCGGACAGCTGGCAGCTGTCCGCCGCGCCCCGGATCGCCCTGGCGGCCTTCGTCTACCTCGCCGTCACCCGCTCCCTGCTGTGGTACTCCATGGCCCCGCGGGTGGCGCTCACCAGCGTCGCCCGGGCCGCCCTGGTGCGGCAGGCCCTCGTCGGCGGCGCGCTGCTCGGCATCGCCCCGCTCATCGCCGTGGTCGCCGACCATTCGCCGCTGCTGCTCCCGCTGTTCGCGGTGCCGCTCATCGCGCTGGACTCCACGCTGTGGATAGCCCGCGCCCGCGCCGAGGAGCAGCTGCGCGACCCGCTCACCGGGCTGCCCAACCGCCAGTGGCTGCTGGAGCGCACCTGGACGGCCCTGGACGAGGCCGAACAGGCGGGCACCCGGGCCGCGTTGGTCCTGATCGACCTCGACCGCTTCCGGTCCGTCAACGACACCCTCGGCCACCTCGCCGGCGACCGGCTGCTGCTGCAGATAGCGGACCGGCTGCGGCTGGCCCTGCCGCGCGACGCGGAGGCCGCCCGGCTCGGCGGCGACGAGTTCGCGGTGCTGCTGCCCACCGCCGACTCCCTCACCAGCGCCCAGCGGGTGGCCCGTTCACTGGTCGGCACCCTCGGCTCGCCGCTCGACCTCGACGGGCTCACCCTCGTCCTGGAGGCGAGCGCCGGCGTCGCCGTCTACCCCGACCACGCACTCGACGCCGAAGGCCTGCTGCGCCGGGCCGACGTGGCGATGTACCAGGCGAAGCGGGACCGCAGCGGCGTCGAGGTCTACGAGGCCCGCCGCGACGGCAACACCCCCGACCGGCTGGGGCTGTTGGGGGATCTGCGACGTGCGCTGGACGCCGGCGAGGTCGAGCTGCACTACCAGCCGAAGGTGGGCTTCGACGGCCACGTCGAGGGCCTGGAGGCGCTGGTGCGCTGGGTGCACCCGGAGCGGGGCCGGGTCTCGCCGGACGAGTTCATCGCGATAGCCGAGTCGTCCGGGCTGATGCCGCGGCTGACCGAGTACGTGCTGGAGACCGCGCTCGGCCAGGTCGCGAAGTGGCGGGCGATGGGCCTGGAGGTGCCGGTCGCCGTCAACGTCTCGCCGCGCGACGTCCACACGCCCGGCTTCGCGGGCTCGGTGGCGGCGCGTCTCGCCCGGCACGGGGTGCCTGCGGGGGCGCTGCAGCTGGAGATAACCGAGCACGTCCTGCTGGAGGACCCGCAGCGCGCCGCCGACACCCTCGCCGGCCTCACCGGCCACGGCGTCAAGATGTCCCTGGACGACTTCGGCACGGGCTACTCCTCGCTCGTCCACCTGCGCCGCCTCCCGGTGAGCGAGCTCAAGATCGACCGTTCCTTCGTGGCCCGCCTCGCCATCGACAACGAGGACGCCGAGATCGTCCGCTGCACCCTGGACCTGGCCCACTCCCTGGGCCTGCTGGTGGTCGCGGAGGGCGTCGAGGACGACGAGACCTGGGAGCGGCTGCGGGACCTGGGCTGCGACGCGGTCCAGGGCTGGCTGGTGGCGGCCGCGATGCCGCCGGACGAGACGACGGCCTGGCTCCGGCTCCGCCAGGAGGGCGGCTGGCGCCGGGAGACCGAGGCCCTGCACGCCGGGGCGGCCTCGCAGGCCGAGGAGGACGCGGTCACCTGAGGGCCGCGCAGGGTGGGTTCCCCGGCCCGGAAACAACGGTCAGGCGGGCCGTCGGCCGGAGGCCATAGGATTGGCCCCGAAACCTACACACTCACCCTGAGGATCGCTGCATGCCTGGCATCACGCGCGAGGAGGTCGCTCACCTCGCCCGGCTGGCACGTCTGGAGCTGCAGGGCGAAGAGCTCGACCACTTCGCCACCCAGCTCGACGACATCATCGGCGCGGTCGCCCGCGTCTCCGAGGTCGCCGAACAGGACGTCCCGCCGACCTCCCACCCGCTGCCGCTGACCAACGTCATGCGCCCGGACGAGGTCCGTCCGTCGCTGACCACCGAGCAGGCGCTCTCCGGCGCCCCTGCCCAGGAGCAGCAGCGTTTCAAGGTGCCGCAGATCCTGGGGGAGGAGTAAGAAACCGATGACGGACATCATCAAGCTCACCGCCGCGGAGATCGCGGCGAAGATCGCCTCCGGCGAGCTCACGGCCGTCCAGGTCACCGAGGCCCACCTGGCCCGGATCGACGCTGTCGACGAGAAGGTGCACGCCTTCCTGCACGTGGACCGCGAGGGCGCCCTCGCCCAGGCCCGCGCCGTCGACGAGAAGCGCGCCCGCGGCGAGAAGCTCGGCCCGCTGGCCGGCGTCCCGCTCGCGCTGAAGGACATCTTCACCACCGAGGGGATCCCGACCACCGTCGGCTCCAAGATCCTCGAGGGCTGGATCCCGCCGTACGACGCGACGCTGACCAAGCGGCTGAAGGACGCGGACGTCGTCATTCTCGGCAAGACCAACATGGACGAGTTCGCCATGGGGTCCTCCACCGAGAACAGCGCCTACGGCCCGACCGGCAACCCCTGGGACCTGACGAAGATCCCCGGCGGTTCCGGCGGCGGCTCCTCCGCCGCGCTCGCCTCCTACGAGGCCCCGCTGGCGATCGGCACGGACACCGGCGGCTCCATCCGCCAGCCCGCCGCCGTCACCGGCACCGTCGGCGTCAAGCCGACCTACGGCGCGGTCTCCCGCTACGGCATGGTCGCCTTCTCCTCCTCCCTCGACCAGGGCGGCCCGTGCGCCCGCACGGTCCTGGACGCGGCCCTGCTGCACGAGGCGATCGCCGGCCACGACCCGCTGGACTCCACCTCCATCGACGCCCCGGTCCCGCCGGTCGTCGAGGCGGCGCGGAACGGCTCCGTCCGGGGCATGCGCGTCGGCGTCGTCAAGCAGTTCCGCGGCGAGGGCTACCAGGCCGGCGTCCTGCAGCGGTTCGACGAGTCCGTCGAGCTGCTCAAGGAGCTGGGCGCCGAGATCGTCGAGGTCGACTGCCCGTCCTTCGACCTGGCGCTCGCCGCGTACTACCTGATCGCGCCGTCCGAGTGCTCCTCGAACCTGGCCCGCTTCGACGGCCTGCGCTACGGCCGGCGGACCGGCGACGACGGCACCCGCTCCGCCGAGGACGTCACCGCCCTGACCCGCGAGGCCGGCTTCGGTCCCGAGGTCAAGCGCCGCGTCATGCTCGGCACCTACGCGCTGAGCTCGGGCTACTACGACGCCTACTACGGCTCCGCGCAGAAGGTCCGCACGCTCATCACGCGTGACTTCGAGAAGGCCTTCGAGCAGGTCGACGTGCTCGTCTCGCCGACCACCCCGACCACCGCCTTCGCGATCGGCGAGCGTGCCGACGACCCGATGGCGATGTACCTCGCGGACCTGTGCACCATCCCGACCAACCTGGCGGGCAACGCGGCCATGTCGCTGCCGTGCGGCCTCGCCCCGGAGGACGGGCTCCCGGTGGGTCTGCAGATCATCGCTCCCGCCATGAAGGACGACCGGCTCTACAAGGTCGGCGCCGCGGTCGAGGCCGCGTTCACCGAGCGCTGGGGCCACCGACTGCTGGAGGAGGCACCGTCGCTGTGAGTGCAGAAAAGTCGAGCGCGCTGAAGAAGGCCAAGGGCTTCAAGAAGTCCAGGGCCGGTACGTATCTGTCCATCGGCACCACCCTGTTCGGTGCGGTGAGCGTGGCGAAGCAGGCGAAGAAGGCGCGGACCGAGCAGGACACGCTCCAGCTCGTCGACGCGGTCGTCTCCGCCGCCGCCATCGTCACCGGCGTCGCCCTGCTCGTGCGCGAACTGCGCCGCATGGGCAGCGACGACGTCCTCGCCGGCTGAGCCACGGACTTGAGAGGTTAGTTTTCCGTGACCGTCACTGAACTGGTGCCGTACGAGGACGCGTTGGCGTCCTACGACCCCGTCATGGGCCTGGAGGTCCATGTCGAGCTCGGCACGAAGACCAAGATGTTCTGCGGGTGCTCCACGGAGCTGGGCGCCGACGCCAACTCGCAGACCTGCCCCACCTGCCTCGGCCTGCCCGGCGCGCTGCCGGTCGTCAACGCGACCGGCGTCGAGTCCGCGATCCGCATCGGCCTCGCGCTCCACTGCGAGATCGCCGAGTGGTGCCGCTTCGCCCGGAAGAACTACTTCTATCCGGACATGCCGAAGAACTTCCAGACCTCCCAGTACGACGAGCCCATCGCCTTCAACGGCTACCTCGACGTGCAGCTGGAGGACGGCGAGGTCTTCCGCGTGGAGATCGAGCGCGCCCACATGGAGGAGGACACCGGCAAGTCCACGCACGTGGGCGGCGCCACCGGCCGCATCCACGGCGCCTCGCACTCGCTGCTGGACTACAATCGCGCCGGCATCCCGCTCATCGAGATCGTCACCAAGCCGATCGAGGGCGCGGGCGAGCGGGCCCCCGAGGTCGCCAAGGCGTACGTCGCCGAGCTGCGCGAGCTCATCAAGGCGCTCGGCGTCTCCGAGGCCCGCATGGAGATGGGCCAGATGCGCTGCGACGTCAACCTGTCGCTGCGCCCCAACGGCACCGAGAAGTTCGGCACGCGCTCCGAGACGAAGAACGTCAACTCGCTGCGTTCCGTGGAGCGTGCCGTCCGCTACGAGATCAGCCGTCACGCCGGCGTGCTGAACGCGGGCGGGAAGATCGTCCAGGAGACCCGGCACTTCCACGAGGAGGACGGCTCCACCACCGCCGGCCGCATCAAGGAAGAGGCCGAGGACTACCGCTACTTCCCCGAGCCGGACCTGGTGCCGGTGGCCCCCGCCCGTGCGTGGGTCGAGGAGCTGCGGGGCACCCTGCCCGAGCTGCCGCGCGTGCGCCGCAACCGACTGCGCGAGGAGTGGGGCATCTCCGAGCACGACATGCAGTCGATCCTCAACGCGGGCGCGGTCGACCTGATCGAGGCCACCATCGCGGCCGGCGCCGACTCCGCCGCCGCCCGCAAGTGGTGGATGGGCGAGCTGGCCCGCAGCGCCAACGAGGCCGGTACGGACCTCGCGGCGCTGCCGATCACCCCGGCGCAGGTCGCCCGGGTCGCGGCGCTGGTCGCCGAGGGTTCGCTCAACGACAAGCTGGCCCGTCAGGTCATCGAGGGCGTGCTCGCGGGCGAGGGCGACCCCGACGCGGTCGTCGAGAAGCGCGGCCTGAAGGTCGTCTCGGACGACAGCGCGCTGGGCGCGGCCGTCGACGAGGCGATCGCGGCCAACGCGGGCATCGCGGACAAGATCCGCAGCGGCAAGGTCGCGGCGGCGGGTGCGCTCGTCGGCGCGGTCATGAAGGCCACCCGGGGCCAGGCGGACGCGGCGCGCGTCCGTGAGTTGATCCTGGAGAAGCTGGGCGTCGAGGGCTGACGCTCCGCGAACCCACGCAATGGCCGCTTCTCCCCACGGAGGAGCGGCCATTGGCCTATGTCCCCACTTGGCTGGATTTTGCTCGTACGCACCCCACGTGCCGGAACGGTCCGGCATGATCGCCTGGAACGGGCCGGTCCGCGTGCCCGGACGAGGGCTGGGGAGTGGCAATGCGACGGGTGAGCACAGCGCTGGCGGCGCTCCTGCTGACGGGCGCGGGGCTGGCGGCGACGACCGGGACGGCCGTGGCCGTGGACGCGGGCACCACCGTGGCCGGGATCGAGGCGGCGTGTGCGGGCGACTGGGGGAGCCTCCCCAAGGTGAGCACCGAGACGGCGGGGTACGCGCCGCTGGTGAACGTCAGAACCGGGCAGCACGCCTGCTTCGACCGCATGGTCTTCGACATCCGCGGCGCCGAGGGCAGCGCGGAGCACGGGCCGGTCGGCTATCACGTGCGGTATGTGGACGAAATGCACCAGGACGGCTCCGGTGACGTGATCCCGGTCGGCGGCGGTGCGATCCTCCAAGTCCGGGTGGCCGCGCCGAGTTACGACCCCGGGACGATGCAGCCGAGCTACCGGGCGCACGTCGGCAAGCCGCTGCCGGGCGTGGGCGTCGACGGGTACCGCACCTTCAAGGACATCCGCTACGGCGGCAGTTTCGAGGGCGACACCCAGGTCGGCGTGGGGGTGCGGGCGCGACTGCCGTTCCGCGTCTTCCAGTCGGGCAACCACATCGTGGTGGACGTGGCGCACACCTGGAACACGGGCGCCCGCTGACGGGCGTTCGCCTTCGGGATGGCCGGGGCCTTCCCCCGGCCAACATCTGTCCCTACCGTCCCGGGCCAGGGCTGCGCCCCCGCCACCCTGGCCGCCGACGGCTACGGCTACGGCTACGGCTACGGCGACGCACGGCCGCGCACCGTGCGCCTCGCGCCCGGGGCCACGCGGGCCCTGCCGCACGCGGCGCACCGGGAGCACGGCTGGTACGACCTCGTGATCAGCGCCGCGGAGGACCGTTCCTTCGGGCGCCGGCCGATGGGGCACATCGAGAACGGCAGGGAATCGGTCACGGGCTGACCCCGCGATCCCGGAATTTGTCCCCTTTGTGGTGTGAGCCACAATGGGGACAAAGGATCTCTTCTGGCTGTCAGAGTGAGGGGAATTCCTTGTGACCAGCCCGGAAGCCCGTCCATGACCTCACTCGCCCGGTGGTGCCTGCGCCGCCGCACCACCGTCGTCGTGCTGTGGCTCCTGGCCCTTCTGGGCACCGCAGCGGCCGCCACGGCCGCCGGATCCGGCTACTCCGACGACTACCGCGTGCCCGGCACCGAGTCCGCGCGGGCGACGGAGCTCATGCAGCAGGGCTTCCCCGACGCGGGCGGCGACGACGTCATCGTCTGGCACACCGGCGAGGGCACCGTGAAGGCCACGGACACCGAGCAGCGCATGCGGTCCGTCCTGCACGAGGTCGAGCGCCTGCCCGGCGTCGCCGACGTCGGCACCCCGCACACCAGCCGCGACGGGCACACCGCCTACGCCTCCCTCACCTTCGCCTCCGACGGCCCCACCAAGGCACAGGTGCAGAAGGTCGTCGACACCGTGCGGAAGGCCGGGACCGGCACCCTCCGCACTGCGCTGGGCGGCAGCGACATCGCCACCACCGAGAGCGCGAGCGGCCGGCTGAGCGAGATCGTCGGCGTGGCCGTCGCCGCGGTCGTGCTCTTCATCGCCTTCGGATCGCTCGCGGCGAGCCTGCTCCCCATCGCCACGGCCCTGGTCGGCGTCGGCACCGCCGCCATGGGCACCGTCCTGCTCGGCCACGTGATGACGGTCGCCGACTTCGCCCCCATGCTGGGCACGCTCATCGGCCTCGGCGTGGGCATCGACTACGCGCTGTTCATCGTCACCCGGCACCGCAAGGGGCTGCGGCAGGGCCTGCCGGTCGACGTCGCCGCGGAGCGTGCCGTCGCGACCACGGGGCGTGCCGTGGTCTTCGCGGGCGGCACCGTGTGCGTGGCGCTGCTCGGCATGCTGATCCTGCGGCTCGGCTTCCTGGGCGGCGTGGCCGTGGCCGCCTCGCTCACGGTCGTCCTCACCGTCGCCGCCTCCGTCACCCTGCTCCCCGCCCTGCTCGGCATGATCGGCCCGCGGGCGCTGAGCCGCCGCGAACGCCGCCTGCTCGCCGCCGAGGGCTGCTGCCCCGAGACCCCCACCGGGCTCGCCGCGCGCTGGTCGGCCTTCGTGGAACGGCACCCCAAACCGCTGGGCGCGGTGGCCGCCGTGGTGATGCTGGTCCTCGCGCTGCCCACGTTCTCCCTCCACCTGGGCACCTCCGACCAGGGCAACAACCCGGCCACCAGCACCACGCGCCAGGCCTACGACCTGCTCGCCGACGGCTTCGGCCCCGGCGTCAACGGCCCGCTGACCCTTGTGGCCCCGCTCGACAGCGCCGCCGACCGCCTCGCCTTCGACAAGCTCCCCGACACCCTCCGCCGCACGGAGGGCGTCGCCTCCGCCACCCCCGCGGCCCTGAGCGGCAACGGCAGCACGGGCCTGATCACGGTCGTCCCCACCACCGCACCCCAGTCCCGCGCCACCAGCGACCTCGTGGACCGGCTGCGCCACCAGGTCCTCCCGAAGGCCGAGGACGGCACGGGCCTGAAGGTCCGCGTGGGCGGGGTGACCGCGAGCTACGACGACTTCGCGGACGTCATCCGTGGCAAACTCCCGCTGTTCGTGGGCACGGTGGTGGGCCTGGGCTGTCTGCTGCTGCTCCTCGCCTTCCGCAGCATCGGCATACCCGTGAAGGCGGCGCTGATGAACATCGCCGCCGTGGCCTCGTCGTTCGGCATCGTCGTGGCGATCTTCCAGTGGGGCTGGGGCAGCGAACTCCTGGGCCTGGGCCACCAGGGCCCGGTGGAACCGTTCCTTCCGGTGGTCATGGTCTCGGTCCTGTTCGGCCTCTCCATGGACTACCAGGTCTTCCTCGTCAGCCGCATGTACGAGGAGTGGCTGGCGACCCGCGACAACCGCCGCGCGGTACGCGTCGGCCTGGCCGAGACCAGCCGGGTCATCAACTCGGCGGCCGTCATCATGATCTCGGTCTTCCTGGCGTTCGTCCTCAGCGGCGACCGGGTCATCGCGATGTTCGGCATCGGCCTGGCGTCGGCGGTGGCCCTGGACGCGTTCGTGCTGCGCACGCTGCTGGTGCCGGCGCTGATGCACATGCTGGGCGGGGCCAACTGGTGGCTGCCGGCGTGGCTGGAGCGGCGGCTGCCGCGGGTGAGCATCGAGGCACCGGAACCGTCTGCGCCCGGTGAGGGGCACGGGGAACGGCGCGACCAGTCCCTGTCGGCCCGCAGGTGACCTACTGCCCCACGGGGCGCTCCGCCGGCCGGGGCCGTATGACGACGTGCCCCGAGTCCAGGTCGACCGGCCCCCGGGCGGGGTCCCCGTCGCCCACGTCCTCACGCGTTATTTCGAGCCGGTTGCGCTCCTCCTCGGTGTGCTTGCGGTTCGGTGCGAAGATCTCCTCGAACACGTTGAACACGGGAACCCCCGTTTATTCATTGACGATTCCGGGCGTACTCACCACCCAGTGAAACACGCGTTCAGTCCCACGACCCCATGGCTTTCGGCAGCGCGGCTATCTCCGCGAAGTCCTCGGCCGTCAGCCGCAGTTCGGCGGCGCCCGCGTTCTGCACCGCCCACTCGGCCTTCTTGGTGCCCGGCACCGGTATGACGTGCCGGCCCTGGGCGAGCACCCAGGCGAGGGCGACCTGTGCCGCGGAGGCGTCGTGACGCCGGGCCACGCGCCGCAGTCCGGCCACGATCGGCTGGTTGGCGGCCATCATCTCCGCGGTGAACCGCGGGTGCCGCGCCCGGACGTCCTCCGGCTCGAAGCCCTGGCCGGGGGTGAGGGTGCCGCTCAGGAAGCCGTTGCCCAGCGGCATCGCGGCCAGCAGCCCCACGCCGCGCGAGGCGCACCACGGCACCAGCCGGTCCAGCGCCTCCCGCGACCACACCGACAGTTCGGCCTGAACACTGCTGATGGGGAAGACCTGTTGGATGCGTTCGAGCTGGCGGATCGTCGTGTCGTACATCCCCGCCGCCGGTGCGCGGGAGCGCAGCCCGCTGCGGCGCTGGGCGCGCGCTCCGACCGCGGACCAGCCCAGGGCGCGCACCTTGCCCGCGGAGACCAGGTCGGCCATCGCCCCCCAGGTCTCCTCGACCGGTATCTCGGGGTCGGGCCGGTGCAGCTGGTAGAGGTCGATCACATCGGTCTGCAGCCGGCGCAGCGAGGCGTCGCACGCGCGCTTCACATAGCCGGGCCGGCCGTTGGCGACGATGTGCTGGTCGCCCACCAGCAGCCCGCACTTGGTCGCCACGAAGATCTCGGAGCGCCGCTCCCGCAACACCCGTCCCAGCAGCAGCTCGTTGGTGAACGGCCCGTACATGTCGGCCGTGTCCAGCAGGGACGTTCCGGCATCGAGTGCCGCATGGATCGTCCGCAGCGAGCCCTCGCCGCTCCGCTGGGAGGCGGAGTAGGCCCAGTGCATGGGCATGCACCCGAGTCCGACGGCGCCCGCTTCGAGTGCCGTCGCACCGATTCTCCTGCGCTCCACCGCCCGTATCCCCTCCCGTTCCTCGCCTCCAAACTAACCTCTGCCGGTCCCGCCTCTTCGCATAGCCTCCAGGCATGAGCGCAGATCACAGCGGTACCACGACCCGCGCGGCCCGCCCCCTGGCCTGGCTGCCCATCCGGCCCGAGGAGTTCGAGGACCTCCCGGGCGGCCTGGGGTACGCCTACTGGGACGGCGGGCCCGACTTCCCCACCGACCCGGCCCGCGTGGTCTTCTACGCCACCCCCTACATGAAGGGCAACGAGGCCTGCACCCGTCCGCTGCCGCTGATGCCGCACCTCAGGGTGGTGCAGGCGCTCACCGCCGGTGTCGAGCACCTGCTGCCCGCCGTGCCCTCGCTGCCCTCCGGGGCGAAGCTGTGCAACGCCCGCGGGCTGCACGACGCGAGCACCGCGGAGCTGGCCCTGACCCTCACGCTCGCCGCGCTGCGCGACGTCCCCGGGTTCGTACGGGCCCAGGACGCGGGGGAGTGGCGGCCGGCCTTCCGCCCGGCGCTCGCCGACAAGTCCGTCCTCATCGTGGGGTACGGCTCGATCGGCAGTGCCATCGAGGACCGGCTCGCGCCCTTCGAGTGTGCGCGGGTGGCGCGTGTCGCGCGCTCTGCGCGGACAACCGTGCGCGGGCGGGTGCATCCGGTCTCCGCCTTGCCCGGTCTGCTTCCCGGGGCGGATGTGGTGATCCTCGCTACGCCGCTCACCGAGGAGACCCGGGGCCTCGCCGACGCCGGCTTCCTCGCCCTGATGAAGGACGGCGCCCTCCTGGTGAACGTGGCCCGCGGTGCCGTCGTGCGCACCGAGGCGCTGCTCGCCGAGCTGGAGAGCGGCCGGCTGCGGGCCGCGCTCGACGTCACCGACCCCGAGCCGCTGCCCCCGGGGCACCCTCTGTGGAGCGCACCCGGAGTTCTCGTCACCCCTCATGTGGGTGGCCCGAGTTCGGCCTATTTCTCGCGCGCCAAGGCCCTCTTGCGCGATCAACTGGCCAGATTTGTACTGGACGAGCCTCTACGGAATGTCGTACTCGCTGCGGACTGATACCACGTAGAGGCACGATTTGACTGCACTGTGTATCCGTAATCAGGTAGCCAGTTACGCTATGTATATGAGCTATGTCCCTGAGTGACGAGTCTGGTGTATCGTCCGGTCCGGGGGCTGCGCCGCGCAGTGAACGGCGCAGCGATGTACCGGAACTCGAGGGGGGCGACGGGCGATGCACGGCCAATGGACGATCAACCCGACGCGGCGGGGGCTCTGGATCGGACCCTGGACCGGGGAGGCGGAGCGGTGAGCGCCCCCGGAGCGGCCCTGCCGCGGCGGGCGATTCCCGCCTCCGGCTCGGGGGTGGTCCCCCAGCTCCTCCTCGCCCTCGTCTGCGGCGGCTACGCCACGGGCGCCGCCTTCGGCTGGGGCTCGGCCGAGCTGGCCCTGACCATGGGCGACTTCGGGCTCAGCGGCGCGGCGGGCCTCGCCGCCGCCTCCTGCTTCTGGTACGGCCGCACGCACAGCAGCCGGTTCAGGCCCGCCTGGCTGCTGTTCGCGGCCTCCTCCGCGATGGCCGGCTTCGGCAACTTCGTCTGGGGCTGGTACGAGGTCGTCCTCGGGCGGCACGTGCCGAGCCCGTCCCCGGCCGACTTCTGCTTCCTGCTCTTCGCGCCGCCCGCCATCATCGGCCTGCTGGTGCTCGCCCGCCGCCCGGTCACCCGGGCCGGCTGGGTCTGCCTCGGCCTCGACTCCTGGCTCATCGGCGGCTCGCTGCTGACCCTCTCCTGGAGCCTGGCCCTCGCGCACACCGCGCACTTCGCCGGCGAGACGGTCGCGCAGGCCGCGCTCTCGCTGGCGTACCCGCTGCTGGACATCGTGCTGGTGTCGATGGTGCTGGCACTGCACTTCAAGCGCTCGTCCGCCAACCGCTCCGCGATCAACACCGCCATCGCGGCCCTCGCGTTGACGGTCCTGTGCGACGCGCTGTTCACCTCGCCGCTGCTGCGCGAGCACTACCGGTCGGGCCAGATCCTGGACGCGGGCTGGTTCGCGGGCTACATGCTCATGGCCTACGCGCCCTGGGTGGCCCGCGAGGAGGGCGAGGACGGCAGCCGCTTCGTGCCGCACTCCGGCAGGCCCATCGCCGGCTCGCTGGCCGCGCTCACCCCGTACCTCGCGGCCGCCGTCTGCACCCTGGGCATCCTCTACAACGTGCTCGACGGCCACCACGTCGACCGCGTCGTGCTGTTCACCGGCTGCACGGTCGTCCTGGCGCTCGTCGTGCGCCAGGGCATCATGCTGCTGGACAACATCTCGCTCACCCAGGAACTGGCCCAGAAGGAGAACCACTTCCGCTCCCTGGTGCAGGGCTCCAGCGACGTCATCATGATCGCCGCGCCCACCGGGATACTGCGCTACGTCAGCCCCGCCGCCGCCGGGGTCTACGGGCGCGAGGCCGAGGAGCTCATCGGCTCCGAACTGGCCTCCCTGATCCACCCGGAGGACCTGGGCCGCGTCGTCCACGAGGTGCGCCGCTTCCTCGCCGCGCCCCCCGCCGACGAGCCCACCACCCGCATCGAGTGCCGTTTCCGCTCCGGCGCCGGCGACTGGCTCAACGTGGAGTCCACCGTCAACCGTCACCACGGCGGCCTCATCTTCAACAGCCGCGACGTCACCGAACGGGTGCGGCTGCAGGCCCAGTTGCAGCACACCGCCGAGCACGACCCGCTCACCGACCTGCCCAACCGCGCCCTGTTCACCCGCCGTGTGCAGCAGGCCCTGGCCGGCCGCAGAGTGACCGACGCGGGCACCGCCGTGCTCTTCATCGACCTGGACGGCTTCAAGGCCGTCAACGACAGCGTCGGCCACCAGGCCGGCGACGAACTGCTCGTCCAGGCCGCCCGCCGGCTGCAGGACTCGGTGCGGGCCGGCGACAGCACCGCCCGCTTCGGGGGCGACGAGTTCGCCGCGCTCATCATCGGCGACGGCACCCGCGACCCCGCCGCCCGCGAGTACCGCATCCTGGAGATCGCCGACCGCCTGCGGGCCACCCTCTCCCAGCCGTACCTGGTCGAGGGCGGCACCGAGGTCCGCGTCAACGCCAGCATCGGCGTGGCCTTCGCCGACCCCGGCATCACCCCCGGCACCCTCATGCGCAACGCCGACCTCGCCATGTACCGCGCCAAGCAGGCCGGCAAGGGGCGCGTCGAGCTCTACGCCCCGCAGATGCAGGCCGAGGTGGTGCGCCGCGCCGAGCAGGCCACCCGGCTGCGCACCGCCCTGCACGACGGCCAGTTCGCCCTGCTGCACCAGCCCGTCGTCGAGCTGGACACCGGCCGCCTCACCGCCGTCTCCGCCCAGCCCCGCTGGCGCTCGGCCCAGGGCATCCTTTTCACCCCCGACGAATTCCTGCGGTCCGGCGAGCCGGGCCGCGGCGAGCCCCGGTCCGGCGGCGACGGCGGGGCCCTCGCCGAACTCGGCCGCTGGACGCTGGAGAAGGCCGTCGAGCAGGCGGCCGGCCGCCGCCGCGCGGGCCACCTCGTGCCCGTCCATGTACGGGTCCCCGCCGCCCGGCTGCTCGACCGGGCGCTGCCGCAGAAGCACGTCGAAGAGCTCATCCTGCGCCACGACCTGCCCTCCGGCGCCCTGGTCATGGAGCTGACCTGCAGCGACCCGCGGGTGCCGCTGGAGGAGCTGGAGCGGCGGCTGGAGTCGCTGCGGCGCTTCGGCGTCCGCATCGCGCTCGACGGCTTCGGCAGCGGCTACGCCGCCATGAGCGCCCTGCGGCGGCTGCCCGTCGACGTGCTCCGGCTCGACCGCGAACTGGTCGACGGCGTGGCCGAATCCGCCCGGCTGCACAAGATCACGGCAGGGCTGCTGCGGATCGCCGGCGACCTCGGCCTGCAGTCCGTGGCCGACGGCGTGGACGACGCCGAGCAGGCCCGTGCCCTGCGCGCCATGGGCTGCACCCACGGCCAGGGCCGGGCCTTCGCCGGCGCCCTGGACGAGCACCGGCTGCGACAGGCCCTGGACCGCGGCGGGTACACCCTTCCGGGTGATTCTGCGGACGCCCCGGACGAGCTGCTGGTGGGCGGTGCACTGCCCGTACGTTCCGGTGCGGTGGGCAGCGCGGGCGCTCTGGCCCACGCGCCGCTCCGTTCACATAATGAGACGCCTGTCCCACCCACTTGACACTCCGCGGGGAGCGGGGGGAGGGTCAGTGACATGCGCACCCGAATTCTCGTACTTGGACAGCGCGTCGGCTGAAGCAGGCCCCCGTTCAGGTCCTGCTGACCGCACCGACGCGCTCCCCTCGCTTGCCCTACGGCACGAGGGGTTTTTTGTTGCACCGGAAGCGCTCGGGCGAAGGCCCGGCCACCTCCACCGACCCAGCCGATCCCATCCGTCTCACCCGTCGAACCGTCGAATCCTTCGAGAAGAGAATGTCGATGACCGAGCAGGCCACCGGGGCCCATCATCCGCAGCCGCGGGCCCGTAACGGCGGAGCGCAGCAGCAGCCCGCCACCGTCGAGCACGTCACGGGCGCGCAGTCCCTCATCCGAGCGCTGGAGGAGGTCGGGTGCGACACCGTGTTCGGCATCCCGGGCGGTGCCATCCTCCCCGCCTACGACCCGATGATGGACTCCTCGAAGGTCCGCCACATCCTCGTCCGCCACGAGCAGGGCGCCGGCCACGCCGCCACCGGGTACGCGCAGGCCACGGGCAGGGTCGGGGTGTGCATGGCCACCTCCGGCCCGGGCGCCACCAACCTCGTCACGCCGATCGCGGACGCCCACATGGACTCCGTCCCGCTGGTCGCCATCACCGGTCAGGTCGCCTCCAAGGCCATCGGCACGGACGCCTTCCAGGAAGCCGACATCTGCGGCATCACCATGCCGATCACCAAGCACAACTGGCTGGTGACGGACCCGGCGGAGATCCCCCGGACGATCGCCGAGGCCTTCCACGTCGCCTCCACCGGACGCCCCGGACCGGTGCTCGTGGACATCGCCAAGGACGCCCTGCAGGCCCGGACCACCTTCGTCTGGCCGCCGCACACCGACCTGCCCGGCTACCGCCCGGTCACCAAGCCGCACTCCAAGCAGATCCGCGAGGCGGCCAAGCTGATCACCCAGGCCCGGCGCCCCGTCCTCTATGTCGGCGGCGGCGTCCTCAAGGCCCGGGCCACCGCCGAGCTCAAGGTCTTCGCCGAGCTGACCGGCGCGCCCGTCACCACCACGCTGATGGCGCTGGGCGCCTTCCCCGACAGCCACCCCCAGCACCTGGGCATGCCCGGCATGCACGGCTCCGTCGCCGCCGTCACCGCCCTGCAGAAGTCCGACCTGATCGTCGCCCTCGGCGCCCGCTTCGACGACCGCGTCACCGGCAAGCTGGACTCCTTCGCCCCCAACGCCCGGATCGTCCACGCGGACATCGACCCGGCCGAGATCGGCAAGAACCGCGCCGCCGACGTCCCCATCGTCGGCGACGCCCGCGAGGTCCTCGCCGACCTGATCGTCGCCGTCCAGCACGAGCACGCCGAGGACCACCGCGGCGACTATGCCGGCTGGTGGGAGGACCTGAACCGCTGGCGCGAGACCTACCCGCTCGGCTACGACCAGCCCGACGACGGCACCCTCGCCCCGCAGCAGGTCATCCAGCGCATCGGCGAACTCGCCCCGAAGGACACCGTGTACGCCGCAGGTGTCGGCCAGCACCAGATGTGGGCCGCCCACTTCATCCGCTACGAGCAGCCCGCGACCTGGCTCAACTCCGGCGGCGCGGGGACCATGGGCTACGCCGTGCCCGCCGCGATGGGCGCCAAGGCCGGCGTGCCGGACCGCACGGTCTGGGCCATCGACGGCGACGGCTGCTTCCAGATGACCAATCAGGAACTGGTCACCTGCGCGCTCAACAACATCCCCGTCAAGGTCGCCATCATCAACAACGGCGCCCTGGGCATGGTCCGGCAGTGGCAGACCCTCTTCTACAACCAGCGCTACTCCAACACCGTGCTGCAGGGCAACGGAACGGAGGGCGCGGAGACCGCGCCGGGCACCCGCGTCCCCGACTTCGTCAAACTCGCCGAGGCGATGGGCTGCGTGGGGCTGCGCTGCGAGGACCCGTCCGAACTGGACAAGGTCATCCAGGAGGCCAACGCGATCAACGACCGCCCGGTCGTGGTCGACTTCATCGTCCACCAGGACGCCATGGTCTGGCCGATGGTCGCCGCCGGCACCTCCAACGACGAGATCCTCGCCGCCCGGGGCGTCCGCCCGGACTTCGGCGACACCGAGGACGACTGAGGACAGGCGAGGAACAGACATCATGACCAAGCACACGCTCTCCGTCCTGGTGGAGAACACCCCCGGCATCCTGGCCCGGATCGCCGCCCTGTTCTCCCGGCGCGGCTTCAACATCGACTCGCTGGCCGTCGGCGTCACCGAGCACCCCGACATCTCCCGCATCACGATCGTCGTCAACGTCGAGTCGCTGCCGCTGGAACAGGTCACCAAGCAGCTCAACAAGCTCGTCAACGTGCTCAAGATCGTCGAGTTGGAGGACAGCCAGGCCGTCCAGCGCGAACTCGTCCTCGTGAAGGTCCGCGCCGACAACGAGACCCGCTCGCAGATCGTCGAGATCGTCCAGCTCTTCCGCGCCAAGACCGTCGACGTCTCCCCGGAGGCCGTCACCATCGAGGCCACCGGAGTCAGCGACAAGCTCGGCGCGATGCTCAAGATGCTGGAGCCGTTCGGCATCAAGGAGCTGGTGCAGTCCGGCACCATCGCCATCGGCCGCGGCGCCCGGTCCATCACGGACCGCAGCCTGCGCGCCCTCGACCGCAGCGCCTGACCGGATACCGAGACCCGACCGCCGAACCGATCCCGACCGTCATACGGTGGGACGCACACCCGCAAGCAAGGAGAAACCTCACGTGGCTGCCGAGCTCTTCTACGACAACGATGCCGATCTGTCCATCATCCAGGGCCGCAAGGTCGCGGTCCTCGGCTACGGCAGCCAGGGCCACGCCCACGCGCTGTCCCTCCGTGACTCGGGCGTCGACGTCCGCGTGGGCCTGCACGAGGGCTCGAAGTCCAAGGTGAAGGCCGAGGAGCAGGGCCTGCGCGTGGTCACTCCCGCCGAGGCCGCCGCCGAGGCCGACGTCATCATGATCCTGGTCCCGGACCCGATCCAGGCCAAGGTCTACGAGGAGTCCGTCAAGGAGCACCTGAAGGACGGCGACGCGCTGTTCTTCGGTCACGGCTTCAACATCCGCTTCGGCTTCATCAAGCCCCCGGCCGGCGTGGACGTCTGCATGGTCGCCCCCAAGGGCCCGGGCCACCTGGTGCGCCGTCAGTACGAGGAGGGCCGCGGCGTCCCGTGCATCGCGGCCGTCGAGCAGGACGCCTCGGGCAACGCCTTCGCCCTCGCGCTCTCCTACGCCAAGGCCATCGGCGGCACCCGGGCCGGCGTCATCAAGACGACCTTCACCGAGGAGACCGAGACCGACCTCTTCGGCGAGCAGGCCGTGCTGTGCGGCGGCGCCTCGGCGCTCGTCAAGGCCGGGTTCGAGACCCTCGTCGAGGCCGGCTACCAGCCGGAGATCGCCTACTTCGAGTGCCTGCACGAGCTCAAGCTCATCGTGGACCTGATGTACGAGGGCGGCCTGGAGAAGATGCGCTGGTCCGTCTCCGAGACGGCCGAGTGGGGCGACTACGTCACCGGCCCGCGCATCGTCACCGACGCCACCAAGGCCGAGATGAAGAAGGTCCTCGGCGAGATCCAGGACGGCACCTTCGCCGCCAACTGGATGAAGGAGTACGAGTCCGGTCTGCCGAAGTACAACGAGTACAAGAAGGCCGACGAGGACCACCTGCTGGAGACCACCGGCAAGAAGCTGCGCAAGCTGATGAGCTGGGTCGACGACCAGGAGTGAGCACCGCCCGGCCGGGCGGGCCGCTCCGCGCCCGCCCGGCCCCCTCGGGGGTGACGTTTCCGCAACGGCGCCGGGGCCCGCGGACAACCCCGATACACTGCGGAGCACAACGCGTCAGGCTCACAGCGTCGTGCGTCTTCCACGCGGCTGCCCCCTTCTTCACCGCCGTCCGCGGGACCGTCGGGACACGGCCCGCAGACGAAGGACCAGTGAGGACTGAGACCCGTGAGCACTGCTTCGCCACGCAAGCCCGTCGTACTGATCGCCGAAGAGCTGTCGCCCGCCACCGTCGACGCCCTGGGCCCCGACTTCGAGATCCGGCACTGCAACGGTGCCGACCGCGCCGAACTTCTGCCCGCCATCGCCGATGTGGACGCCGTCCTGGTGCGCTCCGCGACGCGCATCGACGCGGAGGCCGTCGCGGCCGCGAAGAAGCTGCGCGTCGTCGCCCGCGCCGGCGTCGGCCTCGACAACGTGGACGTCTCCGCCGCCACCAAGGCCGGCGTGATGGTCGTCAACGCCCCGACCTCCAACATCGTGACCGCCGCCGAGCTGGCCTGCGGTCTGCTGATCGCCACCGCCCGCAACATCCCGCAGGCCAACTCCGCGCTGAAGAACGGGGAGTGGAAGCGCTCGAAGTACACGGGCGTCGAGCTCTCCGAGAAGGTCCTGGGCGTCGTGGGCCTCGGGCGCATCGGCGTGCTCGTGGCGCAGCGCATGTCCGCCTTCGGCATGAAGGTCGTCGCCTACGACCCCTACGTCCAGCCCGCGCGCGCCGCGCAGATGGGCGTCAAGCTCGTCTCGCTGGACGAGCTGCTGGAGGCCGCCGACTTCATCACCGTGCACCTGCCCAAGACGCCCGAGACGGTCGGGCTCATCGGCGACGAGGCGCTGCGCAAGGTCAGGCCCACGGTGCGGATCGTCAACGCCGCGCGCGGCGGCATCGTCGACGAGACCGCGCTGGCGACGGCCCTGAAGGAGGGCCGCGTCGCGGGTGCGGGCCTGGACGTGTACGCCGTCGAGCCGTGCACGGACTCCCCGCTCTTCGAGTTCGACAGCGTGGTCGCCACCCCGCACCTCGGCGCCTCCACGGGCGAGGCGCAGGAGAAGGCGGGCATCGCCGTCGCCAAGTCCGTACGGCTGGCCCTGGCGGGCGAGTTGGTGCCGGACGCGGTCAACGTCCAGGGCGGTGTCATCGCCGAGGACGTCAAGCCCGGGCTGCCGCTCGCGGAGAAGCTGGGCCGCATCTTCACGGCGCTCGCCGGGGAGGTCGCGGTCCGTCTCGACGTCGAGGTGTACGGCGAGATCACGCAGCACGACGTGAAGGTGCTCGAACTCTCCGCGCTCAAGGGCGTGTTCGAGGACATCGTCGACGAGACGGTGTCGTACGTCAACGCGCCGCTGTTCGCGCAGGAGCGCGGTGTCGAGGTGCGGCTGACGACGGCCTCGGAGTCGCCGGACCACCGCAACGTGGTGACCGTCCGCGGCACGCTGTCCGGCGGTGGCGAGGTCTCCATCTCCGGCACGCTGTCCGGCCCCAAGCACCTGCAGAAGATCGTCGCCGTCGGCGAGCACGACGTGGACCTGGCGATGGCCGACCACATGGCGTTCCTGCGCTACGGGGACCGTCCCGGCGTCGTCGGCACGGTGGGGCGGGTGCTGGGCGAGGCGGGGATCAACATCGCCGGCATGCAGGTGGCTCGCGCCACGGAGGGGGGCGAGGCGCTGGTCGCTCTGACGGTGGACGAGTCCATTCCGGCCGGTGTCCTGGCGGACATCGCCGAGGAGATCGGCGCGGTTTCGGCGCGCGCCGTCGACCTGACGGACTAGTTTCCGGCTGCGGGTCGTTCGTGGTCGCCCGCGCAGTTCCCCGCGCCCCTGACGGGGCGCGTACGCTGCTGCGCATGCCAGCACAGTCCGCCGATCCCCCCTACCTCCGGATCGCCGGCGAGATCCGCGAGCGGATCTCCTCCGGCGAGCTCCGCGCAGGGGACAGGGTGCCGTCCACGCGGCAGATCACCCAGGAGTGGGGGGTGGCGATGGCCACCGCCACCAAGGTGCTCGCCGTGCTGCGGCAGGAGGGGCTCGTGCGGGCCGTGTCCGGTGTGGGCACGGTCGTGGACGCCCCGGACGCCCGGCCCGGGGGTGCCGGCCGGAGTGCCCGGCGGGTCCGGCCCCGTGCGGCGGGCGGCGGGGCGCTCACCCAGGAGCGCATCGTGCGCACCGCGGTCTCCATCGCCGACGCCGACGGCTCCGCGGCCGTCTCCATGCGCACCATCGCCGCCGAACTCGGCGTCTCCACCATGGCGTTGTACCGCCACGTGCCCGGCAAGGACGAGCTCGTCGAGCTCATGGCGGACGCCGTCTTCGGCGACGTGCAGCTCCCGGCGTGTGCCGCGACGGACTGGCGGGGCCGGCTGGAGGCGTCCGCACGCGCGCAGTGGGCGCTCTACCGCCGGCACCCGTGGCTGGCGAAGGCCATGTCGTTCACCCGGCCGCTGATGTCGCCGAACGCGATGGCGCTGATGGACTGGGCGATGCGCCCGGTCCACGAACTCGGCCTCGATCCGGGTGCGTTGCTGCACATCACGGTCACCGTGGCCGGCTACGTGCGGGGCGTCGCGGTCAACCTGGAGGACGAGGCGGACGCCGAGCAGGACACCGGGATGACGCACGACGAGTGGATGGACACCCGCGCCAAGGACATGGAGCGGATCCTCGCCGACAGTGACTTCCCTGTCTACGAGCGGATGTTCAGGGGCATCGACGCGGACTTCTCGCTGGACTCGATGTTCGAGTTCGGGCTGACCCGGCTGCTCGACGGCCTGGAGCCGTTCATCGCGGCGTCGCGACGGCGTCCCGCTCCGGAGGGAGGACGGCGGCCGTCGCGCGGTGGCGCAGTGAGGCGAGTGTGACGGCCGCACCGAGGAGCAGTACCGCGGTGCCGCGCCTCGGTGGACGAGCGCAACGCCGCGACCTGGGACGCGGTGATCGAGGGATTCCCGGTCAACCGCCAGTTCTGGCAGGTGCAGATGGAGGTCATGGGGCGGTTGGACCAGCACCCCGAGCTCAGGAAGACCTTCGCCGAGGTCCTGCCCAGCGGCCGGGAGGGGACGGTCGCCGTCTTCGAGGGCGTCGACGACACCGAGGTCGGCGCAGAGGCGACGCGCACGGTGGGCTCGCTCTACCACGCCCTGTTCATCGGCCTGTGGGTGCAGTGGCTCATCGACCCGGCCGCCGTGCCGAAGGGGCGGGACATCGTCGAGGGCATGCGCCGGGTCCTCGAAGGGCGGGTGCTCGGCCCGGCGGACTCCCCGTCGGGAGCGGTTTCGGACAATTAGGGTTGCGGCGGGATGTGCTTACCGGGCGTACTGGACCCTGTGCGGGCAACGTGGGCTAATAGTTGCCTGAGGACATCAGTCCCGACCCGGGAGCTGCTCATGAACGAGACCGGTACCACCACCACCGTCACCGCCCCCTCCGCACCCGCCTTCCCGCAGAGCCGCGGCTGTCCCTACCAGCCGCCCGCCGGCTACCCGAAGCCGGCGGAGCACGGACCCGTGTCCCGCATGACCCTCTACGACGGCCGCGAGGTCTGGGCCGTGACCGGACATGCCGAGGCCCGCGCGGTGCTCGCCGACCCCCGCTTCTCCTCCGACCGGACGCACCCCGGCTTCCCGGCGGTCATGCCGCGCTTCGAGGACCAGCGGGAGATGCCGGTACCGCTGCTCGGCGTCGACGACCCGCTGCACGCCCGTCAACGGCGCATGCTCATCTCCGCGTTCGGCCTCAAGCGGATCAACGCGCTGCGGCCGCAGATCCAGCGGGTCGTCGACGGCCTCGTCGACGCCATGCTCGCCGCGGGCCCCGGCGCCGAGCTCGTCTCCGCGTACTCCCTGCCCCTGCCGTCCAAGGTCATCTGCTCGCTGCTCGGCGTGCCGTACGCCGACCACGAGTTCTTCGAGAGCAGGTCGCGGAGGCTGCTCCTCGCGCAGACCGCGGAGGAGGTGCGGGCACCGCGGGCGGAGCTCCAGGAGTATCTGGGCGGCCTGATCGACGCCAAGCGGTCCGCGCCCGGCGACGGGCTCATCGACGGGCTCGTCGCCGACCAGTACGCCGACGGGCGGCTCGAACGCGACGAACTCGTCATGCTGGCGCTGGTGCTGCTCGTCGCGGGCCACGAGACCACCTCCAGCATGATCTCCCTCGGGGCCTACACGCTCCTCGAACACCCCGACCAGCTGGCCGCGTTGCAGGCCGACCCCGGGCTGATGCCCGGCGCGGTCGAGGAGTTGATGCGGTACCTCTCCATAGCCGACGGCCTGGTCCGGGTCGCCACCGAGGACACCGAGATCGGCGGGCACACCATACGGGCCGGGGACGGCGTCATCCTCCCCGCCTCGGTGGTCAACCGCGACTCCGCGGCCTACGAACGACCGGACACCCTCGACGTGCGGCGCTCGGCGCGCCACCACATCGCCTTCGGCTTCGGGGTGCACCAGTGCCTCGGCCAGAACCTGGCCCGGGCGGAAATGGAGATCGCCCTCGCCACGCTGTTCGCCCGCATACCCTCGCTGCGAACGGCTGTTGCGGCCGACGAGCTGGTCATCAAACCGGCCGGTTCACTGCAGGGACTCATCGCCTTGCCGGTCACGTGGTGACCGGAGAACGGAGTTTCACCGCTATGAGCGTGCGCATCACGATCGACTCCGGTGTGTGCATCGGGTCGGGGCAGTGCGCCCTGACCGCACCGGGGGTCTTCGACCAGGACGACGACGGGTACGGGGTCGTCCGTCCCGGCAAGGAGGACGGGGCCGGGGATCCGCTTGCGCGGGAGGCCCTGCGGGCCTGCCCTGTGCAGGCCATCTCGATGCAGGAGGAGTAGCGGCTGCGGGCCGTCCTCGGCCGGTCGTTACGGGGCCAGGCGCGAGGCCTTCAGGCTCAGGTGGAGCAGCAGCCTGTCCTCGCCGTCGTCCAGGTCCAGGCCCGTCAGTTGTTCCACCCGGTTCAGCCGGTAGTAGAGGGTCTGGCGGTGTATGCCCAGGGCCGCCGCCGCACGGCCCGCCTGGCCCGCGCAGTCGAGGAAGACCTCGGCCGTGCGGGCCAGTTCCGTGTGGGTGCGGGTCAGCAGGGGGCGGGCCGCCGGGTCCGCCGTGCGGTCGGGCGGCAGGGCGGTCAGCACCCGGTACGCGCCGATCCGTTCCCACTCCGCCACCGGCCCCAGGCGGCGCTCCGCGGCCGCCGCCCGGGCCGCCGCCAGCGCCTCCGTCCAGGCCTCCGGCAACTCGGCGAGGCCGCGCCGCGGGGTGGCGAGGCCGGCCGCCGCCAGCCCGGGGCGGCCGGCGCGCGGCGAGTGCAGCAGCCGGTCCGCCGCCGCCATCGCGGGCGCGGGCGAGGCCAGTGCCCGCAGCCGGATCAGCGCGGCGAGCGCCGCCGAGCCGTCCGGCAGCGCCTCCGGCACCGCGCACATCGCGGCCACCCCGGACTGAGCGGCCAGCGCCTCGCCGTCCGCGGTGTCGCCCGTCAGGTGCCAGGGCACGACGGCCAGCAGCGCCAGCGGGCCGTCCGCGGGGGAGCCCAGCGCCTCCCGCAGCGCGTCGCGCGCCGCCTCGCGGGCCGGGCGGCGGGCCGTCAGCAGCTCCCGCAGCAGCTCGCCCAGCTCGGCGCCGGCCCGGGCCTCGGCCGCCAGCAGGGCGCCGATGCGGGCCGCGGTCTCCATGGCCTGGGCGAGCCGGGGGTCGGCGAAGGGCACCGACAGGTCGAGCCCGGCCAGGTGCTCGTCGTCCAGCAGCCAGACGTAGCCGAGGACGACGCCCCGGTGCCGCACGGGCAGACAGATCCGGCCGGTGAACACCCCGGCCGCCGGGTCCGGCGGGATCCGCAGCGGCGCCTGGGCCCGCGCGATGCCGAACGCCTCGAACCAGGCCCGCACCGCCGCCGTCGAACGCCGCTGCAGGATCGAGCGCGTGCGCACCGGGTCCATCAGCAGGTCCGTGTCGTCGTCACCCCCGTGGGCGCCGAAGGCGATGAGCCCGAAATCCCTGTCCTCAAGCGTCGCAGGAGCCCCGAGCGCCGCCGATATCTCGTCCACCAGCTGCTGATACTCACCTCGCATGGTGCCCAGTGCTCCCTTCCTGCCTGACCGGCCACCATTGTCATACATCTGTCTGAGATGCCGGCCACGGATGCGTGACAGCTGTCGATGGTGACGTCGTGGCTGGAAACCTAGGTTTCACGGTGAGTTACTTATGCCGTCCCCCGTCGTGGCGACGGCCGTCATCGTGGAGGTGCCCAGTGCTGGGTCCTGTGCTGCTCGCCGCTTCCCGCAGCGACGCGATCCGCCGCATCGTCTCGGCTGCGCCGGTGACCCGTCCCGTGGTCGACCGGTTCGTCGCCGGTGAGGCCCTGGACGAGTCCATGGCCGCCGTGCGGTCGCTGAACCAGCGCGGCATGGAGGTCACCCTCGACCATCTGGGCGAGGACATCACCGACCCCACCGAGGCGCTGCGCACCCGGGACGCCTACCTGGCGCTGGCCGAGGCGCTGCGGACCGAGGGCCTGGGCGTGCGCGCCGAGATGTCCGTGAAGCTGTCCGCCTTCGGGCAGGCGCTGCCGGGCGGTCACGACCTGGCGCTGGCCAACGTCACCCCGGTCGTGGAGGCCGCCGCCGAGGCCGGCACCACCGTGACGCTGGACATGGAGGACCACACCACGGTCGACTCCACGCTGGCGATCCTGGCCGAGCTGCGCAAGCGCTTCCCGCAGACCGGCGCCGTCCTGCAGTCCTACCTGTTCCGCACCGAGGACGACTGCCATGCGCTCGCCGGGGAAGGCTCCCGGGTGCGCCTGGTGAAGGGTGCGTACAAGGAGCCCGCCTCCGTCGCCTTCCAGGACAAGCGCGAGGTCGACCTGGCCTACGTGCGCTGCCTGAAGATCCTGATGGCCGGCAAGGGCTACCCCATGATCGGTTCGCACGACCCGCGCATGGTGGCGATCGCACAGGAGCTCGGCCGCCGCTGCGGGCGCACACTGGACGCATACGAGTTCCAGATGCTGTACGGCATCCGTGAGGCCGAGCAGCAGCGCCTCGTCGCGGACGGCCACCGCATGCGCGTGTACATCCCGTACGGCACCGACTGGTACGGATACTTCATGCGGCGGCTCGCCGAGCGCCCGGCGAACCTCGCGTTCTTCCTGCGCTCGCTTGCGACGCGCGGCTAGACATGCTGCGGCGAGTGACGCGTCGGCTGGGGGTCCGGGGGTCGTCCCCCGGGAATCACAGCCTGCGCTCGCTTGCGACGCGCGGCCAGACCAACCGCTTCGCGCGGCTGACCCCGACCCCCCGACCCCCGAAGGAGACATGGCAGCCATGGATGCTGTGACCCAGGTCCCCGCGCCGGTCAACGAGCCGGTGCACACCTACGCCCCCGGTTCCCCCGAGCGTGCCCGCCTCGAGGCCAAGCTCAAGGAGCTGGCGAGCAACCCCATAGACCTGCCGATGACCATCGGCGGCGAGAAGCGGATGGGCGGCGGCGAGCCGTTCGAGGTCGTCCAGCCGCACCGCCACGCCGCCGTCCTCGGCACCTTCAACAACGCCACGCAGCAGGACGCGCAGGACGCGATCGACGCCGCCCTGGCCGCCGCCCCGGCCTGGCGTGCGATGTCCTTCGACGACCGCGCAGCGATCATCCTGCGCGCCGCCGAGCTGCTGTCCGGCCCCTGGCGCGAGACGCTGGCCGCCTCCACCATGCTGGGCCAGTCGAAGACCGCCCAGCAGGCCGAGATCGACACGCCCTGCGAGCTCGTCGACTTCTGGCGCTTCAACGTGCACTTCGCGCGCCAGATCCTGGCCGAGCAGCCGATCGCCAACTCGGCCGGCGTGTGGAACCGCAGCGACCACCGCCCGCTGGAGGGCTTCGTCTACGCGATCACGCCGTTCAACTTCACGGCCATCGCGGGCAACCTGCCGACCGCCCCGGCCCTGATGGGCAACGTCGTGGTCTGGAAGCCGTCCCCGACCCAGACCCACTCCGCGGTGCTGCTGATGCAGCTGCTGGAGGAGGCGGGCCTGCCCAAGGGCGTCATCAACCTGGTGACCGGCGACGGCGTCGCCGTCTCCGAGGTGGCCCTGAACCACCCGGAGCTGGCGGGCATCCACTTCACCGGCTCGACCAAGACCTTCCAGTACCTGTGGAAGACGGTCGGCAACAACATCGAGGCGTACAAGTCCTACCCGCGCCTGGTCGGCGAGACCGGCGGCAAGGACTTCGTCGTCGCCCACCCGAGCGCCGACCCGGCGATCCTGAAGACCGCGCTGACCCGCGGCTCCTTCGAGTTCCAGGGCCAGAAGTGCTCGGCGTCCTCCCGCGCCTACGTCCCGCGCTCCCTCTGGGAGAACGGCTTCAAGGAGGAGTTCGCGGCCGAGGTCGACGGCATCACCATGGGTGACGTCACCGAGCTGGAGAACTTCATCGGCGCCGTCATCGACGACCGCGCCTTCGCCAAGAACAAGGCCGCGATCGACCGCGCCAAGGCCGACCCGACCTGCACGATCGTCGCGGGCGGCACGTACGACGACTCGGTCGGCTACTTCGTGCGCCCGACCGTCATCGAGTGCACCGACCCGGCCAACGAGGTCTTCACCACGGAGTACTTCGGCCCGATCCTCGCCGTGCACGTCTACGAGGACGCCGAGTACGAGGCGATGCTGGCCCAGATGGAGTCCGTCTCGGCGTACGCCCTGACCGGCTCGATCATCGCCGCCGACCGCGCCGCGGCCGCCGATGCGATGGAGAAGCTCCGCTTCGCCGCGGGCAACTTCTACATCAACGACAAGTCGACCGGCGCCGTCGTCGGCCAGCAGCCCTTCGGCGGCGGGCGTGCCTCCGGCACCAACGACAAGGCCGGTGCCGCGACCAACCTGCTGCGCTGGACCTCGACCCGCTCCATCAAGGAGACCCTGGTCCCGCCGACCGACTACCGCTACCCGCACATGGGCTGACCCGGCCCTGCTGCAGATTCCGCCCCCCGACCGGCCCCCACGCCGGCCGGGGGGCGGTGCCATGTGGCCGAACGGCCGTCTCAGATAGTAGGAAGACCGAGTATTCGTGCAGACAAGCGGAGTGCCGTCGGCTTAGCGTGGAGACAGCCGATCGTCCCGCTCCATCGAGCGATGGCGGCTGCGGCCTCGTGCTGTTGTGCAGGTGACCCCTGCCGCACCCGGCCCCCGCCCTTTGTTTCCGGCTTTCTTCCGATCTTTCTCGGGGCTCAGCAGAGGAGACACGACCCATGGCCGACACCGCTGTCCGCAGGACCCGCCGCGCCGCCCGTACGGCCGAGCGCGACACCGACCGGGCGAATGCCGCCGCTGCCCTTCAGCGTGCGCTGGACCGTCGGGACAACGGCGGTTCGACCGGCCACTGAGGCCGGGCGCCCCGTAAGGGGCGGGGTACTGCGCGAGTGCGTCGCTGCGGGCTCGTCGTGGCTGGTAGCGCAGTTCCCCGCGTCCCTTACGGGGCACGATCAGCACCCCTACGGGGCGCGGGTGATCTCGAAGTGGTCGATGCGAGCACCCGTCTCCGCCAGCGCGGTGACCCGCAGCCGCGGGTGGCGGCCCGGTTCCGATTCCACCGCGAGGAACGAGTAGTCGGTGTAGCGCACCCGCGACCACTCCACCTCCTCCTTGTGCTTGCCGCCGCCCTTCACCCAGTGGAAGGTGGGGACGCTGTCGAGGTCCTTGACGTGGCCCTCGTAGCTGTCCGGCACGGGGAAGTCGTAGAGCGACTTGCCGGCCGCGCCCGCCGTCACGTACACGATGCCGTCGCGCGAGGAGTCCACGGTGCCGCCGATCGGCACCTTCTTCGACACCCGCTGTCCCTTGATGGCGTCGGTGCGCTCGTAGACGTGGTTGTGGCCGTTGATGACCAGGTCCACCTTGTGCTTCTCGAAGAGCGGCAGCCACGTGTCGCGCACGCCGCCGTCGGAGGCGTGGGAGTTGGTGGTCGAGAAGGCGCAGTGGTGGAAGAACACCACGACGAAGTCGATGTCCCGGTGGCCGCGCAGCTCCCGCAGGCGCCGGTCCAGCCAGGCGGTCTGCTTCCCGCCGCTGTAGCCGGTGTTGGCGGTGATCTCGTACGAGACGTCGTTGGCGTCCAGCGCGACGATGCCCACGTTGCCGTAGACGAAGGAGTAGACGCCCGGCGAGTGCTTCGGGTCGAAGCCGTTCTCGGGCAGGGCCCAGCGGGCGCTCTGGCCGCCGTACCCGTTGGGCGAGTACCAGGCCTCCATGTCGTGGTTGCCGGTGGTGACCATCCACGGCACCGACTTGGCCACGGTCTCGGTCTGGGCGAGGAACTGGTCCCAGGCGCGGGCGTCGTAGACGTCGTCCGGCTTGCCCTCGCCGCTGTTGTCGGCGTAGCAGATGTCGCCCGCGTGCAGGTGGAAGGCCGGGTTCTGCCCCAGGATCACCTGGTCGTTGCCGAGGGCGTGGTAGCTGACGCCCTGGTCGCCGAAGGCCGTGAAGGTGAACTTCCCGGTCTTCGCGGGGGCGGTGCGGAAGGTTCCTATGGTGCCGAAGTGCTGGGTGTCGGCCGGGTCCCAGCCGTCGTGGCCGACGCCGTAGTAATAGGTCTGGCCGGGGCGGAGGTTGTCCAGGGCGGCGTGCAGGTAGACCTGGTCGACGGCGGGGAGCTTCTTGGACAGCGCGGGCGTGTGCAGGGTCCGCACCTCGGCCGGGATGCGCTGGCTGAGGTCCCACGGCTTCAGGCCGATCCGGACGAACGGGCGCTTGACCGCGAACGGCACCTGCCAGGAGATCCGCATCTGGGTCTTCGGGTCGGCGCCGAAGGCGAGGTGCCGGCCGAAGGGGGCGACGAGGGAGCCGTCGACCCTCGTGGTGGCGGGGGAGGTCAGCAGCGTCGGGGAGAGGGGCTTCGCGTAGGCGCTCGCGGCGCCCGTGCCCAGGAGGCCCGTGCCGGCGACCGCGCCCGCGCCGGCGGCGCCGGCCCGCAGCATGCCGCGGCGGGTGAACCTGCTGCGCAGGTACTCGTGCTGCTCGGCCATGTTCATCCGGCCTGCGAGGTGCTCGGGGATGCCAACCCGTGGTGTGTCCATGCGGGGCAACGTGCCAGGAAAGACCGACACGGTCACGTACTTGAGGTGAACGTGACCTTTACGGATCGCAACCTGTCCGGATCGTGGACGGCGCGTGTCATAGAACGGGACAGGGGGGTACGGTCCTGCCATGTCTCGCAGCATTCGTCTCGCAGTCATCCCCGGTGACGGCATCGGCCCGGAAGTCGTGGCCCAGGGCCTGAAGGTCCTCTCCGCCGTCCTGCCCTCCGACACCAAGCTGGAGACCCAGGAGTACGACCTGGGTGCCCGGCGCTGGCACGCCACCGGCGAGACCCTGCCGGACGCGGAGCTGGAATCGCTGAAGCAGCACGACGCGATCCTGCTCGGGGCGATCGGCGACCCCGGCGTGCCGTCCGGGGTGCTGGAGCGCGGGCTGCTGCTCAAGCTGCGCTTCGCCTTCGACCACTACGTCAACCTGCGCCCCTCCCGGCTCCACCCGACGGCCGAGTCCCCGCTCGCCGGGCGGCCGGACATCGACTTCGTCGTCGTCCGCGAGGGCACCGAGGGCCCGTACACCGGCAACGGCGGCTCGCTGCGCACCGGGACGCCCGCCGAGGTGGCCACCGAGGTCAGCGTCAACACGGCGTACGGCGTGGAGCGCGTCGTGCGGGACGCGTACGAGCGGGCCCGGGCCCGGCCGCGCAAGAAGCTGACCCTCGTGCACAAGAACAACGTGCTGGTGCACGCGGGACACCTGTGGAAGAACATCTTCGACCGGGTGGGCCGCGAGTACCCCGAGGTCACCACCGACTACCTGCACGTCGACGCCGCGACGATCTTCTTCGTCACCCAGCCCGAGCGCTTCGACGTGATCGTCACCGACAACCTCTTCGGCGACATCCTGACCGACCTGGCGGCCGCCATCACGGGCGGTATCGGGCTCGCCGCCTCCGGGAACATCAATCCGAGTGGCGCATTTCCGTCCATGTTCGAGCCGGTGCACGGCTCCGCGCCCGACATCGCGGGCACCGGCAAGGCGGACCCGACGGCCACGGTGCTCTCCGCCGCCCTTCTGCTGCGCCACCTGGGCCTGGACGCCGAGGCGGACCGCGTGGAGGCGGCCGTCGGCGAGGATCTCGCGGGGCGCGACGGTGCGCCGCGCACGACCGACGAGATCGGCGACGCCCTCGCCGTACTCGTAGCCCGACAAGCCGCTGACTAGCCCGGACTCTGTGCTACCGCGCGGTTCGGTGCGACTATCGACCCGGGCCGCGCGAACGTTTTTCGACAAAGCCCCACGCGAGCGATAATCGAACGTGGGGCCGCAGCGCGGTCCGACACGCATCAAGGTGAAGGACACGCACTCATGACGACGACGCCCTCGATCGAGCTCAAGCCCTCCTCGCACCCGCTGTCCGCCCCGGAGCGCGAGCAGATCCTGGCCAACCCCGGCTTCGGCCGCCACTTCACCGACCACATGGTCACCGTCAAGTGGACCGAGGGCCGGGGCTGGCACGACGGACAGCTCGTCCCGTACGCGCCGCTGTCGATCGACCCGGCGAACATGACCCTGCACTACGCGCAGACGATCTTCGAGGGCCTCAAGGCGTACCGCCAGCCCGACGGTTCGGTCGCCACGTTCCGCCCGGACGAGAACGCCCGGCGCTTCCAGGACTCCGCGCGCCGCATGGCCATGCCCGAGCTGCCGGTCGAGATCTTCGTCGAGGCCTGCGACGCCCTCGTCAAGCAGGACAAGGCATGGGTGCCGAGCTCGGGCGAGGCCTCGCTGTACCTGCGTCCCTTCATGATCGCCACGGAGGTCGGGCTGGGCGTCCGCCCGGCCAACGAGTACCTCTTCGTCGTCATCGCCTCGCCGGCCGGCGCCTACTTCGCGGGCGGCGTGAAGCCGGTCTCGGTCTGGCTCTCGGAGGAGTACGTGCGCGCCTGCCCCGGCGGCACGGGCGCCGCCAAGGCCGGCGGCAACTACGCCGCGTCGCTCGTCGCCCAGGCCCAGGCGGCGCAGAACGGTTGCGACCAGGTGGTCTGGCTGGACGCGCTGGAGCGTCGCTGGATCGAGGAGATGGGCGGCATGAACCTGTACTTCGTGTACGGCCAGAAGGATGGAACACAGCGGATTGTCACCCCCGAACTGACGGGCTCGCTGCTCCCCGGCATCACCCGCAAGTCGCTGCTGCGCATCGCCGAGGACCTGGGCTACGAGGTCGCCGAGGGCCGCATCTCGGTGGACGACTGGAAGAACGGCAACGCGGACGGCTCGCTGACCGAGGTCTTCGCGTGCGGCACCGCCGCCGTCATCACGCCGGTGGGTTCGGTGAAGTCGACGCGCGCGGACTGGACCGTCGGGGACGGGGAGCCGGGCGAGGTGACGATGAAGCTGCGCAAGGCGCTGCTGGACATCCAGACCGGTGCCGTCGAGGACGTCCACGGGTGGATGCACCCGCTGGGATAGGGGACTTCGGGGTCCGTGACCACAACGCACGCAAGTACGCATGATCGTTGCGGCCGGACCCTTGTCCGAAACCCTTCGCTCGGCCACCGTTTCCCCTCATGGAAACGTCAACGGGGCATGTGTCAGCAGGGCGAACGTCGGCAGGGCACTGGAAGAAGATCTGGATCGGCTCGGCCGGGAACATGGTCGAGTGGTTCGACTGGTTCGTGTACGCCAGTTTCGCCACCTACTTCGCCGGCGCCTTCTTCCCGGCCGGCAACGACACCGCCAAGCTCATGAACACCGCCGGCATCTTCGCCGTCGGCTTCTTCATGCGCCCCGTCGGGGGCTGGCTGCTCGGCCGCGTCGGTGACCGGCGCGGCCGCAAGGCCGCGTTGACGCTCACCGTCACCCTCATGTCGGCCTCCGCCGTGCTCATAGCCCTGGCCCCGACCTACGCCGTCGCCGGGTACGGCGGCGTCGCCGTGCTCCTCGTGGCCCGGCTCCTGCAGGGGCTGTCCGTCGGCGGCGAGTACGCCGCCAGCGCCACCTATCTCACCGAGGCGTCCGCCCCGGGGCGCCGCGGTTTCGCCTCCAGCTTCCAGTACGTCTCCATGACCGCCGGCCAGATCGCCGGCCTCGGGCTGCTGATCCTGCTGCAGCACACCCTCACCGGTGCCCAACTGCACAGCTGGGGCTGGCGGATCCCGTTCGTCGTCGGCGCGCTCGGCGCGGCCGTCATCTTCTACCTGCGGCGCAGCATGCTGGAGACGGAGGCGTACGAGGAGAGCACCGCCGCGGACGACGACCGCGGGACGATCAGAGCGCTGCTGCGCCACAAGCGCGAGGCGCTGCTGGTCGTCGCCCTCACCATGGGCGGCACGGTGGCGTACTACACGTACACCACCTACCTCACCAAGTACCTCTCCAACAGCGCCGGTCTGTCGAAGCAGACGGCGACCCTGGTGAGCTTCTGCGCCCTGATCGTCTTCGCCTGCATCCAGCCGCTCGCGGGTGCGCTCTCGGACCGGATCGGCCGCCGTCCGCTGCTGATCACCTTCGCCGTGGGCTCGACGTTCCTCACCGTGCCGATCATGACGATGCTCAAGCACGCGGGCTCGTTCTGGCCGGCCCTGGGCCTCTCCCTGCTCGCGCTCGTCATCGTCACCGGCTACACCTCGATCAACGCCTGTGTGAAGGCGGAGCTGTTCCCCACCGGCGTCCGGTCGCTGGGCGTCGCCCTGCCCTATGCCATCGCCAACGCCCTGTTCGGCGGGACGGCGGAGTACGTGGCGCTGTGGTTCAAGAACGGCGGCATCGAGTCCGGCTTCTTCTGGTACGTGGCCGGGTGCGCGGCCGTCTCGCTCGTCGTCTACCTGAGCATGCGCGAGACCCGCGACATCGACCTCAAGACCACCGGGGTGCCCACATCGTGAGACCGCTCGCCACGGCGGCGGCGAACCGTGCGACGATGCCCCTCGTGTTCTCGTTTGCCACGATTACGGGCAGCAGGCGCGCCGGTCCGCAGTGACCGCCTCGTACGAACCCGTACGACGCGGACACCGTCGTCCCAGACCCGCGCGCAGACCTCTCGCACCCGCGAGAGGTCTTTTCGTTTCCCGGACCACCTGCACCGGGGGCGGAGCGAGCGGGATCATGGGGGAACGGCGGAACGGGTCAATCCGGTCAGACCGAGATCCCGACAGGAGTCAGAGCAGCAATGACGGACGCAACCGACGGCCCCGACGAAAGCCTTCGGCCCGACGACGGCTTCCACGTCTTCGACACCACGCTGCGCGACGGAGCCCAGCGCGAGGGCATCAACCTCACCGTCGCCGACAAGCTGACCATCGCCCGGCACCTGGACGACTTCGGCGTCGGCTTCATCGAGGGCGGCTGGCCCGGCGCCAACCCCCGGGACACCGAGTTCTTCCAACGGGCGCGGAAGGAGATCGACTTCCGGCACGCGCAGCTGGTCGCCTTCGGCGCCACCCGCAAGGCGGGCGTGCGGGCCGAGGACGACCCGCAGGTCGCCGCCCTGCTGGAGTCCGGCGCCCCGGTCGTCACCCTCGTCGCCAAGTCCCACGACCGGCACGTCGAACTGGCCCTGCGCACCACGCTGGAGGAGAACCTCGCGATGGTCCGCGACACGGTCGCGTACCTGCGCTCGCGCGGCCGCCGGGTGTTCGTCGACTGCGAGCACTTCTTCGACGGTTACCGCGCCAACCCCGGCCACGCCACCGATGTCGTGCGCACCGCATACGAGGCGGGCGCGGACGTGGTCGTCCTCTGCGACACCAACGGCGGCTGCCTGCCCGCCCGCATCGGCGAAGTCGTCCGCGCCGTGCGCGAGGCCACCGGCGCCCGGCTGGGCATCCACGCCCAGGACGACACGGGCTGCGCCGTCGCCAACACCCTCGCCGCCGTGGACGCCGGCGCCACGCACGTGCAGTGCACCGCCAACGGCTACGGCGAGCGCGTCGGCAACGCCAACCTCTTCCCCGTCGTCGCGGCCCTGGAGCTCAAGCACGACCGCCGCGTCCTGCCCCCGGGCAAGCTGGCCGAGATGACCCGCATCTCGCACGCCATCGCCGAGGTCGTCAACCTCACGCCCTCCACGCATCAGCCGTACGTGGGGCTCTCGGCGTTCGCGCACAAGGCCGGGCTGCACGCGTCCGCGATCAAGGTCGACCCGGACCTGTACCAGCACATCGATCCCGAACGGGTCGGCAACACCATGCGGATGCTCGTCTCCGACATGGCCGGCCGCGCCTCCATCGAGCTCAAGGGCAAGGAGCTCGGCATCGACCTGGGGGACGACCGCGAGCTGATCGGCCGCGTGGTGCAGCGCGTCAAGGAGCGGGAGTCGGCGGGCTATACGTACGAAGCCGCCGACGCCTCTTTCGAACTCCTGCTGCGCGCCGAGGTGGAGGGGCGCACCCGGCGCTACTACCGAGTGGAGTCCTGGCGGGCCATCGTCGAGGACCGCCCCGACGGGACGCACGCCAACGAGGCGACCGTGAAGCTGTGGGCCAAGGGCGAGCGCATCGTCGCCACCGCGGAGGGGAACGGCCCGGTCAACGCCCTCGACCGCGCGTTGCGCAGCGCGCTGGAGCGCATCTATCCGCAGCTCGCCTCGCTGAAGCTGACCGACTACAAGGTCCGCATCGTGGAGGGCTCACGGGGCACCGGCTCGATCACCCGCGTCCTGGTCTCGACCAGCGACGAGCACGGCGAATGGTCCACGGTCGGCGTGGCGGAGAACGTCATCGCCGCGTCCTGGCAGGCGTTGGACGACGCCTACGCGTACGGCTTGCGCAGGGCGGGGGTCGAACCGCAGGAATAAGCGGTGCGGTATCGCGCCCCGTAAGGGGCGCGGGGCTGTTCCGAATTGCGGCTCCGCCGCATGGGCGCGACAAGCCACAGGCGGCCCGCAGTTGCCCTACCCGTAGTAGTCCCCCAGACCGGCGCCGAGCAGATCGAAGGCACGCTCGGCGTCGGCATGGGCGCGGGCCAGCGCCTCGGCCGGGGTACCGCCGGAGGCCATGGTGCGCCAGTTGGCGAGGGAAAGACGGTGGTGGACGGTGACGATCTGCGCGGCCGCCAGCCACGCCGTCAGCTCGTCGCCGCCGCCGGTCTCCCGCAAGGCGTCGGCCAGTTCCTTCTCGTCCCGGGCGGTGAAACTCAGCGTGCGGGCCACCAGGCTGGGCGTGCCGTAGATCAGACCGTGGAGCGCCCGCACGGCCGGGTGGTCGCTGAATCCCGTCACCGGGTCGTGGGCGTCCAGCCGTTCGTGGAAGTGCGCGCGCAGGGCCGCGAGGGGCGACTGGCCCGCCTCCCGGCCGCGCACGACGCGCGCCGCCTCGCCCTGGTGGTCGGCGATGCGGTGCAGGACCAGGTCCTCCTTGGCGGGGAAGTAGCGGAACAGCGTGGGCTTGGACACCTCGGCCGCCGCCGCGACGTCCGCGACCGACACCTTGTCGAAGCCGTGCTCCAGGAAGAGCGCGATGGCCACGTCGGACAGGACCTGCCGCGTGCGCTGCTTCTTGCGTTCCCGCAGTCCGGTCTGCTCCTGCTGCTCGCTCACGCGTCCACCGTAGCAGGGAAACCATTACCTGGAAACTTTTGTTACTCGGTTGCATTTTCTCTCCCGGCGGGCTTGTAATGGGCCTATCGAATCCAGGGAGGGAACCTTCATGACCGCCACCGACGTGCTGATCGTGGGCGCCGGCCCCACCGGGCTGACGCTCGCCTGCACCCTCGCCCGCGCCGGGGTGTCCGTACGCATCCTCGACAAGTCGCCCGCACACCACCCGGGTTCGCGCGGCAAGGGCCTCAATCACCGCAGTCGCGAGATCTTCGACGACCTCGGCATCGGTGGGCGGGTGACCGCCGCGGGTGCGGAGCACACGGTGCTCCGCAAGTACCGCGACGGCGTCCCTGTCGCCGACCACGTCGCCTTCGGGGACCGGACCGCCACCCCCGACGTCCCCTACGCCAGTTCGCTGCTGGTCCCGCAGTGGCGGATCGAGGGCATCCTGCGCGACCGCCTCGCCGAGCTCGGCGTCCAGGTCGAACTCGGCTGCGAGGTCACGGAGTTCACGCAGGACGCCGACGGGGTCACGGCCACGCTGGCCGACGGGCGGCGCATCGTGGCCGGCCGGCTCGTCGGCTGCGACGGGGGCCGCAGCTTCGTGCGCAAGGCGCTCGGGGTGGCCTTCGAGGGGGAGACCGAGGCCGAGGAATGCATGATCATCGGCGACGTGCGCGCCGACGGCCTCGACCGCGGGTACTGGCACCAGTGGTTCGAGGAGGACGGCGGCCTGATGCTCTGCCCGTTCCCCGGCACCGACCACTGGCAGCTCCAGGGCATGCCCGAACGGAACGCGCAGGGCGAGGCGATGGAGCCGACGCTGGAGATGTTCCAGCGGCTCTTCGACCGCCACGCCCGGATCCCCGGGGTGCAGCTTGCCGACCCCACCTGGGTCTCCACCTACCGCATCAACGTCCGCATGGCCGACCGCTTCCGCGTCGGCCGGGTCTTCCTCGCCGGGGACGCCGCGCACGTCCACTCCATCGCGGGCGGGCTCGGCATGAACACCGGCATCCAGGACGCGTTCAACCTCGGCTGGAAGCTCGCGCTGACCGTCAACGGGCAGGCAGGGGAAGGGCTGTTGGACAGCTACGAGGAGGAGCGGCTGCCCGTCGCCGCGTGGACGCTGAACGTCACGAGCGAGGGCCTGCGCCGGGTGCGTGAGGGCATCAAGGAGGCGGGCGTGGGCACCGAGGCGGGGGTCACCGCCGACGTCACCACGCTGAGCGTGGGCTACCCGTGGAGCTCGCTCGCCTGGGGCGGCCCGCTGGCAGGGGAGCGGGCGCCGGACGCACCCTGCCGGGACGCAGCGAGCGGCAGGGCCGTCCGCCTCTTCGAGGTCTTCGCGGGACCGCACTTCACCCTGCTCGGCTTCGGCGCCGGCAGCGAGGCCGCACTGACGGAGGCGGGGGAGCGGTTCCCGGGGCTGGTGCGCACGTGCCGCATCGAGGGGGAACACGCCCGCAGGGCCTACGCCGTCGAGGGCGACGGCCTGGTACTCGTGAGGCCGGACAACCATGTAGCGCTGAGCACGACGGTGGACCGGGGGGCGGAGATCATGGACAGGCTGGGGCGCCTGGGTCGCTGACGCGCCCCTGATCGCGCCCCGTAAGGGGCGCGGGGCCGTTCCTCCCCCAGCTACCTCCCCCAGCTACCGCTGGGGGTGCCCCCAGGAGGTGCCCCCAGCGGCTCCGCCGCGTGGGCGCGACAAGCCACAATGAACCCGCAGTGACGCACCGAGCGTTCACGCCTTGACTGCGGAAATGTCAAACGTGAGCTTCACCTTGTCGCTCACCATCACCCCACCCGTCTCCAGCGCCGCGTTCCACGTCAGGCCCCAGTCGGAGCGCAGGATCTCGGCGCTGCCCTCGAAGCCGACGCGCTCCATGCCGTAGACGTCGGTGGCGGAGCCGTTGAACTCCAGGTCGATGGCGAGCGGGCGGGTGACGTCCTTGATGGTGAGGTCGCCGGTGATGCGGTAGCGGTCGCCGCCGAGCTGCTCGGCCTGGGTCGAGCGGAAGGTCATCTTCGGGAAGCGCCCGGCGTCGAAGAAGTCCTCGCCGCGCAGGTGGGCGTCGCGGTCCTTGATGCCGGTGTCCACGCTGGCGATGGTCACGTCGAGCGAGGCGGTGGACCGGGACGGGTCCGAGCCGTCGAGGCGCAGGGTGCCCTCGTGCTCGGTGAAGGAGCCGCGGACGTTGGTGACCATGGCGTGGCGCACGGTGAAGCCGATGCTGCTGTGGCTCGCGTCGATGCTGTAGTCGCCGGTCAGTGCGGCGAGGGCCGGGTCGACGTCCAGGACGGCGGTGGCGGCGGGGGCGGTGCTGTTCCTGCGGGAGAAGATGCCCATGACTGGCTCCTTGGCGAGGGGTCCGATGTCGTTGAAGCTTCAACAACAATCACGACGGTAGCGCGATCTGGTTCAACTTTCAACAGTTCTGCGTGCGGGGAATGCGAGGGGGGTCCGGCAGGGCCATTGCGGCCCCGTCACCGCCGTGCCACCGTGTCCCTCCGGCTCCGCCGTCACCGGGAGGGATCCCTGTGCCCGCAGCTCCCTGGACCCGCCGAGGCTTCCTCCTCGCCGCCTCCGCCGTCGGCGCCCTCGGGCTCGCGCCCGCCGCCGACGACGCGTTCGCCCGGCTGCGGCGCCGCTGGCGGGAGACGACGCTCGGCACCGGATTCGACCCGGCCGCCGAGCCCTACGCCTCCGTCCTGCGCCGCACCGGCGACCTCGCCCGCACCCACCGGGCGGGCATGCACCCCGCCCCCGGCTCGCTCTGGCCCGACGCGCCCTTCGACCCGCCCGCCGGCATCACCCTCAGCCACGCCCGGCTGTTCACCATGGCCCAGGCCTGGGCCCAGCCCGGCACCGGGCTCACCGGCGACCCCGGCCTGGCCGCCGCCGTCCTCGCCGGGCTCGACCACGTCCACGACCGCGTCTACCGCCCCGGCACCACCCCCTACGGCAACTGGTGGGAGTGGCAGATCGGCACCCCCCGGCTGCTGCTGGACACCCTGACCCTGCTGTACGACGAGGCCGGTGCCGCCCGGCGGGCCGGACTCCTCGACGCCGTCGGCCACTTCGTGCCCGACGAGGTCCTCGGCTCGTACACCGGCACCAGCACCGGCGCCAACCGCGTCGACCTCTGCCGGGTCGTCGCCCTGCGCGGCATCCTCGGCGTCTCCCCGGCCCGGACGGCGCTCGCGCGCGACGCCCTCTCGCCCGTCTTCCCCCACGTCACGCAGGGCGACGGCTTCTACGCCGACGGCTCGTTCGTCCAGCACACCTGGGTCGCCTACACCGGCACCTACGGCTGCGTGCTGC
The DNA here is from genome assembly GCF_058146165.1 of Streptomyces sp. AM25. Taxonomy (NCBI): domain Bacteria; kingdom Bacillati; phylum Actinomycetota; class Actinomycetes; order Kitasatosporales; family Streptomycetaceae; genus Streptomyces; species Streptomyces sp. AM25. The sequence continues at coordinate 75,247 of NZ_JBKIWN010000015.1, read as the reverse complement.
TCGACGGACTCGCCCGGCTCCTCGCCCTGCTGCAGGGATCCGACTGGGAGATCACCGACCCCGCCCGGCAGAACGTCCTCGACAGCGTCGAGCACGCCTTCGCGCCCCTGATCCACGACGGCCTGGTGACCGACAGCGTCTCCGGCCGGGCCGTCAGCCGCGGCCTGCAGAGCGCCGACCCCGCCGGGCCGCTGCAGAGCGATCACCAGCGCGGCCACGCGATCATCGCCGCCGTCGCGCTGCTCTGCGAGGCCGCCTCGCCGGAGGAGCGGACCCGCTGGCAGGGGATGGTCAAGGGGTGGATCGCGCGCGACACCACCCTCCCGGTGCGCACGGACCCGCAGTTCGGGGTCGCCGAGCTGGCCCGGCTCGCCGCCGTCGACGCCGCCCCCGTCCCGCCCGCGCCCGAGCCCGCGGGCCACCGCCTCTTCGCCGCCATGGACCGTGCCGTCCACCGCCGCCCGGGCTGGGCCGCCGTGATCGCCATGTGCTCGGACCGCATCACCTACTACGAGAACGGCAACGGCGAGAACCCCCGCGGCTGGCACACCGGCTCCGGGATGCTCACCTGGTGGGGACCCGGCAACGGCGCCCAGTACACCGACCACTTCTGGCCCACCGCCGACCCCTACCGGCTCCCCGGCACCACCGTCTCCGCGCTGCGCCTCGCCGACAACGAGGGTGGCGGCTGGGGTGCGCCGAAGCCGGACGTGCGCTGGGTGGGCGGGGCCACGGACGGGGAGTACGCGGCCGTCGGGCAGCACCTCAAGGGGCTCGGCTCCTCGCTGGAGGCGCACAAGTCCTGGTTCTGCACGGACGACGCCGTCGTCTGCCTCGGCGCGGGCATCACCGCAGAGGACGGCGCGGCCGTCGAGACGGTCGTCGACCACCGCAATCTCGGCGAGCACGGCACCGCCGTCCTCACCGTGGACGGCGAGCGGCAGCCCCGCACCGACGGCCGGACGCTCTGCTTCGACGACGCCCGCTGGGCCCACCTCGCCGGCCACGGCGGCTGGCTCTTCCCCGGCGGCGCCCGGCTGGAGGCCCTGTACGAGACGCGCACCGGGCGCTGGTCGGACATCAACACGGGCGGCTCGACGGCCCCGGTGTCCCGGCGCTACCTGACCCTGTGGCACCCCCACGGCACGGACCCCGAGGGCGCCGCCTACGCCTACGCGCTGCTGCCCGGCGCCACGCCCGCCGGCCTCGCCGCCCGGGCCGCGGACCCCGACCGGCTCGTCGTCCTCGCCAACACCCCCGCCGTCCAGGCCGTCCACCTCCCCCGGCAGGGGCTGACCGCGGCCACCTTCCGCGCCCCGGGCCGCATCGGCCCCGTCGAGGTCTCGGCCCCCGCCTCCGTGCTCGTCCGCGTCCGCCGGGAGGAGGGGACGGTGTCCCTCCATCTCGCCGACCCGCTGCGCACGGGCGGCACCGTCGACCTCACCTGGCACCGCCCTGTGACGAACGTCACCCGATGCGACCCGTCGATTCGGGTGATCGGGACAGGAGCCGCGTTGCGCCTGCGCATCACCGTCGGTGTCGCATGTGTCACGCACGGTTGCCGGGGGAAAGTCGGGGGAATTCCCTAACCGGTTGAATACTCACCCTGGTCAGACGGTGCACAACACCCTTCGGTTCGAGCAGCAATTGTGGAGTACCCACAGCGTGGTTCGAGTGGAGCCCGACCAGGAACTGATAAGGGCGCAGTGCAGTTCTGTTATGCCTGCCCACCAAATCGCGCACTACGTTGTGAGGAATCGACATGATGTTCCGGGGGCCTCGCCACGTACCGTCTATCCATGAGCAATCTCGAAGGTGCGCCCGAAGAGGCGAGTGACGTCCGTGGGCGCGTCGCCGAGCTGCACGCCATCCGCGAGCAGGTTCGGCGAGGTCCGAGCGAGCGGGCTACCCAGGCACAGAAGGCCAAGGGGAAGCTGACCGCTCGCGAGCGCATTGATCTTCTGCTGGACGAGGGCTCTTTCTCCGAGGTGGAGCCGCTGCGGCGGCACCGGGCGACGGGCTTCGGGCTGGAGGCCAAGCGCCCCTACACGGATGGCGTGATCACCGGCTGGGGCACGGTCCACGGCCGCACGGTCTTCGTCTACGCACACGACTTCCGGATCTTCGGCGGCGCGCTGGGCGAGGCCCACGCGACCAAGATCCACAAGATCATGGACATGGCCATCGCGGCCGGTGCCCCTCTGGTCTCGCTGAACGACGGCGCCGGGGCCCGCATCCAGGAGGGCGTCTCCGCCCTCGCCGGGTACGGCGGGATCTTCCAGCGCAACACCAAGGCCTCCGGCGTCATCCCGCAGATAAGCGTGATGCTCGGCCCCTGCGCGGGCGGCGCCGCCTACTCCCCGGCGCTCACGGACTTCGTCTTCATGGTCCGCGAGACCTCCCAGATGTTCATCACCGGCCCCGACGTGGTCCGCGCGGTGACGGGCGAGGAGATCACCCAGAACGGCCTGGGCGGTGCCGACGTGCACGCCGAGACCTCCGGCGTGGCCCACTTCGCCTACGACGACGAGGAGACCTGCCTGGAGGAGGTGCGCTACCTCCTCTCGCTGCTCCCGCAGAACAACCGCGAGAACCCGCCCCGCGTGGACTCCACGGACCCCGCCGACCGCACCGGCGAGGCCCTGCTGGACCTGGTGCCCGCCGACGGCAACCGTCCGTACGACATGCGCAAGGTCATCGAGGAGATCGTCGACGACGGCGAGTACCTCGAGGTCCACGAGCGCTGGGCGACCAACATCATCTGCGCGCTGACCCGGCTGGACGGCCAGGTCGTGGGCATCATCGCCAACCAGCCCCAGTCGCTGGCCGGCGTGCTGGACATCGAGGCCTCGGAGAAGGCCGCTCGGTTCGTCCAGATGTGTGATGCCTTCAACATCCCCATCGTCACCCTTTTGGACGTACCCGGCTTCCTGCCCGGCGTCGACCAGGAGCACGGTGGGATCATCAGGCACGGAGCAAAGCTGCTGTACGCGTACTGCAACGCGACCGTGCCCCGGATCTCGGTGATCCTGCGGAAGGCCTACGGGGGTGCGTACATCGTCATGGACTCCCAGTCGATCGGCGCGGACCTCACCTACGCCTGGCCGACGAACGAGATCGCGGTCATGGGCGCGGAGGGCGCGGCCAACGTGGTCTTCCGCAAGCAGATCGCCGAGGCCGACGACCCGGAGGCCATGCGTGCCCGCATGGTCAAGGAGTACAAGGCCGAGCTGATGCACCCGTACTACGCCGCCGAGCGCGGCCTGGTCGACGACGTCATCGACCCGGTCGAGACCCGGCAGGTGCTCATCCGTTCCCTGGCCATGCTCGCCACCAAGCACGCGGACCTGCCCTCGCGCAAGCACGGCAACCCGCCCCAGTAAACGAAAGCCGGCACCCACCATGAGTGACACGCTCGTACGCGTCGAGAAGGGCACCGCGGACGCCGAGGAACTGGCGGCCGTCACCGCCGTCCTGCTCGCCCGCGCCGCCGCCACCCAGGACAGCGCCCCCGTCCGCCCGCGCCGCTCCACCGCGGCCTGGCGCCGCCTGGAGCGCAGCTCGGGCTTCCGCGCCCCGCACAGCTGGCAGGGCTGACAGCAGCAACGGCAAGGCCCCGCACTCCCGAGGAGTGCGGGGCCTTGCCGCGCGCCCCGTAAGGGGCGCGGGGCTGTGTCTGATATGCGGCTCCGCCGCGTGGGCGCGAGCAACCAAAAGCCGACCGGCAGTCGAAGACCTACCGCAACCGCGCCATCAACGCATGCTCAACGAGCGTAATGAGCGCACTCTTCGCCTCGTTCCGATGCCGCGCATCGGTAATGATGATCGGCGCGTCGGGGCCGATCTGGAGCGCTTCGCGGACCTCGTCCGGGGTGTAGGGCTGGTGTCCGTCGAAGCCGTTGAGGGCGATGACGAAGGGGAGCCCGCTGTTCTCGAAGTAGTCGACGGCCGGGAAGCAGTCGGCGAGACGGCGGGTGTCCACCAGCACCACGGCACCGATCGCGCCGCGCACCAGGTCGTCCCACATGAACCAGAAGCGGTCCTGGCCCGGGGTGCCGAACAGGTACAGGATCAGATCCTGGTCGAGCGTGATGCGGCCGAAGTCCATGGCCACGGTCGTCGTGGTCTTGTCCGGCGCGTGGGTGAGGTCGTCGATGCCCGCCGAGGCGGAGGTCATCACGGCCTCGGTGCGCAGCGGGTTGATCTCCGAGACCGCGCCGACGAACGTGGTCTTGCCCACACCGAAGCCACCCGCGACCACGATCTTTGCGGAGGTGGTGGAGCGGGCTGCCTCGCCGCTAGAGGTTCCGAAGTCCACTGAGCACCCTTTCGAGCAGTGTCACGTCAGGCTGTCCGCCGGCGGACGCGTCGCCGCCGGGCTGATGAATGGCGACGAGTCCGGCCTCCGCCAGGTCGGCTACGAGGATCCGGGCGACGCCGAGCGGGATGGAGAGAAGTGCGGAGATCTCGGCAACCGACTTGATCTCGTGGCACAGGTGGCAGATGCGCTGGTGTTCCGGCAACTGCCCGTGGAGCTGGGCCGGCTGGGCCGTGGTGTGCACCAGCGCCTCGATGGCGAGCTGGTACCGCGGCCTGGTCCGGCCGCCGGTCATCGCATAGGGACGGACCAGCGGGTTGTGCTTGCCGCCGGAGGAGGACGGCGCGGCGGTGCGCCGGTGGTTCTGGGGCTGGACCGGCACACGCGGGGGATGCGGCTGCTCCCCCTGTGCGCGGTGGCTCGGCGCGGAGGGGAAGTTGTAGCGGTTCAGCGGGGGTTGGGCCTGCTGGTCATGTCCATACGGGTAACCGCCTGGGGGCGTTGCCACGTCTCCTCCTCCAACTTGCCTGTCTGCTGCTGGTCGCGCCACCGCACCTTATGGCGCGGTGGCGCGAAACGCACTGCCTCTTTGCTAGTTGAGAAGGCTCCCCTGCAGTTCGGAGCGGAGTTCCGGCGTCAGGACGTTGCCCGCGCGGTCGACCAGGAGGGCCATCTCGTAGCCCACGAGGCCGATGTCGCACTCCGGGTGCGCCAGGACGGCCAGCGAGGAACCGTCCGAGACCGACATGATGAAGAGGAAGCCGCGCTCCATCTCCACCACGGTCTGGTTGACCGCGCCTCCCTCGAAGATCCGGGAGGCACCCGCGGTCAGCGAGGTGAGGCCGGAGGCGACAGCCGCCAGCTGGTCGGCGCGGTCCCGCGGAAACCCTTCGGACATCGCCAGAAGGAGTCCGTCGGCGGAGACCACGACGGTGTGGGACACCCCTGGGGTGTTGTCCACGAAACTGGTGATCAACCAGTTCAGGTTCTGCGCCGCCTGGCTCATCGGGCTCACACTAACGCTCCTGATCGTAGGTGCCGCCGGGGCCGAAGCCCTGGTCGTGTTGCTCATGCTGCTGGTGCGAGGGCGACGGGGACTCCGCGGAGTCCGTGCCCGCACTGCGCCCCTGCTGGATGCCGCGGCGCAGGTTGGCGAGCCTGCCGCGGACGTCCTCCGGCGCGCGGGAGATCTGGGGGCCGTTCTGGGCGGTCTGGGCCGCCTTGCCCTCGACCAGGTTGGCCTTGGGCACCCGGCGGGGGAGACCGGAGGAGGTCACGCCGCCGGCCTTCGGCTGCCGGAGCTGCTCGGCGCGCTGCCAGCGCTCGTCGTTCGCCGACTGCCAGCCGTCCACCTCCTGAGGCTGCTGTGCGGCCTCCTGCCGGGACTGCTCCGGCTGTGCGCGGTCAGCCGTGGCCTCCTCACCCGTCGCGGGCTGCTGCCACTGCCGGTCGCGGCGCGGCAGACCGGACCCGGTCAGCGAGTGGGAGCCGCTCGAGGCGGGGCCCGGACGGTCGAACTCTACGCGCTCCGGCTGTGCCGTGTCAGCGGTCGGCCGGGATTCCGATTCCGCTCCGTAACCCTGGCCGTAGCCATGCTGGTACGGACCTGCCTCGCTCCACTCCCCTTGGTACCCGGGGGTGTTGAGGGCGTCGTAGGCCTGCGGCATCTCGGCCGCCGGCTCCGCGTAGGCGCCTTCCGCATAGGTCTGCGGGAACTGCTGCTCCACCGGCGCCTGCGGCTGCGGCGGGAAGTACTCGTCCTGCGGCGGTACGGGCTCCTGCTGCACCGCGGGTATCTCGTCGCGGAACAGCGGGCGGTTGTCGGCCATCGCGGCACGCCGCTCCTCGCGGCGCAGCGAGCGGCCGACGGAGTCCAGCGGGCCGGCGCCGGCGTCGGGCCGGGGGTCGTACTGCGAGTCGTCGAAGCCGAGTTCGGCGGCCGTGCGCATCCCGCCCATGTCGGGGGCCTGCTGCTGCTCGGGCACGATCCGGGAGACCGTGAAGTCGTCGTCGGCCTGTGCCTCGCCGCCGCCACCGTGCGTGATCGCGTCCGGCAGCATGACCAGCGACGTGGTGCCCGCCTGCTCGCCCGAGGGGCGCAGCTGGACGCGGATGCCGTGCCGGGCGGCCAGTCGGCCGACCACGAACAGGCCCATGCGCTGGGCGATGGCGACGTCGACGGTCGGCGGGTTGGCCAGCTTGTGGTTGATGTCTGCGAAGTCCTCGGGGGTGAGCCCGATGCCCTTGTCGTGGATCTCGACCATGATGCGGCCGTCCGGCAGCCGGGTCGCGGTGACGCGGACCTTCGTGTGCGGCGAGGAGAACGTGGTGGCGTTCTCCAGCAGCTCGGCCAGCAGGTGCACGAGGTCGGTGACGGCGAGGCCGTGGATCTCGGCCTCCGGCACGCCGGCCAGCTCGATGCGCTCGTAGGCCTCCACCTCGGAGGTGGCCGCGCGCAGCACGTCCACCAGCGGGATGGGCTGGTCCCAGTGCCGGCCGGGCTCCTCGCCCGCGAGGATGAGGAGGTTCTCGCCGTTGCGCCGCATACGCGTGGCCAGGTGGTCCAGGCGGAAGAGGTTCTCCAACTGGTCCGGGTCGGCCTCGTTGTTCTCCAGATCGGTGATCAGGGTCAGCTGGCCCTCGATCAGACTCTGGTTGCGGCGCGAGAGGTTGGTGAAGATCGCGTTGACGTTGCCCCGCAGCAGGGCCTGTTCGGCGGCGAGCCGGACGGCCTCGCGGTGCACCTGGTCGAAGGCGCGGGCGACCTCGCCGATCTCGTCCTTGGTGGTGATCGGGATCGGCTGGACGCGGGTGTCCACCTGGCCCGGGTCGGTCCGCGAGAGCTGGTCGACGAGCGCGGGCAGCCGCTGCTCGGCGACCTCGAAGGCCGCGCCGCGCAGCCGGCGCATGCTGCGGCTCATCGAGCGGGCCATGCGGCCGGCGATCACGAAGGCGCCGAGGAGCACGAGCACCAGGACCGAGGAGGTGACGATCGCGTACGTCTGCGCGTCCGAGGAGGTCTGCTGGGCCTCGTCCACGGCCTTGTTGGCCATGTCCGCCTCGACGGAGCGGTAGGCGCCGAACTTCGCGGTGGCGGCGGGCAGCCAGGTGTTCGCCGTGATGCCCTTGGCCTTCAGCTGGGCGTTGGTGGCGCCGGAGCTGATGGCGGTGCCCATCTTGGTGGCGTCGGCGACCGCCGCGTCGGCGGCGAAGGCCTGCTGGAGCTTCCTGACGTCCGACGGGGTGCCGCCGGCCTCGTACTCGCCGTAGGCGATGTACTCCATGAAGTTGTAGGAGGAGAAGGAGGTCAGCAGGAGCTGCCGGTTGGTCGCGCTGCCCGAGTCGATCAGCAGGTGGGTGCCGATGGAACGCTGCAGCGACACGGCGGCCTTGGCCAGTGAAATGGCGTAGAGGGTACGGCCGTAGGAGGAGACGTTGCCGGCGGTCAGGCCGACGCCCAGCTCGTTGGTGAAGGCCATGAGCGGACGCTGGATGGCGCCGTAGCCGTCCTCGGTCTGCGCCCCGGGCAGGGCGGAGGTGTAGGCGGCCTTGCGCAGCTTGGGCAGTGTCGCCTCGGTGTCGCGGACGAGCTTGAGGCGGCGCTTGAGGTTCTCGGTCGCCGGCATGTTCTCGACGGCCTTGTCGAAGTCCGCGCGGGCGGAGTCCGTGGCGTCCCGGGCCTTCTTGATGACCGGGTCCTCGCTGCGGCCCTCGAGCAGCGGCTTGGCGGTCAGGTCGCGCTCGTCGATGAGGAAGTGCGCGTAGGTGTCCGCGGCCCGCACGACGCGGGCGGTGTTGGCGGCGTCCTTGGCGTCGAACCAGGTGTTGACGGAGTTCGACACGTCGAGCCCGCCGAAGATCAGGGCGACGATCACCGGGATCAGCAGGATCGCGTTCAGCCGGACCGGCACCCGCCAGTTGCGCGGGGAGAACCTGCCGCCGCGGCCCTGGTCGGGCGCGGGGGCTTCGGGAACGTCGGAAGGCGGCGCCGCATCGCGCGACGGCGGGGTGAAGTTGCCCCGCTCGGATCGCGTCTCCTGCGCGGCGCCCGACTTTCTACGCCTCACTCGACCAACAACCTCTCGGCGTCTGCACCTGTGCTGTGCCGTCTGTTCACGTACCGGTCCCTGACGGATCGGTCCCGGAATTCCAGCACGCCGGGCAGGTGCATTCCAAACAACGGACAGAGCCCGTAAAGACCGCGATGTGCCGGACATAAAACGGGCATTAAGAGCGAGCGGCGCCAAATGGCCGGGCAATCGTGCGCAGAAAGCGATCGACCGGACGCGGCGAGTGGCCGCGTCCGGTCAATTCACTGTCGAAACCGTTATGAAGCCCTAGGCAACCACCCGCGGGACCGTGGTGTATCCCACAACCGCTCGCCGGTCTATTTCAGCCGGGCCATCAGGGCGTGCTCGACCAGGGTGATCAGCGCACTCTTGGCCTCGTTCCGGTGCCGGGCGTCCGTCGTGATGATCGGGGTGTCCGGACCGATCTGGAGCGCCTCGCGGACTTCCTCCGGAGCGTAGGGCTGGTGTCCGTCGAAGCCGTTGAGGGCGATGACGAACGGGAGCCCGCTGTTCTCGAAGTAGTCGACGGCCGGGAAACAGTCCGCCAGGCGGCGGGTGTCCACCAGCACCACCGCACCGATCGCGCCGCGCACCAGGTCGTCCCACATGAACCAGAAGCGGTCCTGGCCCGGGGTGCCGAACAGGTACAGGATGAGATCGTCGTCCAGCGTGATGCGGCCGAAATCCATCGCCACGGTCGTCGTGGTCTTGTCCTGGACGTGGCTCAGATCGTCGATCCCGGCCGAGGCGGACGTCATCACGGCCTCGGTGCGCAGCGGACTGATCTCCGAGACCGCGCCGACGAACGTGGTCTTGCCGACGCCGAAGCCGCCCGCCACCACGATCTTCGCCGACGTGGTGGAGCGGCCGACGCCTCCGCTAGAGCTTCCGAAGTCCACTGAGCACCCTTTCGAGCAGTGTCACATCCGGCGTCCCGCCGGACTCCGCGCTGCCGCCCGGCTGGTGGATCGTCACCATGCCGGCCTCCGCCAGGTCCGCCACCAGGATCCGCGCCACGCCCAGGGGCATGTTCAGCAGCGCGGAGACCTCCGCCACCGACTTGACCTCCCGGCACAGGTGGCAGATCCGCTGGTGCTCGGGAAGCAGCCCTCCCAGGTGGGCCGGGTCGGCCGTGGAGCTCACCAGTGCCTCGATGGCGAGCTGGTAGCGCGGCCGGGTGCGACCCCCCGTCATGGCGTAGGGGCGGACGAGCGGCTGGTCACCCTCACTCCCGTACGACGCGTAATCATTGGCGCCGTACGGGCCGGGCGAGGCGGGCGGGGTCATGAATCCTCCGGACGGGACAGCAGGAAGGCAATAATGCCGCCGAGCAGGTGGCCGGTGGGGGGTTTTCGGCCGTACGGTCGGACGGTTTATGCGGCGTGCGCGGTCAGTTGAGCAGGCTGCCCTGGAGCTCGGAGCGGAGTTCCGGGGTCAGGACGTTGCCCGCGCGGTCGACCAGGAGGGCCATCTCGTAGCCCACGAGGCCGATGTCGCACTCCGGGTGCGCCAGGACGGCCAGGGACGAACCGTCCGAGACCGACATGATGAAGAGGAAGCCGCGCTCCATCTCCACCACGGTCTGGTTGACCGCGCCTCCCTCGAAGATCCGGGACGCACCGGCCGTGAGCGAGGTCAGTCCCGAGGCGACCGCGGCCAGTTGGTCGGCGCGGTCCCGTGGGAAGCCCTCGGACATCGCCAGCAGGAGGCCGTCGGCGGAGACGACCACCGTGTGGGACACCCCCGGGGTGTTGTCCACGAAGTTGGTGATCAACCAGTTCAGATTCTGTGCCGCCTGGCTCATCGGACTCAACTAACGCTCCTGCTGGTAAGTGGGGCCAACATTGTGACTGCCGGTGGTCGAGCCGTTTCCGGCCTGACGTCCCTGCTGGATGCCCCGGCGGAGATTGGTCAGCCGGCCGCGCACGTCGTCGGGCGCACGCGAGACTGCCGGACCGGTCGGGAGGGACTGTGCCTGCTCGGCCGTCCCGTCGACAAGATTTGCCCGCGGCACGCGGCGCGGCAGACCCGAGGACGTGATGCCTCCGGCTGCGGGCTCGCGGACCTGCTCGGCACGGCGCCAGCGCTCGTCGTTCGCGGACGGCGCGGGGGCGGGCGCCGCCGCCCGGCGCGGCTGCTCGCCGTCGCCGGACTGCTGCTCGCCCGCTGCACCGCGGAACCAGTGCGACTCCAGCTCCTCGAAGAGCGGGGCGCGCTCGTTCCGCCCGGTGTCGCCGGACCCGGCCGGCACCGCGAACTGACCCGTGCCACCCGGCACGTGAGTCCGACCGGTGTTGCTTCCCAGCGGATCCCCGGCGGTGCCGGGCTGGGTGAACTGGCCGGTCGTGCTGTCCGGGTGCTCGCCGGAGTGCGGCATCGCGAACTGCCCGGTGTCGCCGGGCAGCTGGTTCTGTCCGGTGTCCGAGGGGTTGCCCGGTGCGGGGAACGGGTTCTGTCCGGTGTCCGACGGGTCGCCGGGCATCGCGAACTGGCCGGTGCCGCCGGGGAGGTGGTTCTGTCCGGTGTCGGACGGGCTGCCCGGCATCGCGAACTGGCCGGTGCCGCCGGGGAGGTGGTTCTGTCCGGTGTCCGACGCGTTGCCCGGCATCGCGAACTGACCGGTGCCGTCGGGGAGGTGGTTCTGTCCGGTGTCCGACGCGTTGCCCGGCATCGCGAACTGACCGGTGCCGTCGGGCAGCCGGGTCTGTCCGGTGTCCGACGGGGTGCCCGGCATTGCGAACTGGCCCGTGGAGCCCGGCAGCTGGTTCTGCCCGGTGTCGGACGGGTCGCCGGGGAGGGCGAACTGGCCGGTGCCGCCGGGCAGGCGATTCTGGCCCGTGTCCGAGGGGTTGCCCGGTGCGGGGAACGGGTTCTGTCCGGTGTCGGACGGGTTGCCGGGCATCGCGAACTGACCGGTGCCGCCGGGGAGGCGGTTCTGGCCGGTGTCGGACGGGCTGCCGGGCATCGTGAACTGGCCGGTGTCGCCCGGGCCGCCGGGGAGGGCGAACTGCCCCGTGCCGCCGGACGTGCCGGCCGGGTCGGGGGTGTCGTCCGTGATGGGCGCGAACTGGGCCGTGTCGCCCGGGCCGCCGGACAGCGTGGCGCCGCCCGGAGCCGGCTGGGCGAACTGCCCCGTGCGCTCGGCGTCCTCGTGGCCGCGCGGGGTCTCCCGAGCACCGCGCGGAGCGTCGCCCGAGGACACCGGCCAGTCGTCCACGGGGGCCTTGCGGCCGCCGGACGGCTGCCCGGCACCGGGAGCGCCGCCGTCGCCCCAGCTCGGGGCCTGGCCCCGGGCCGGAAGCTGCGGAACCTGACCGGCCGCACCCGCCCCCGCCGGAGGCGGCACGGCGCCGCCCTTGCGGCCCGCACCGCCGCGCGGTGCGGTGTCGAAGAGGCTGCCCGTCGCGGCACCGCCGCTCGGGCCGAGGCCGGCACCGCCACGGGTGGGCAGGCCACCCGGAGTCGTACCGCGGCCGCCGCCCAGCGCCGGGCGCGGACCGCTGCCCGGCATCTCGCGCCGCTGGCCGGGGCCGCCGGCCAGACCGGCCGGGGCACCCTTGCCGCCGGGGCCGCCCTGCCCGCCCGGCGCCGGCTTCTTGTGGCCCTGGGCCACGTCGACCGGCAGCATGACGAGCGCGGTGGTGCCGCCCGAGTCGGACGGGCGCAGCTGGATGCGGATGCCGTGTCGCAGGGACAGGCGGCCGACCACGAACAGGCCCATGCGCCGCGAGACGGAGACGTCCACGGTCGGCGGGCTGGCGAGCCGCTCGTTGATGGACGCGAGGTCCTCGGGCGACAGGCCGATGCCGGTGTCGTGGATCTCGACGAGCACGCGCCCGTCCGGCAGGGCGTGACCGGTGACCTTGACCTTGGTCTGCGGGGACGAGAACGAGGTCGCGTTCTCGAGCAGCTCGGCGAGCAGGTGCACGAGGTCGTTGACGACGCGGCCGGCGACCTCGGTCGGCGGCACGCCGCTGAGTTCGATGCGCTCGTACTGCTCCACCTCGGACGCGGCGGCACGCAGCACGTCGACGAGCGGCACGGGCCGGGTCCACCGGCGGCCGGGCTCCTCACCCGCGAGGACGAGGAGGTTCTCGCCGTTACGGCGCATACGGGTCGCGAGGTGGTCGAGCTTGAAGAGCGAGGACAGCTGGTCCGGGTCCGCCTCGCGGCTCTCGAGCTCGGAGATGAGCGAGAGCTGACGCTGGATGAGGCCCTGGCTGCGGCGGGAGAGGTTGGTGAACATCGCGTTGACGTTGCCCCGGAGGAGGGCCTGCTCGGCGGCGAGCCGGACCGCTTCCTGGTGCACGTGGTCGAACGCCGCGGCCACCTTGCCGATCTCGTCGCGGCTGTGCACGCCGACGGACTCCACGGACGTGTCGACGTCCTGCGGGTCGGTCTCGGACAGCTGCTTGACGAGCTCCGGCAGACGGTCCTGGGCGACCCGGGTCGCGGTGTCCTGCAGCCGGCGCAGCGAGCGCACCATGGAGCGGGCCACGACGAAGGCGCCGACGAGGGAGATGCCGAGGACGAGGATGATCAGCGCACCGTTGAGGATGGCCTCCTGGTTGGCCTCGTCCTTCAGGTCGGCGGCCTTCTGGTCCATCTCCGTGAGGAGCGTGGTCTCGATCTTGGCCATTTCCTCGAGCTTCACGCTGTCCTGGTCGTACCAGTCCAGGTAGCTCTTGGGCTCGCTCTTCAGGCCGTCGGTCTTGCCCAGGACGCGCTCGGCGAAGGTGTTCGCCGAGGTGATGTCCGGGATGCCGCCGTTGAGCGCCTTGAGCAGGGAGGCCGAGTCGTTGGCGTCGATGGCCGTGAAGCGGCGCATCGCCTCGTCCTCGGCGTCCAGCGCGGACTTGCCGTACTGGCGGTCGTTGGCCGAGAGGGCGGCGCCGCCGGGGCGGGCCAGGGCGGCACTGATCACGGCCCGCTGGATGGACGCGTACTCCTTGGCGGAGGAGAACGTGGCCAGCGCGCGGGTCGCGGTGATCATGTCGCTGTCGCTGGTGGCCTGGGCCATGTCCTGGGACAGCGTCAGCAGCGAGTTGATCAGGCCGTCGTAGTTGTTGACGGTCTGGGAGAGGAAGTCCTTGTCGAGGTAGGCGCTCTGCCGGATTTCCTTGATCTTGTCCAGCTGCTTGGAGATGTCGACCAGGGTGGTCGTCACGCCGACCATCGTGGGGTCGTTCGGCTTGACCTTCGCGGTGGTCTGGCGGAACGCGTCGATGGCCCGGTCGGCCTTCTGGCGGGAGGCCAGAACCTTGTCGTCCTTGGCGTTGTTGGAGATGATCGGGCCCGCGGACTGGTCGCGCTCCTGCTGGAGCGCGTCGGCGAGCTGGGTCGCCTTGCCGGTCATCTCCGTCAGGAGCTTCATGTGGTCGAGCTGGTCGACCTTCTGCAGCGAACTGTCGATACGCAGGGCGCCCAGGGTCGTCGCGGCGACGACCGGGAGGGCGAGCAGCGAGACCAGTCGGGTACTGATGCGCCAGTTGCGCAGGGCTATTCGTGAGCCCGTCCCGCTCGGCTCCTTGGCCTGCGGCTGCTCGGCGGCCTCGGCGCCGTCCGGCGTCGCGTTCGGCGCGTCGGGCGGAGTGCCGCGGTCGGTCGCACCGCGCGGCTCCGGCTCCGCCGCAGCGCTGCCATCCCTCTTGAAACGTCCCTGCACTAGCGTCGCAACCTCTGGACCAGGCGTCCCGCCGCAGGCGGAGGGACGGTGTCGAGTCGTGGGGGGACCGCGGTGCCCCCCTGGCGGTCCCCGGAATTCCAGCACAGTGCCCGATCTCCCAACAAGGCCGGTGGTCCGGGTTGCACAGGCCACTACGCGGTGTATCCAGGGTCGTCACTCGCTGTCGAATATCGGTTTGCCCAATTCGGACTTTTGGCGATGAGTCGTCAGTCCGGTGCTGGTCGCAGGGGACTGCCCCAGTCGCCATGATCGGGAGCGGAACGTCTGATTCAGCCCCCCAATGTCCGTTTCGCGGCCATGAAGTGAGCGCCCGTTATGCGGCATTTCCCGGCTTCCTCGTGAGCAAACTCACAGGAAACCCGGGACTTGCCGGGCGACTCGGTGGGGAGGGACGCGCCTAGCCTGGTCCTTTACACAACCGCGAGAAGGACAACGCGAGGCCCTCAGTGAAGTCAGTGAAGACCGCCAACCCGCGCCGCACCACGCTGGCCCACCTCAAGGACGCCGCCGAGCTGGGCGTCGCCGAGACCGACCGGCCGCAGCACGCCCTTGAGCTGCCCCAGGTCACCGCCAACCCGCGGCGCACGGTCCTGATGACGGCGCCCGCCGTCCAGGTGCCGCAGGACTGAACCCCGGCCGCGCACGGGCCGCCTGTGCACCCCCGCGATAGCCTGGGGTTCCAGATTCCGGCCGGACAAGACGAAAAGGGGCACAGGCTTCCCGTGCGCATCGCCAGGTTCTCCATCGACGGCAACGTCGCCTTCGGCGTCGTGGAGGGGGACGCCTCGACAGAAGGCGGTCCCGTCCTCGACATCATCAAGGGACATCCCTTCGCCGAATTCGAGCGCTCGGGGAAAAAGGTCCCGCTGAGCAAGGTGCGGCTGCTGCCGCCCGTGCTGCCCAACAAGGTCGTCGCCATCGGCCGCAACTACGCCGAGCACGCCGCGGAACTGGGCAACGACGTGCCCGAGGTGCCCGTCACCTTCTTCAAGCCGTCCACCGCGGTGATCGGCCCCGGCGACCCCATCGCCTATCCCTCGTTCTCCAGCGAGCTCCACCACGAGGCCGAGCTCGCCGTCGTCATCGGCCGCATGTGCCGCGAGGTCCCGCGCGAGCGCGTCAAGGACGTCATCCTCGGCTACACCTGCGCCAACGACCTCACCGCGCGCGACGTCCAGCGGCGCGAGCAGCAGTGGGCCCGGGCCAAGGGCTTCGACACCTCCTGCCCGCTCGGCCCGTGGATCGAGACCGAGATCGAGGACCCGGCGAACCTCGGCATCATGTGCACCGTCAACGGCGAACAGCGTCAGCTGGGCCGGACGAACGACATGGTGCGCTCCGTCGAGGAGCTCATCGTCCACATCACCGAGGCGATGACGCTGCTCCCCGGCGACGTCGTCCTCACCGGCACCCCGGCCGGGGTCGGACCCCTCAACGTCGGCGACGAGGTCGCCGTCACCATCGAAGGCATCGGCACTCTCACCAACAAGGTGATCAAGCGTGGCTAACGGATCCGTCCGCGTACGTTTCTGTCCCTCCCCGACCGGCAACCCCCACGTGGGCCTGGTCCGGACCGCCCTGTTCAACTGGGCGTTCGCCCGGCACCACGGCGGCACCCTGGTCTTCCGTATCGAGGACACCGACGCGGCGCGCGACTCCGAGGAGTCGTACGAGCAGCTCCTGGGCGCCATGCGGTGGCTGGGCCTGGACTGGGACGAGGGCCCCGAGGTGGGCGGCCCCTTCGAGCCGTACCGCCAGTCGCAGCGCATGGACACCTACCAGGACGTCGCCGCCAAGCTGCTGGAGCGCGGCTTCGCCTACAAGTGCTACTGCACCACCGAGGAGCTCGACGCCCGCCGGGAGGCCGCCCGCGCCGCCGGCAAGCCGTCCGGCTACGACGGCCAGTGCCGCGAGCTGACCGCGGAGCAGGTCGCCGCGTACGTGGGCGAGGGCCGCACGCCCATCGTCCGCTTCCGGATGCCCGACGAGCCGGTCACCTTCACCGACCTGGTGCGCGGCGAGCTCACCTTCACCCCGGAGAACGTGCCGGACTTCGGCATCGTCCGGGCCAACGGCGCGCCGCTCTACACGCTCGTCAACCCCGTCGACGACGCCCTGATGGAGATCACCCACGTCCTGCGCGGCGAGGACCTGCTCTCCTCCACCCCGCGGCAGATCGCCCTCTACCGCGCCCTCGCCGAGATCGGCGTGGGCAACGGCGGCGTCCCGCAGTTCGGGCACCTGCCGTACGTGATGGGCGAGGGCAACAAGAAGCTCTCCAAGCGCGACCCGCAGGCCTCCCTGAACCTCTACCGGGAGCGCGGCTTCCTGCGCGAGGGCCTGCTCAACTACCTCTCGCTGCTGGGCTGGTCGCTCTCCGCCGACCAGGACATCTTCACGATGGACGAGATGGTCGCGGCGTTCGACATCAAGGACGTCAACGCCAACCCGGCCCGCTTCGACCTCAAGAAGTGCGAGGCCGTCAACGCGGACCACATCCGCCGCCTGGACCCGAAGGCGTTCGCCGATGCCTGCGGCCCCTGGCTGCGCGCCCCGCACGCCCCCTGGGCGCCGGAGAAGTTCGACCAGGCAGCCTGGGAGGCCATCGCGCCGCACGCCCAGACCCGCCTCACCGTGCTCTCCGACATCACCGCCAACGTCGACTTCCTCTTCCTGGACGAGCCCGTCGAGGACGAGGCGTCCTGGCAGAAGGCGATGAAGGAGGGCTCGGACGCCCTGCTGCGCACGGCCCGCGAGAAGCTGGCCGCCTGCGACTGGACCGCGGACGCGCTCAAGGCCGCCGTCGTCGCCGCCGGCGAGGAGCACGGCCTGAAGCTGGGCAAGGCCCAGGCCCCGGTCCGCGTCGCCGTCACCGGCCGCACGGTCGGCCTCCCGCTCTTCGAGTCCCTGGAGGTCCTGGGCCGCGAGCGGACGCTGGCCCGCGTGGACGCCGCGCTGGCCAAGCTGGCGGCGTAAGGGTCAGAAGGAGGCCGACAGTGATCCGCGCGGTCCTCTGGGACGTCGACGACACCCTGTTCGACTACACGGGGTCCGATCGTGCGGGCGCACTGCGCCACATCGAGGCCGAGGGCCTGCTCTCGCGGTACGACACCGCGGAGCAGGCCCTCGGCCTTTGGCGTGAGGTCATGGAGGCCCAGTTCGCCCGCTTCCTCGCGGGCGAACTCGGCTTCCGGGAGCACCGCCGCGAGCGCGCCCGCGCCTTCCTGGGCGCTCCGCTGGGCGATGCGGAGGCCGACGCCTGGTTCGCCCGCTACATCGCGCACTACGAGGCCGCCTGGACCCTCTTCCCGGACGCCCGGCCGGCCCTGGACGCCCTCGCCCCGCACTACCGGCAGGCGGTGCTCTCCAACTCCAGCACCCGGCACCAGAAGCGCAAGCTGCGCGCCCTGGGGGTGCGCCGCCGCTTCGAACGGGTGCTGTGCGCCGACCGGGTCGGCGCGGCCAAGCCCGACCCGCGCGCCTTCCACGCCGCCTGCGCCGCCCTGCGGCTGGCTCCCGGCGAGGTCGTGTACGTGGGCGACCAGCTGCAGGCGGACGCCGTCGGAGCCCGGGACGCCGGGCTGCACGGCGTGTGGCTGGACCGGTCGGGCGAGGCTGCGGAGGCGGTGGTTCCGGAGGGGGTGCGGCGGATCGGAGGGCTCGGTGAGCTGCCCCTGCTGCTGCGCGGAGTTATCGATTTTGGAGCCCCGTCCTCCTTCGGGTAATGTTCTTCCTGCGCCGCCCGGGAGGGCCGAGAGGCCGGAGCGGAGGGCGCAGGCCGGACAAGACCCCTTACGGGGGGTGGAGTTACGGTGGGGTATGGTGTAATTGGCAGCACGAGTGATTCTGGTTCACTTAGTCTAGGTTCGAGTCCTGGTACCCCAGCAAGAGAAAATCGCTTCGAATTCTCTTGATAAGCTTCGGAACGAAGCAAGAAGCAGAAAAAGCGCAGTGCGAGCCCCCGTTGTGTAGCGGCCTAGCACGCCGCCCTCTCAAGGCGGTAGCGCCGGTTCGAATCCGGTCGGGGGTACAAGAGGAAAGAATGCCTTTCGCTTCGGCGGGGGGCATTTTTTCATGCGCCCTTCCGCGGTATCCGGGGCGGCGCGATAATCCCCGCATGGTCCATGCCCATGGCGTGCGCCGCCGCGTCCACGTCGGTGATCTCCGGCCCGGTGACCACGCATGCCTGCTGTTCGCGTCCGACGAGGAGCGGGCCTCGGTCCTGCGGGACTTCGTCCTGGGGGGCCTGGACGCGGACGACAAGATCCTCTACCTCACCGGGGACCCGGCACCGAGCCTGCCCGCGGTGCCTGCCGGGCGGCTCGAAGTGGTCGCGCTCGCCGAATTCCTCACCGCCGAGGGGCGGTTCGAGCCGGCGGCCCTGCTCGCGCGGCTGCGCGCGGCGGCCGCACAGTCCCGGGCCGAGGGCCGCCGCGCACTGCGCGTCGCGGGGGACCCGTGCGCGGGCGGGGTGCCCGACCTCCCGCGGCTGCTGGAGTACGAGGCACTGCTGGACGGGGAGTTCGGCTCCGGCCGGGCCCTGGCCGTCTGCCAGTACGACCTGCGCCGCTGCGGGCCGGACGCACCGGACGCCCTGGAGTCGGCGCACGCCGGCAGCGTGGAGGCGGACCCGCTGGTCCGCACGGCCGACCTCGTCGTCGTCCGCACGTACCGGCCGCAGGGCCTGCGCATCGAGGGCGTGGTCGACGCCGGGGCCCACCGCTGCCTGCGGGACGCGCTGCGCTCGGTCGCGGCCGTCCGCGAGGACGTGCGGCTGGAGATGTCCCGGGTGGAGTTCCTGGACCTGGCGGGCCTGCGGCTGCTGATGACCTTCGCCCGGGCCCGCGCAGCCCGGCACTGCACGGTCGAGCTCACCGGACTGCTGCCGCACCTGCGCCACGTCATCACGATGATCGGCTGGGACCGCACCCCGGGCCTCCGGCTGGGGGCGGCCCATGCCTGCTGACGGATTCGTCCACCACGCGTGCCTGTACGGCACCGATGCGGAGTTCCTGGCGACGGCGGTGCCGTTCGTCCGGGACGGGCTGGTGGCGGGGGAGCCCGTGCTGGCCGCCACGACGCCCGCCAACATCGACCTGCTCCGGCGGGCCCTGGGGGAGCGGGCGCACGCGCTGGACACCGCCGAGACCGCGTACTTCGGGCGCCGGCCCGTGGAGCGGGTCTCGGCCTTCCTGCGCTACCACGACCGCCGCGCCCGCCCCGGGCGCCGCACGCGGATGCTCGCGGAGCCGGTGTGGTGCGGGAGGTCCGCCCGCCAGGTCGCGGAGTGGAAGCGCATGGAGTCCGGGCTCAACGTGCTGCTGGCCGGGCTGCCGGTGTGGATGATCTGCCCGTACGACACCAGGACCGTCCCGGCGGACGTGGCCCGGGCCGCCTGCGCCACGCACCCGGCCCGGATGGACGGCCGCCGCCTGATCCCCTGCGCCGGCTACGCCGAGCCGGCGGCCTACGCGGCCGGGGTGGCCCCGCCGCGCGCCCCTGCGCCCGCAGGGGCGGCCCGCGCGGGCCCGACGGCCTCGGCTTCCACGGTGCGGCTGTTCGCCCGCGAGAGAGCCGTTGCGGCGGGTCTGGACGGGGAACGCCTGGGGCTGGCCGTCCTGGCCGTCTGCGAGACGGCGGGCTACCTGCTGGCACCGGAGGGCACCCGGGTGGCCCTCCGGTCCTGGGAGGAGCCGGGCCAGCTCGTCTACGAACTGCTGTGCACGGGCCCCGCCCCGGTCCCGGCCTTCGCGGGCTACCGCCCGCCGGGCGACCGCCCGGCCCCGGAGGACGGCCTGTGGCTGGCGCGCACGCTGGCCGAATCCCTGGACATCAGGGCACAGGGGGCCCTGACCCGTCTGACGCTACGGGTGGCGGGCCCCCGAGCCTTCGGTTGAGGGGGGCACAACCCTGGGCCCCGTAAGGGGCGCGGGGCAGCGTCTCCCCCAGCTACCGCTGGGAGGTGCCCCCAGCGGCTCCGCCGCGTGGGCGCGACCAGCCCACCACGACCCGCAGCCGAACCGGAAAGGGGCGCGAGGGGCACCCTCACCCGTTCCGGCGCAGGGCCTCCGAAAGCCGCATGGCCGCGTCCAACACGGCCTGCGCATGCATCCGCCCGGGATGCCGCGTCAACCGCTCGATCGGTCCGGAGACCGAGACGGCGGCCACCACCCGGTTCGACGGCCCCCGCACCGGCGCCGACACCGACGCGACGCCCGGCTCGCGCTCGCCGATGGACTGGGCCCAGCCGCGCCGCCGCACCCCGGACAGCGCGGTGGCCGTGAACCGCGCCCCCTGGAGCCCGCGGTGCAACCGCTCCGGCTCCTCCCACGCCATCAGCACCTGCGCAGCGGACCCCGCCTTCATCGGCAGCGTCGAGCCCACCGGCACGGTGTCCCGCAGTCCGGACAGCCGTTCCGCGGCGGCGACGCAGATGCGCATGTCGCCCTGGCGGCGGTAGAGCTGCGCGCTCTCGCCCGTCACGTCGCGCAGGTGCGTGAGCACGGGCCCGGCCATGGCCAGCAGCCGGTCCTCGCCCGCGGCGGCGGCCAGCTCGCTCAGCCGGGGGCCGAGGATGAACCGGCCCTGCATGTCGCGCGCCACCATCCGGTGGTGCTCCAGGGCGACCGCCAGCCGGTGCGCGGTCGGGCGGGCGAGACCGGTCGCGGTGACCAGCCCGGCGAGGGTCGCAGGACCGGCCTCCAGGGCACTCAGCACGAGGGCTGCCTTGTCGAGTACGCCCACACCACTCGAGGGGCCATTGGTGTTGTCCATGAAACGATACTCACGTCTCACACTGTGAAACGCAAGTTCACATTTCCGCGAGACGCGCCACTCTGGTCGGACACCACCCACGAACCGACGAATGGGACAGCGATGGGACGGACACTCGCGGAGAAGGTCTGGGACGACCACGTCGTCACGCGCGCCGAGGGCGAACCCGATCTGCTCTTCATCGACCTGCACCTGCTCCACGAGGTGACCAGCCCGCAGGCCTTCGACGGCCTGCGCAAGTCCGGCCGCAAGGTCCGCCGGCTCGACCTCACCATCGCCACCGAGGACCACAACACCCCGACCCTCGACATCGACAAGCCCATCGCGGACCCCGTCTCCCGCATGCAGCTGGAGACCCTGCGCGCCAACTGCGCCGAGTTCGGCGTGCGGCTGCACCCGCTGGGCGACGTCGAGCAGGGCGTCGTCCACGTGGTGGGCCCCCAGCTGGGGCTGACCCAGCCCGGTACGACGGTCGTCTGCGGCGACAGCCACACCTCGACCCACGGCGCCTTCGGCGCCCTCGCGTTCGGCATCGGCACCAGCCAGGTCGAGCACGTCCTGGCCACCCAGACACTCCCGCTGGCCCCGTTCAGGACGATGGCGGTGACCGTCGAGGGCGAACTGCCCGACGGCGTCACGGCGAAGGACCTGATCCTGGCCGTCATCGCCCGCATCGGCACCGGCGGCGGCCAGGGTTACGTCATCGAATACCGCGGCCCCGCCATCGAGAAGCTGTCGATGGAGGCCCGGATGACGGTGTGCAACATGTCCATCGAGGCGGGCGCCCGGGCCGGCATGATCGCCCCCGACGACACCACCTTCGCCTACCTGAAGGACCGCCCGCACGCCCCCACGGGCGCGGACTGGGACGACGCCGTCGCCTACTGGCGCACCCTGCGCACCGACGACGACGCGGTCTTCGACCACGAGGTCGTCATCGACGCCTCCGCGCTCGCCCCGTTCGTCACCTGGGGCACCAACCCGGGCCAGGGCGCACCCCTGTCGGCGTCGGTTCCCGACCCGGCCTCGTACACCGACCCGTCCGAGCGCAGCGCGGCCGAACGGGCCCTGGAATACATGGGTTTGACGGCGGGTCAGGCGCTGCGCGACATCCGTGTGGACACCGTTTTCGTGGGCTCGTGCACCAACGGCCGCATCGAGGACCTGCGCGCCGCGGCGGACGTGCTGCGCGGCCGCGCGGTGGCCGACGGAGTGCGGATGCTGGTCGTCCCCGGCTCGGTACGGGTGGGCCTGCAGGCGGTCGACGAGGGTCTGGACAAGGTGTTCACCGAGGCGGGTGCCGAATGGCGGCACGCGGGCTGCTCGATGTGCCTGGGCATGAACCCCGACCAACTCGCGCCCGGCGAGCGGTCCGCGTCGACCTCCAACCGCAACTTCGAGGGCAGGCAGGGCAAGGGCGGCCGCACCCACCTCGTCTCGCCCCAGGTGGCCGCCGCCACCGCCGTCCTGGGCCGGCTCGCCTCGCCGGCCGACCTGTCCGACGTCACTGCCACCGCGGGGGTCTGAGCCACCATGGAAGCCTTCACCACGCACACCGGCCGGGCCGTCCCGCTGCGCCGCAGCAACGTGGACACCGACCAGATCATCCCGGCGCACTGGCTGAAGAAGGTCACCCGCGACGGTTTCGAGGACGGGCTCTTCGAGGCCTGGCGCAAGGACCCGGAGTTCGTGCTCAACCGGCCCGAGCGCGCAGGCGCCTCGGTGCTGGTCGCCGGACCGGACTTCGGCACCGGCTCCTCGCGCGAGCACGCGGTGTGGGCCCTGCAGAACTACGGCTTCCGCGTCGTGGTCTCCTCCCGGTTCGCCGACATCTTCCGCGGCAACTCGCTCAAGAACGGCCTGCTGACCGTGATCCTGCCGCAGGAGACTGTGGAACGGCTGTGGGAGCTCGTCGAGGCCGACCCCGCCGCCGAGGTGACGGTCGACCTCGTCGCCCGCGAGGTGCGGGCCGAGGGCATCACGGCCGGTTTCGACCTTGACGACAACGCCCGGTGGCGGCTCCTGGAGGGGCTGGACGACATCGGACTGACCCTCCGGCGCGAGGCGGACATCGCCGCGTACGAGGCCGCCAGGCCCGCGTTCAAGCCCTCGACGGCCGTCGTCTGAGGCCCATTCGAGCTCATTCGGCCCAGTCCGTACCCCGGCTCCGGGACCCCGGATTTTCGCTGCTCACCCGGGGTTTGGCATGATGCGCCCCCTGTCTTCGGACAGGGGGCGCACCGCTTTGTTGAGGCCCCGTGAAGCGACAACTCGCCTCAGATGGCACAATCGGTGCATGGAACGCGACAACCAACTCGAGCTATACCGGCTTGTCGCGGACCGACTGAAGGAAGCGCACTCGAGGGTGCGCACACTGCAAGTCCCGGAGGACGTACGGGTGGCACTGTCGCGGCAGCTGCTGGCCATCACGGCTTCGGCGAAGCACGATCTCTCAGGCGCGGCAAGGCGTCTGGACCGGCTGATGAACGACCTCGACGAGGGCCGTTTCCCTTCAGAGCGCGGCACCGACGGAACTCCGTGACGGGTCGGGTTCGTTGCGGCACAAGGGTGATTAGACCGTTTCGTGTTTGATTTGCGGTATATATCTGCCTAACGTGCGAAAAAAGCTGGAACACTTTCCGGCGAAGTCTCCGAAGGGGAAGACGTGAACAAGGCGCAGCTCGTTGAAACGATTGCCGACAAGGTCGGCGGCCGGCAGCAGGCCGCTGACGCGGTCGACGCGGTGCTGGACGCGATTGTCCGCGCGGTGTGCGCCGGCGACCGTGTTTCGGTCACCGGTTTCGGCTCGTTCGAGAAGGTCGACCGCCCGGCCCGTTACGCCCGCAACCCGCAGACGGGCGAGCGCGTGCGGGTCAAGAAGACCTCGGTGCCCCGCTTCCGCGCGGGCCAGGGCTTCAAGGACCTGGTCGCCGGCACCAAGAAGCTGCCGAAGGGCGGCGAGGTGGCCGTCAAGAAGGCGCCGAAGGGCAGCCTTTCGGGCGGTACGGCCGTGAAGAAGGCCGCGGCGAAGAAGGCCACGGCCAAGAAGGCGGCCGCGAAGAAGGCCACCGCCAAGAAGACCGTGGCGAAGAAGACCACCGCGGCGGCGAAGAAGACCACGGCGAAGAAGACCACGGCCAAGAAGGCGGCGACCACCGCCAAGAAGACCGTGGCGAAGAAGGCCACCGCCAAGAAGACCGTGGCGAAGAAGACCGCTCCCGCCAAGAAGGCTGCCGCGGTCAAGGCTCCGGCCAAGAAGACGACTGCGCGCAAGACCACCGCCAAGAAGACCACTGCCCGCAAGAAGTAGGCAGCGGACGCACGGCGTCACCCGCCGGGCCGGCCTCCCTCACAGGGGAGGCCGGCCCGCGGTGCGTTGCGCCCCGAAGGGGCGCGGGGCTGTTTCGATGTGCGGCTCCGCCGCGTGGGCGCGATCAGCCAAGTCCGGCCTGCAGACGACTCAGAACGTCTGCAGAGTTACCAACGTCACGCGAAGGCCCTCGGAGTCGCCCTCGGAGGGCGCACACTCGATCCGCACCCGCTGCCCCGCTCGAAGCAGCCGCAGGCCCCCCGCATCGAACGCCACCGCGTCGAACGGCACGGGCGTGCCGTCGTCCAGGAGAACGCTCCCGGAGCGGGTCTGAGGATCGAAGGTGAACGCGGTGGCCTGCATACCGCCAGCCTATGCCCTGGCCGGCCGCGAGGCCGACCGCAGCGGCCCCGCCACCGAAGCCGTGCGCGGGCCCGTACCCAGCGCGAGAACGGCCCGCAAATCGGCTTCCGTGTCCACGTCGCGGCGCACGGAATCCACGCCGTCGAGCAGGATCTCCCGTGCCCCGGAAGCCAGGTGCCGGGCGCGCGAACGGCCCTCGAACGCCGGAGCCAATTCCATTCCGGGAGCCGCGGCGAGCAGGGTCGTACCGATTCCCGCGGCATCCGCGAGAAATGCGCGCGGGAATTCCGCGGCACGCTCGAGTACCCGCTCGAGTTCCCCGGGCCGGAGTGCCGGAAGGTCCGCGTTGAGCGTGGCCACCGCGCCGTCCGGGAGCCCGTCCCGCACGCTCCGCGCACCGTGCGCCAGCGCCGCGTTCAGCCCGCCGCCGCCCGGCGGCTCGGGCACCACCCGGGCGCCCAGGGCGGCGAGGGAGGCCCCCGCCAGCGGATCGTCCGTGACGACCGCCACACCGCGCACCGCCGGGCAGGCCAGTGCGGCCTCCACGGTGTCCAGGGCGAACGCCAGGGCCAGCGCGGGCCGCGGCGGGCGTCCCGGGCCCGCGGCCCCGAGCCGGCTCTTGGCCAGCGTCAGCGACTTCACCGGCACCACCAGAGTCCAGCGCACCCGTGCCCCCCTCTCTTCGCTCCGGTCTCATTCTCGCCGCTGCCGCGGTCGCCCGTGGGGCGCGGGGTTACGGTGTTCTCGACAGACCGGGCACCTGGGGCGACACTTGTCCGGCCCCGGGTGCGTTCCCGGCCCGTGCCGGATCCATGTCCCAAGAGAAGGGTGACCGAGTGTCCCGCCACAGAATCGGCTTCTGGTACCGCCTTGCCGCGGTGTTGGCAAAACCGCCGCTCGTGGTTCTGTTCAAGCGGGACTGGCGTGGAATGGAGCACATTCCGGCGGACGGCGGATTCATCACGGCCGTCAATCACAACTCGTATCTCGACCCGCTGTCCTACGCGCACTACCAGTACAACACCGGGCGCGTGCCCCGCTTCCTGGCCAAGGCCGCGCTGTTCAAGGGCAGCTTCGTCGGTGCGATCCTGCGCGGCACCGGGCAGATCCCCGTCTACCGCGAGAGCGCCGACGCCGCGACGGCGTTCCGGAACGCGGTCGAGGCCATCAACAAGGGCGAGTGCGTGGCGTTCTACCCCGAGGGCACCCTCACCCGCGACCCCGACATGTGGCCCATGGAGGGCAAGACGGGTGCGGCCCGCGTCGCCCTGCTCACCCGCGCCCCGGTCATCCCGGTCGCCCAGTGGGGCGCCAACGAGGCGATGCCGCCGTACGCGAAGGAGAAGAAGCTGCGGCTCTTCCCCCGCAAGACCCTCAAGGTGCTGGCCGGTCCGCCCGTCGACCTCTCCGCCTACTACGGGCAGGAGCCCACGGCCGAGGTGCTGCGCGCGGCCACCGACGAGATCATGGCCGCGATCACCGCGCTCCTCGCCGAACTCCGCGGCGAGTCCGTCCCTGCAGAACCGTACAACCACAAGAAGGCGCGCGCCGCTGCCCGCCGGAAGGACCAGGAGGACAGCAAGTGACGCGCTGCGCCGTCTTCGGCACCGGCTCCTGGGGCACCGCCTTCGCGATGGTGCTCGCCGACGCGGGCTGCGAGGTGACCATGTGGGGCCGCCGCGCCCCGCTCGTCGAAGCCCTCAACACCGGCCGCACCAACCCCGACTACCTTCCCGGCGTCGAACTCCCCCTGGGCGTCCGGGCCACCACCGACCCCGCGGAGGCGGCCCGCGACGCGGACTTCACCGTCCTCGCCGTGCCGTCGCAGACGCTGCGCGCCAACCTCACGGAGTGGGAGCCCCTGCTGGCCCCCGGCACCGTGCTCGTCTCCCTGATGAAGGGCGTCGAACTCGGCACCGCCAAGCGGATGAGCGAGGTGATCGAGGAGGTCGCCAAGGTCGGTCCCGAGCAGGTCGCCGTGCTCACCGGACCCAACCTCGCCAAGGAGATCGCCGCCCGGCAGCCCGCCGCCGCCGTGGTCGCCTGCCGCGACGAGTCCGTGGCCCGGCGCCTCCAGTCGGCCTGCCACACCGCCTACTTCCGCCCGTACACCAACACCGACGTGGTCGGCTGCGAACTCGGCGGCGCCGTCAAGAACGTCATCGCGCTCGCGGTGGGCATCGCCGACGGCATGGGACTCGGCGACAACGCCAAGGCCTCGCTCATCACCCGCGGTCTGGCCGAGACGACCCGGCTGGGCCTGGCCATGGGCGCCGACGAGCACACCTTCGCCGGCCTCGCGGGCATGGGCGACCTCGTCGCCACCTGTGCCTCGCCGCTCTCCCGCAACCGCACCTTCGGCGCCGGCCTCGGCCGCGGGATGACCCTCGCGGAGACGATCGCGGTCACCAAGCAGACCGCCGAGGGCGTCAAGTCCTGTGAATCCGTGCTCGATCTGGCCCGGCGTCATCATGTCGACATGCCGATCACGGAGACCGTCGTGGGCATCGTCCACGAGGGAAAGCCGCCCATGGTGGCCCTCAAGGAGCTGATGTCGCGCAGCGCCAAGCCCGAGCGGCACTGACGCATCCCCTGCTACCAGGTACTCTCGACGCGATATGAGCAGCGAGACCTCCCCCCAGAGCACCGGCCGCAAGCCGCGCGTCGCGGTCGTCTTCGGCGGCCGCAGTTCCGAGCACGCCATCTCCGTGGTCACCGCGGGCGCCGTGCTGCGAGCCATCGACCGCACCAAGTACGACGTGCTGCCGATCGGCATTACCGCCGACGGCCGTTGGGCGCTGACCGCCGACGACCCCGAGCGGATGGCCATCGCCGACCGCACGCTGCCGAGCGTCGAGCAGCTCGCCGACTCGGCCGACGGTTCGGTGCTGCTGCCCGTCACCCCGCACAGCCGTGAGGTCGTCTACACCGAACCCGGCGCCGTGCCCAAGGCGCTGGGCGAGGTCGACGTCGTCTTCCCCGTGCTGCACGGCCCGTACGGCGAGGACGGCACCCTGCAGGGCATGCTCGACCTGGCCGGCATCCCGTACGTGGGCGCGGGCGTGCTCGCCTCGGCCGTCGGCCAGGACAAGGAGTACATGAAGCGGGTCTTCACCTCCTTCGGGCTGCCCGTCGGCCCGTACACGGTGATCCGCCCCCGCGAGTGGCAGAACGACCCGTCCGCCGCCCGCAAGAAGATCGTGGACTTCGCCGGCGAGCACGGCTGGCCGCTGTTCGTGAAGCCCGCACGCGCCGGCTCGTCCATGGGCATCACCAAGGTCGACGACCTCGCCGGCCTGGACGAGGCCATCGCCGAGGCGCAGCGCCACGACCCCAAGATCCTCGTCGAGTCGCTGCTGCGCGGCCGCGAGATCGAGTGCGGGGTGCTCGAGTTCGAGGACGGCCCGCGCGCCAGCGCGCCCGCCGAGATCCCCCCGGTCACGGCCCACGACTTCTACGACTTCGAGGCCAAGTACATCGACTCGGCAGCCGGGATCGTGCCCGCGCCGCTCACCGAGGACGAGACCCGGCGCGTCCAGGAGCTCGCGGTACGGGCCTTCGACGCGGCCTCCTGCGAGGGCCTGGTCCGCGCGGACTTCTTCCTCACCGAGGACGGCGAGTTCGTCATCAACGAGATCAACACCATGCCCGGCTTCACCCCGATCTCCATGTACCCGCGCATGTGGCAGGAGAGCGGCGTGAGTTACCCGGAGCTGGTCGACCGCCTCGTCCAGGCGGCGCTGCGCCGCCCGACGGGCCTGCGGTAGGCGGCTGCTAGGAGATGATCCCTTCGGGGATCGTCTTCTTGACGGCGTCGGCGAGGTCGGTCAGCGCACTGATGTCGCCGGCGTCGCCGACCACCTGCTTCGGCAGCGTCACCTCGACCCAGGCCTCGCGCAGGGTGGTGGTGCAGCGCACGCTGCCGTCGGGCTGCTTCTCGGGCAGCCAGTCGACTCCGTCGATCTCCGCGGCGTCCGCGCCCGGGTTGCGCTGCAGCAGCTCCGGCTTCGGGACCCCGCAGCGCAGGACGATCGCAGGACGGCCGCCCCAGGCGGCGGTAAAGTCCGAAGCAGGAACCGGGTCGTGCCGCTCGCGGCCGTCCACGGTCCCCGGCAGTTCCTTGTGCAGCGCCCGGCAGAGCGCGGCCTCGGCGGCCGGCGGCGTGGGTGCCGCCGGCGCCGCGGGCCCGCCCGGGGCCGAGCAGGCCACGGCCGTCAGCAGCAGGGCAACAGCGGACAGGCCGGGGGGCCGGCGGAGCGAAGACTTCACCGGCCGAGCATACGGGGGAGCTAGATATGGACGACCGGGCAGGTCAGAGTGCGGGTGATGCCCTCCACCTGCTGGACTCTGGCCACCACCATGCGGCCGAGGTCGTCCACCGTGTCGGCCTGTGCGCGGACGATCACGTCGTACGGGCCCGTGACGTCCTCGGCCTGGATCACCCCCGGGATCTTGGAAATGACATCGGCCACGGTCGACGCCTTGCCGACCTCGGTCTGGATCAGGATGTACGCCTGTACCACGGAACCTCCAGGGCGGCTACGAGGATCATGTGGGGAGAAGAGACGCCACGGTACCGCGTCACCGCAGGTTGAGGGGAGACCCGCGCGGCCTGCGCGGCGTGGAAATGGCCGGTGAGGACACCGGAACGGACACTCCGAGGAGGAGCTCAGTGAAAGGCACCGTGGGCGAGCTGGGGGAGTTCGGGCTCATCAGAGAGCTCACCTCCCGGCTCACCACCACCCCGGCGGTACGGCTCGGGCCGGGTGACGACGCCGCGGTGGTCGCCGCCCCCGACCGCAGGGTCGTGGCCAGTACGGACGTCCTCCTGGAGGGGCGGCACTTCCGCCGCGACTGGTCCACGGCCTACGACGTGGGCCGCAAGGCGGCCGCGCAGAATCTGGCCGACATCGCTGCCATGGGCGCGGTGCCCACCGCGGTGCTGCTCGCCCTCGTGGTGCCCGCCGAACTGCCCGCCACCTGGCCCGTGGAGCTGATGGACGGCATCCGCGACGAGTGCCAGGTCGCCGGGGCCGCCGTGGTCGGCGGGGACGTGGTGCGCGGGGAGACCATCACGGTGGCCATCACGGCCCTGGGCGACCTGCGCAACCACGAGCCGGTCACCCGCTCCGGCGCCCAGCCCGGCGACGTGGTCGCGGTGACCGGCTGGCTGGGCTGGTCCGCGGCCGGGCTCGCGGTGCTCTCCCGGGGCTTCCGCTCGCCCCGCGCCTTCGTCGAGGCCCACCGGCGCCCCGAGCCGCCGTACCATGCCGGTCCCGCCGCTGCGGCGCTCGGCGCCACGGCCATGACGGACATCAGCGACGGCCTGATCGCCGACCTCGGGCACATCGCCGACGCCAGCAAGGTCCGCATCGACCTGCACACGGCCGCGATCGACGTGCCCACGCAGATGTCCGACATCGGGCAGGCGGTCGGCGTCGACCCGCTGCAGTGGGTGCTGACCGGGGGAGAGGACCACGCCATCGTGGCCACCTTCCCGCCGGACGTGAAGCTGCCCGCCCGCTGGAAGGTCATCGGCGAGGTCGTCAGCCCCTCCGCCCTGCCGCAGGTCACCGTCGACGGAGCCCCCTGGGACCGGGCGGGCGGCTGGGACCACTTCGGGGACCTGGACGCCGAGGAGCACCGGGGCGACTTGTAGATTCGGCCCCATGCCGATACCTCCACGCGTGCTCACCGTCGCCGGGTCCGACTCCGGCGGCGGCGCCGGCATCCAGGCCGACCTGAAGACGATGCTCGCCCTCGGCGTGCACGGCATGAGCGTCGTCACCGCCGTCACCGCCCAGAACTCCCGAGGTGTCCAGGGCTCCTGGCCGCTGCCGGCCGAGGCGGTGCGGGCCCAGTTCCGCAGCGTCGTCGACGACATCGGCGTCCAGGCGGTCAAGACCGGCATGCTCGCCTCGGCCGAGCTCGTGGAGACCGTGGCCGGCCTGCTGGACGGCGTGCACGCGCCCGTCGTCGTCGACCCCGTGGGCGTCTCCAAGCACGGGGACCCGCTGCTGGCCGCGTCCGCGCTCGACGCGGTCCGCACGCGGCTGCTGCCGCTGGCGACGGTCGCCACGCCCAACCTGGACGAGGTCGCCTGGCTGACGGGCGTGCACGTGACGGCGGAGGCCGACCTGCGCCGGGCCGCGGACGCGGTGCTGGCCTACGGCCCGGAGTGGGCCCTCATCAAGGGCGGCCACCTGGACGGCCCGGACGCGGTGGACCTCCTGACGGACGGCGAGGAGGAGTACTGGCTGCGGGCGGTACGCCATGGGAACCGTCACACGCACGGAACGGGCTGCACACTGGCGAGCGCGATCGCATCGGGCCTCGCCAAGGGCCGCGCGGTGCCGGAGGCCGTGACGCGGGCCAAGGACTATGTGACGGGCGCCATCGCAGCCGGCTTCCCCCTGGGCGGGGGCATCGGCCCGGTGGACCATGGCTGGACGTTCCGGGGCTGACCGGGCCCCGTCAGGGGCGCGGGGCTTACTTGCATCATGCGGCTCCGCCGCGTGGGCGCGAGCACCCCCACCGACCCGCAGACAAAAGCAAAAACCGGCCCACCGCGAGGTGGACCGGCTTCGGCAACCGGCGGGGCTGCGCTAGCGATTAGCGCGAGACCTTGCCGGCCTTGATGCACGAGGTGCAGACGTTGAGGCGCTTCGGCGTCCGACCGACCACGGCACGCACACGCTGGATGTTCGGGTTCCAGCGACGGGACGTACGGCGGTGCGAGTGCGAAATGTTGTTGCCGAAGCCCGGCCCCTTGCCGCAGACGTCGCAGTTGGCAGCCACGGGTCACTCCAAAGACTTCAGATGCACTTACGGGAAATCCCGGCGTGCCGGGTCGATGGTGACTGGCTTGCCAGGGGAAAGCCTGATTCTCATCAGGCAACCGGAGCAGCATACAACGACCGCTCCTGGACAACGAAACTACCATGACCGCCCCGGCCCCCGCCCGGCCTGCCCTTCCCGGCCCGGGACAGGGCTACTCTGCCCACTGCCCAGCCCCCAGCCGTCCGAGGAGGACCCAGGTGCCGCACACGCTCGACGCCGAAGCGGTGCGCACCTGGTGCGCCCTGGCGCTGGACGCGCTGGGCCGGGCCCGCGAGGAGATCGACGCGATCAACGTGTACCCCGTCGCCGACGGGGACACCGGCACCAATCTCTACCTGACCGTGGAGTCCGCGGCCCGCGCCGTGGACGCCGCCTTCGACGGCCACGCCACCACCGGCCCCGGCTCCCGCCCCGGGCTCCCCGAGGCCGTCCGGGCCATGGCCCACGGCGCGCTCATAGGGGCCCGCGGCAACTCCGGCACGATCCTGGCCCAGCTGCTGCGCGGCATGGCCGAGGTGCTGACCTCCGCCGGTGACGAGGATCACCACGGCGGCACGGGCGGCGCCCTGCTGCGCCGGTCCCTGGAGCGCGCGGTGGAGTCCGCGTACGAGGGCGTGGCCCGCCCGGTCGAGGGCACCGTGCTCACCGTGGCCGCGGCCGCCGCCGAGGCCGCCGCGGCCGTCCCCGGCACCGCCGCCGCGGAGACCGCCCGCGCCGCCTACGAGGGCGCCCGCACCGCCCTGGAGGCCACCCCCCGCCAGCTCGACGTCCTCGGCCGGGCCGGCGTGGTCGACGCGGGCGGCAGGGGACTGGTGGAGGTGCTGGGCGCGCTGTCCAGCGCCCTGGCGGGCGGGACGCCCGGCCCGGAGACCGCGGGGCCCGCGCCGCTGGCCACGCGCGCGTGGACGGACGCCTCGTACCACCCCGAGGCCTGCCCGGCCGACTTCGGCGGCGCCGCCACCGGCGCCGAGCCCGCCTTCGAGGTGATCTACCTTCTGGAGGCCGCCGACGACGCCGTCGCCAAGCTGCGCACCCGCCTGGACGCGCTCGGCGAATCGCTGGTCGTCGTGGGCGGCGACGGGCTGTGGAACGTCCACGTGCACGTCGACGACGCCGGGGCGGCCGTCGAGGCGGGCATCGACGCCGGGCGCCCGTACCGGATCCGCATCACCCACTTCGGCGGCGCCGCCCAGGAGCGCACCCGCACCCGCGAGCGGGTCCAGCGCGCCGTGGTGGCCGTCGTCCGCGGCGAGGGCCTGGCCACGCTGTGCACGGAGGCCGGGGCGACCGTGGTGGCCGTGCGCCCGGGGGAGCCGCCGGCCAGCGGCGAACTGGTGCAGGCCGTGCGCCGCGCCCACGCGCGCGAGGTGGTGCTGCTGCCCAACGACGACGACCTGCGCCACACCGCCGCGGCCGCCGCCGAGCAGGCCCGCGCCGAGGGCGTGCGCGTCGCCGTCATCCCCACCCGCTCCCCGGTCCAGGGCATCGCCGCCCTCGCCGTCCACGAGCCCGGCCGGCGCTTCGACGAGGACGTCGTCGCCATGACCTCCGCCGCGGGCGCCACCCGCTACGCCGAACTCGCCGTCGCCGAGCGGCAGTCCTGGACCATGGCCGGCGTCTGCCAGGCCGGGGACGTCCTCGGCCTGATCGACGGCGACGTCGCCGTCATCGGGCAGGACCTGGCCGGCACCGCCGGCACGGTCCTGGACCGGATGCTGGCGGCGGGCGGCGAGATGGTCACGCTCGTCCTCGGCGACGAGGTCCCCGACGCCGTCGCGGGCCGCCTCGAACAGCACGTGCGCGACTCCCACCTGGCCGTGGACACCGTCGTCTACCGCGGCGGCCGGCAGTGCGCGCCGCTGCTCATCGGGATCGAATGATGCGCACCTGACCGGCACTGTCACACCGATGGTGTGCAATGGGGCATGTGCCCGCCCTAGACGAATCCCTGAAGAAGACCCTCGGCGGCAACACCGCCAAGGTCATGGCCGAGCACCTCGGTCTGCATACGGTCGGCGACCTGCTGCACCACTACCCGCGCCGCTACGCCGAGCGCGGCGAGCTCACGCGGCTGAACGACCTGCCGCCGGACGAGCACGTCACGGTCGTCGCCCAGGTCTCCGACGCCCGCGTGCACAAGTTCAACGCAGGCCGGGGCCAGCGCCTGGAGGTCACGCTCACCGACGGCAGCGGGCGGCTGCAGCTGGTCTTCTTCGGGCGGTCGATCTACCACCACCAGAAGGAGCTCCTGCCCGGGCGCCGCGGCATGTTCGCCGGCAAGGTCGGCACCTTCCGCAACGTCCGCCAGCTGTCGCACCCCGCCTACGAGATGCTCGGCGAGGACAGCGGCGCGGACGCGGCCGAGGCCTGGGCCCAGCAGCTCATCCCGCTCTACCCGGCCTGCGCCCAGATGGAGTCCTGGAAGATCTCCAACGCGGTGGACGTGGTGCTCGCCTCCCTGGAGGCCACCGGCTGGGAGGCCGTCACCGACCCGCTGCCGCCCGCCCTGCAGGAGGGCCGCGGGCTGCTGCCGCTGCCCGAGGCACTGCGCAAGGTCCACCGGCCGCGCACCAAGGCCGACATCGAGGACGCCCGCGCCCGGCTGAAGTGGGACGAGGCGTTCGTCCTCCAGGTCGCCCTGGCCCGCCGCCGGCACGCCGACGCCCAGCTCCCGGCCGTGGCCCGCAAGCCCGTCGCCGGAGGCCTGCTCGACGCCTTCGACGCCCGGCTGCCGTTCACCCTGACCGAGGGCCAGCGCCAGGTCTCCGCCGAGATCTTCGACGACCTGGCCACCGAGCACCCCATGCACCGCCTGCTGCAGGGCGAGGTCGGCTCCGGCAAGACCATGGTCGCCCTGCGCGCGATGCTGGCCGTCGTCGACGCGGGCGGCCAGGCCGCGATGCTCGCCCCCACCGAGGTCCTCGCCCAGCAGCACCACCGGTCGGTCACGGAGATGATGGGCGACCTCGCCGAGGGCGGCATGCTCGGCGGCGCCGACCTGGGCACCAAGGTCGTCCTGCTCACCGGCTCGATGGGCACGGCCGCCCGGCGGCAGGCCCTGCTCGACCTGGTCACCGGCGAGGCCGGCATCGTCATCGGCACGCACGCCCTCATCGAGGACAAGGTCCAGTTCCACGACCTGGGCCTGGTCGTGGTGGACGAGCAGCACCGCTTCGGCGTCGAGCAGCGCGACGCCCTGCGCTCCAAGGGCAGGCAACCGCCGCACCTGCTGGTCATGACCGCGACGCCGATCCCGCGCACCGTGGCCATGACGGTCTTCGGCGACCTGGAGACCTCCGTCCTGGCCCAGCTCCCGGCCGGCCGCTCGCCCATCGCCAGCCATGTGGTGCCCGCCAAGGACAAGCCGCACTTCCTCGCCCGCGCCTGGGACCGGGTGCGCGAGGAGGCCGAGGCCGGGCACCAGGCGTACGTGGTCTGCCCGCGCATCGGTGACGAGGAGGAGGGCGCGAACGGCAGGAAGAAGTCCCCGTCCCCGGAGGACGAGGCCGAGAAGCGCCCGCCGCTCGCCGTCCTGGAGGTCGCCGAGCAGCTCGCCAAGGGCCCGCTGGCCGGGCTGCGCGTCGAGGTGCTGCACGGCCGCATGCAGCCCGACGCCAAGGACGACGTGATGCGCCGCTTCGCCGCGGGCGAGGTGGACGTCCTCGTCGCGACGACGGTCATCGAGGTCGGCGTGAACGTCCCCAACGCCACGGCGATGGTGATCATGGACGCGGACCGGTTCGGCGTCTCCCAGCTGCACCAGCTGCGCGGCCGCGTCGGCCGCGGCTCGGCGGCGGGCCTGTGCCTGCTGGTCAGCGAGATGCCGGAGGCGAGCCCGGCCCGCGCCCGGCTGGGCGCGGTCGCCTCGACGCTGGACGGCTTCGAGCTGTCCCGGATCGACCTCGAACAGCGCCGCGAGGGCGACGTACTCGGCCAGGCCCAGTCCGGCGTCCGCTCGTCGCTGCGGATGCTCGCCGTCATCGACGACGAGGAGATCATCGCGGCAGCCCGCGAGGAGGCGGCGGCAGTCGTCGCCGCCGACCCGGAACTCGACGCCCTGCCGGCCCTCCGCACGGCGCTGGACGCGTTGCTGGACAAGGACCGCGAGGAATTCCTGGACAAGGGCTAGCGCCCCGAAGGGGTGCGGGGAACTGCGCGAACAACCCCCACCGGCCCGCAACCGAAAAACGCCTAGGCTGAGGAGGCGGCGCCCCGCCGCACCGGCAACCCACACCGCGAAGGACGCCAAACACATGACCCGCGTGATCGCCGGCACCGCCGGCGGACGCCGCCTGGCCGTGCCGCCCGGCACCGGCACCCGCCCCACCTCCGACCGGGCGCGCGAGGGCCTGTTCTCCACCTGGCAGTCCCTCCTCGGCACCCTGGACGGCATCCGGGTGCTGGACCTCTACGGCGGCTCCGGCGCAGTGGGCCTGGAGGCCCTCTCGCGCGGCGCCGGGCACGTGCTGCTGGTGGAGGCCGACGCCCGCGCGGTGCGCGTGATCCGGGAGAACGTCCGGGTCGTCGGGCTGCCGGGAGCCGAGGTGCGCACGGGCAAGGCCGAGCAGACCGCCGCCGGAACCGCGCCCTCCGCTCCGTACGACGTGGTCTTCCTCGACCCGCCCTACGCCGTCACGGACGACGAGGTGCGGGAGATCCTCCTCACACTCCGCGCCGGGGGCTGGCTGGCCGAGGACGCGCTCGCCACCGTGGAGCGCAGCACCAGGGGCGGGGAATTCCGCTGGCCGGACGGCTTCGACGGACTGAGGGCCCGTCGCTACGGCGAGGGCACGCTTTGGTACGGTCGCGCCGCCTCGGCGTGCACTGCTGAGACATCATCAGGCACGTCATGAATGGACCGGAGAGCGAGGAACCACTGTTGCGCCGCGCCGTCTGTCCGGGGTCGTTCGACCCCGTCACCAATGGACACCTCGACATCATCGCCCGTGCCTCCCGGCTGTACGACGTCGTGCACGTCGCCGTGATGATCAACAAGTCCAAGCAGGGCCTGTTCACGGTCGACGAGCGGATAGACCTGCTCCGCCAGGTCACCGCCGAGTACGGCAACGTCGAGGTGGAGGCCTTTCACGGGCTGCTCGTCGACTTCTGCAAGGAGCGGGACATCCCCGCCATCGTCAAGGGGCTGCGGGCCGTCAGCGACTTCGACTACGAGCTGCAGATGGCCCAGATGAACAACGGCCTCTCGGGCGTCGAGACCCTGTTCGTCCCCACCAACCCGACCTACAGCTTCCTCTCGTCCAGCCTGGTCAAGGAGGTCGCGGCCTGGGGCGGCGACGTCTCCCACCTGGTGCCGCCGGTGGTCTTCGAGGCCCTCACCGAGCGTCTCGCGCAGAGCTGACGCCGCGGCGCGACGCCGGTGAGTGCCGGGCGGGGTCCGCTGGCCTTACAGTCGTCCCCGTCCGTTCCCATCGGTCGGAAGAGAGTGGCGAGCGCCAGGTGGACGTACAGAAGAAGCTCGACGAGATCGTCACGGCCGTCGCCGGTGCCCGCTCGCTGCCCATGTCGGCCTCCTGCGTCGTCAACCGGGCCGAGCTGCTCGGGCTGCTGGAGGAGATGCGCACGGCGCTGCCCGGCTCGCTCGCCCAGGCGCGCGAGGTCATCGGCGACCGCGAGCAGCTCGTCGCGGACGCCCGCGAGGAGGCCGAGCGGATCCTGGACGCCGCCCGCGCCGAGCGCGGGACGCTGATCTCGGACACCGAGGTCGCCCGCCGCTCCCAGGACGAGGCCGACCGCATCCTCGCGGAGGCCCGCCAGGAGGCCGAGCAGGTCCGCGCGGAGGCCGACGACTACGTCGACAGCAAGCTCGCCAACTTCGAGGTCGTCCTCACCAAGACCATCGGCTCCGTCGACCGCGGCCGTGAGAAGCTGCTCGGCCTGCAGGACGGCGGCGTTCCCGGCGAGGACGACGCCCCGGAGCGCAGCGCCGACCCCGGCGCCCAGCGGCAGAACGCCGATGTCTACGTGGACGCCAAGCTCGGCGCGGTCTCGGCCGTCCTGGCCAAGACCCTGGAAGCCGTCGGCCGCGGCCGCGAGAAGCTGACGGGCGCCCGTCCCGCGGACGAGCTCGGTGCCCTGGGCGGGCAGGACGGCCCGCCGGCGGGCGCCCCCACCAGCGACGCGGACTTCCTCGCCGAGCTCGCCGCCTCCCAGCAGCCGCAGCAGCCGGCGAGCCCGCCCCCGGTCCCGCAGCAGCCCGTCTACGCGGACTACCAGGAGCCCGCGGCGGCCTACCAGGACCCGTACGGCTATCCGCAGGCCTACCCGGCGCAGCCGGACCCGTACGCCGTCCAGGGCGGCTACCAGGACCCGTACGGCTACCACCAGCAGCACTACGCGGCACAGCCGCAGCAGGTGCCACAACAGCAACAGCACCAGCAACAACAGCCGCACCAGCAGGGCTCCGGGCTCGACGAGACGAGCTTCTTCGACACCGGGATGATCGACCTCGACCAGCTCCGCAGGTACGAGCAGGGCCGCTGACCGGCCCGTCCGCAGCGGGACAACCGGAGCGGATTGGGCCCAGAGCGGGGCGTCCAGTATCCTGGCTCTTCGGTCGCGCATGCATCCGCGATCCAGGCTGCCCTCGGCGTTCCGCGCGGGGTGCGGCCTCACCCGCGTAGAAAGCAGGAAGCCCTGAACGCCCGCCTTGATCACCGTGACCCTCTCGTGTTCGATACGCGCGAGCTGGGCCGGCGTCCGGGTGCGCTGAAGCGGCTCTCCCGCTCCGTCCCCGCCCCCAAGGACCTCGGCATCGAGGTCATCGGGGTGGCCGAGGGTGCGACCGTTGAGCTTGACCTCCGGCTGGAATCGGTCATGGAAGGGGTGCTTGTCACAGGCACCGCCCGTGCACCGCTGACCGGGGAGTGCGTAAGGTGTCTGGAGCCGCTCGAGCAGGAGCTCGAAGTGGACTTCCAGGAGCTGTACTCCTACCCCGACCTCGACGAGCGGGGCCGCCTCGCGGCCACCGACGACGAGGACGAGGACGACGAAGAGGACACGCTCTTCCTCGAGGACGACTTGCTCGGCCTCGAACCCGTGCTGCGCGACGCGGCGGTGCTCGCACTGCCGCTGCAGCCGGTGTGCCAGGACGACTGCCCCGGCCTGTGCTCCGAGTGCGGAGCGCGGCTGGCGGACGACCCGGACCACCACCACGAGACCGTCGACATCCGTTGGGCGGCACTGCAGGGACTCGCCGGTTCCGACCAGGACGGCGAGAAGGACAACGCACCCCGTGCCAACGGGGATGACTCACAGGAGAAGTAGCCGTGGCTGTTCCGAAGCGGAAGATGTCGCGCAGCAACACGCGCCACCGCCGGTCGCAGTGGAAGGCTGCGGTCACCCCCCTGGTGGCGTGCGAGCGCTGCCACGAGCCGAAGCAGCAGCACATCGCGTGCCCGAGCTGCGGCACCTACAACAAGCGCCAGGTCCTCGAGGTCTGATCGGCGGGTGACAGGCTCCATGTCAGACGCCACTACGCCATCCCGCAGTCGCGGGAATGGGGCGCCTCAGGCGGACGCGGCCTCGTCTCACACGCTTCTGGAAGGGCGGCTCGGGTACACACTCGAGACCGCCCTTCTGGTGCGTGCGCTGACCCACCGTTCCTACGCCTACGAGAACGGTGGCCTGCCCACCAACGAACGGCTGGAGTTCCTCGGGGACTCCGTCCTGGGTCTGGTGGTCACGGACACCTTGTACCGGATCCACCCCGACCTGCCCGAGGGCCAGCTGGCCAAGCTGCGGGCCGCGGTGGTCAACTCCCGGGCGCTGGCCGAGGTCGGCCGGGGCCTGGACCTGGGCGCCTTCATCCGGCTCGGCCGCGGTGAAGAGGGCACGGGCGGCAGGGACAAGGCCTCGATCCTCGCGGACACTCTGGAAGCGGTCATCGGCGCGGTCTACCTGGACCAGGGCCTGGACGCCGCTTCGGAGCTGGTGCACCGGCTCTTCGACCCGCTGATCGAGAAGTCCTCGAACCTCGGCGCCGGCCTGGACTGGAAGACCAGCCTCCAGGAGCTCACGGCCACCGAGGGTCTCGGTGTCCCGGAGTACCTGGTCACGGAGACCGGTCCCGACCACGAGAAGACCTTCACGGCTGCTGCCCGCGTCGGTGGTGTCGCGTACGGCACCGGCACCGGCCGCAGCAAGAAGGAAGCGGAGCAGCAGGCGGCGGAGTCCGCCTGGCGCGCCATCCACCAGGCGGCGGAAGAGCGTGCCGCCGCCGCCAAGGAGGGCGGCTCCCCGTCGGCGGACGCCGACGGCGGCGCGCAGCAGAGCGCATAGCACGAACCGTCGGCCGGTTCGCGGCACCGACTCCGGTGCCGCGAACCGGTCTTCGTCTTTCCGCCGCCGGGGGGCGGCAGCCTGGAGGAGCGCACCCATGCCCGAGCTGCCCGAGGTCGAGGTCGTCCGCCGTGGCCTGGAGCGCTGGGTCAGCGGTCGCACCGTCGCCGCCGTCGAGGTGCTGCATCCGCGGGCCATTCGCCGCCACGCGGCCGGACCGGCCGATTTCTCCGCGCAGTTGACCGGGCAGCGGCTCGGCGCGGCCCAACGGCGCGGCAAGTACTTGTGGTTGCCGGTGGGGGACGGGAGCCGGGCCGTCCTCGCCCACCTCGGCATGAGCGGCCAGCTGCTGGTGCAGCCGCCGACCGCCCCCGACGAGAAGCACCTGCGCATCCGCATCCGCTTCGACGACGCCGAGGGCACCGAACTGCGCTTCGTCGACCAGCGCACCTTCGGCGGGCTCTCGCTGCACGACACCGTCCCCGGCGACCCCGAGGGCCTCCCGGACGTCATCGCGCACATCGCCCGGGACCCCCTGGACCCGGCCTTCGACGACGCCGCGTTCCACACGGCACTGCGCGGGCGGCGCACGACCGTCAAGCGGGCCCTGCTCGACCAGTCGCTGATCAGCGGCGTCGGCAACATCTACGCGGACGAGGCGCTCTGGCGCACGCGGCTGCACTACGAGCGTCCCACCGCGACCCTGACGCGCCCGCGGACCGCCGAACTGCTCACCCACATCCGCGAGGTCATGAACGAGGCCCTCGCGGCCGGCGGCACCAGCTTCGACAGCCTCTACGTCAATGTGAACGGCCAATCCGGCTATTTCGACCGGTCGTTGGACGCCTACGGGCGCGAGGACGAACCGTGCCGGCGCTGCGGCACGCCCATGCGCCGCAGCCCGTGGATGAACCGCTCCAGCTACTTCTGCCCCCGCTGCCAGCGGGCACCGCGCCCGTAAGGGGTGCGGGGAACTGCGCGACCAGCCACAACGGGCGTGCAGCCGCAAAACGACCGTTTATGGCAGACGCTCTGCGTCATACGCCTCCCGTGCGGCAAGCACATCCGGCATACGGTTCTCCAGCAGCCCGATCAACTCCGAGAGCCGCTCGGCGACTTCGTGCCCCAACGGCGTCAGCCGGTACTCCACGCGCGGCGGATTCACCGGCTGCGCCTCCCGGTGCACGAGCCCGTCCCGCTCCAGGGCCTGCAGGGTCTGGGACAGCATCTTCTCG
Source organism: Streptomyces sp. AM25 (assembly GCF_058146165.1). NCBI lineage: Bacteria > Bacillati > Actinomycetota > Actinomycetes > Kitasatosporales > Streptomycetaceae > Streptomyces > Streptomyces sp. AM25. Next base: position 34,353 of record NZ_JBKIWN010000015.1, on the reverse strand, counting down.
CTGACGCCCTCGACGCGGCGGCGCAGTTCGTTGAAGCGCAGCGTGTCCTCGCGCAGCGCGCCGAGGGTGAGGGCGCCCCACCGTCCGGTGACATGGCCCAGGGTGTCGCGGGAGGGGCAGTTCCGCGCGAAGACGTCGAACGGCAGCCGGTCCTGATCCTGATCCATGCGGACACCCTACTCCGGCGCAGCGCTCACCGAAAGGTTGCGCTATCTAAAAGTTAGTGCTTTCCTTTCGGTATCGCACCACTCCACGGTGCTCCGCATCTCCGAGAGGTATCCGCCGTGTCTGCCGTGACCACGCCCGTCGTCTCCATCGCCTACCACTCCGGCTTCGGCCACACCGCCGTCCTCGCCGAGGCCGTCCGCTCCGGTGCAGCCGCATCCGGTGCGACCGTTCACCTGATCAAGGTCGACGAGATCACGGAGGAGCAGTGGGAGCTGCTCGACGCCTCCCACGCGATCGTCTTCGGCTCGCCCACCTACATGGGCACCGCCTCCGGCGCCTTCCACGTCTTCGCCGAGGCGAGCTCCAAGCGCTGGGCGACCCGGGCCTGGCAGGACAAGCTCGCGGCCGGCTTCACCAACTCCGCCTCCAAGAGCGGCGACAAGCTGCACACCCTGCAGTTCTTCTCGCTGCTCGCGGCCCAGCACGGCATGAGCTGGGTGAGCCTCAACCTGTTCCCGGGCTGGAACGCCTCCACGGCCTCCGAGAACGACCTCAACCGCCTGGGCTTCTTCCTCGGCGCCGCGGCCCAGTCCAACAACGACCAGGGTGCGGAGGCCGTCCACAAGGCGGACATCGAGACGGCGCAGCACCTGGGCCGGCGTATAACGGAGCAGGCGCGCATCTTCGCCGCGGGCCGCGTGGCGGTGGCCTGACGCACGGAAGCGCCGGGCGGGCGGCCCGCCCGGCACTCCTCTGCGCCGGTCTAGTACCCGAAGTCCTGCGTCCACCAGGGGCCGCTGTCCCCCATGTGCACCCCCACCCCCAGCCGTTTGTACTCGCAGTTGAGGATGTTCTGGCGGTGCCCGGCGCTCTGCATCCACGCGTTCATCACCGCATGGGCGTCCGGATGCCCACGGGCGATGTTCTCGCCGCCGAGGTTCTTGACGCCACGTCGTGCGGCGCGGTCCCACGGGGTCCTGCCGTCGGGGTCGGTGTGGTCGAAGAAGCCCCGCCGGGCCATGTCGTCGCTGAACGACTGGGCCAGGCCGTTGAGTTTGCCGTCCGCCCGGAGCGGCTTGCAACCCGCCCGCGCCCGTTCCTCGTTGACCAGGGACAGCACCAGGTGCGCCGCGGCGGTGTGCGGGTCGGCCAGCTTTCCGTGCAGGTGTGCCGAGTCCTCCACGGCCGCACCGGCACCCGCCGAGGCGACGCCCGTGTCCGCGGCGGTGTGCACCGACGCCGAGGCGTGGACGGAGCCCTCATGCGGATCCGACTGCTCGGGCGCCGCCATGGGGGAGTCCTGCCCGTGCGCGCGCTCCGACCCGCGGTCGGCGCGGGCGTCCTCGGCGGTCCCGCGGTCCGGAGCCGGCTGCCGTTCCTGCTCCACCGCCGGCCGGGCCTGTGCCCGGTGCTCCTCGCGCCCGCCGCCGGGTGCGGCCGGCCGGGAGCGCTGGCTGGGCGTGCCGTGCTGAGGCTGGTCGGCCCGCACCTGCCCGGGCGTGCCGGCGGCGCTGGTGCCCCCGGTGTCCTGGGTGGCGAGGCCCCCGCTCGGCAGCAGTCCGGAGATCATGGCCGCGGCGCCCATGGCCACGGCCGCGGACGCGCCGAGCAGACCGGCCCGCCGGGCGGCGGGGGCGCCGACCCGCGCCTTGATGCCCTTGGCCCGCCCGGGGCGCCGGGCGCTGCGGTGACGGCCGGCGTTGCCGTCGTCGGGGGAGATGACGGGGATGGGTTGAGTGGTCGCTTCCGAAGGGTCCTCGTCGGGGCCGAGCGGCTTGGGCCGCTCTCTCGTCTGGGGAGCCCTCGCTTTCCGGGCAATCGCTGCCGCTTCGTCAGCGGTGAGGGGGGCAGAGCGTCGATGGCGACCCATCCGCTGCCTTCCTTGTGTGCTCGGCGTGAAAGTGCGTCACTCGTACGGGGGAGCCTTATAGAGCCGCGACTGTACGGCACACGACACGGGGTCGAAGTGCTTCGTATGCAATTGGCCAGTTAGCGTGCAGACATGAACGAGAATGTCCGTCTCACGGCGTGGGTCCGTGGTCATGTGCAGGGTGTTGGCTTTCGTTGGTTCACTCGGGCCAACGCCTTGGCAATCGGTGACCTGACCGGCTTCGCCTCGAACCTCGCCGACGGACGCGTACAGGTGGTCGCCGAGGGGTCCCGCACCCATTGCGAACAATTGCTCGACTGGCTGTGCGACGGCGACACGCCCGGCCGGGTGGACGGCGTCACGGAGATCTGGGGCGCCCCGCGGGGCGGATATGACGGTTTCGAGATGCGCTGACGCCCGGCCCGGCGCCCCGGATATGCCCGGCTCCGGGGTGTCCGACATTCCATTGATATGCCTTTGGCATATTCGTCCCGCGCGAATTGCCTGATGGTTGCCAACTCGGCGGCGGCGTGCAAGGCTGCCTTCCAACGGATGATCTCCACACCCCTAGGGCCCCGGGTGCGGACAAGCGGCGCGCACGACGCCCCGCCACCCCTGGGACGCCTGCGGATACGGGGTGTGATCGTGTTGACCGTCAAACCTTTTGGTGAGACTCTGGAAGCCCCGCGCACCTTAGCTGTTTGGCATTGAAACACCGCAGTAGTGATGGCAGACACCGCGGGTGCGAATCCCTCACGACCCACACCGCTTAGGTCGGTCACTCAGTGTGGAGGACCATCCATCATGGCAAAGGCGCTTCTCGGTTACGTCGGCGGTTCCGACCCCCGAGTCCTCGCCGAGATGCGACGGCTTCAGCAGCGAGTCCAGGACCTGGAATCCGAGCTCATCCGGATGCAGGCCGAGAACGACGCGCTGACTGCCGCCGCTCACCACGGTGATTCGCTGCTCGACAGCATCGACGTATCCACGGCGGAGCCTGCGCTCGCCTGACCGTACGCCCTGCCCCGGGGGCCTGGTCGGGCTGCACTGTCAGTCAGCCGCTTAGATTCTGCAAGGGACGCTCCGGCGTCCCTTCGTCGTATCCGTCGTATCTCCGGCGCCCTGCCGTTTTCCTCCGCAGCCCCCTTACGTTCAGGATGTGCCCGGCACCTTCCGGGGTGAAACCGAGATGAACGGTAGAGTCCTGCTGCGTGCACCTCAAGAGCCTGACCCTGCGCGGGTTCAAATCCTTCGCCTCCGCGACGACCCTGCGCTTCGAACCCGGTATCACCTGTGTCGTGGGCCCCAACGGTTCGGGCAAGTCCAACGTCGTCGACGGGCTCTCCTGGGTCATGGGCGAGCAGGGTGCCAAGTCGCTGCGCGGCGGCAAGATGGAGGACGTCATCTTCGCCGGGACCACCGGCCGCCCGCCCCTGGGCCGCGCCGAGGTCTCGCTCACCATCGACAACTCCGACGGCGCCCTGCCCATCGAGTACGCCGAGGTCACCATCACGCGGACGATGTTCCGCAACGGCGGCAGCGAATACCAGATCAACGGTGACACCTGCCGCCTGCTCGACATCCAGGAGCTGCTCTCCGACTCCGGCATCGGCCGCGAGATGCACGTCATCGTCGGCCAGGGCCGGCTCGACTCCGTCCTGCACGCCGACCCGCTCGGCCGCCGCGCCTTCATCGAGGAGGCGGCCGGCGTCCTCAAGCACCGCAAGCGCAAGGAGAAGGCGCTGCGCAAGCTCGACGCGATGCGGGCCAACCTCGCGCGCGTCCAGGACCTCACCGACGAGCTGCGCAGGCAGCTCAAGCCGCTCGGCCGGCAGGCCGCCGTGGCCCGCCGGGCCGCCGTGATCCAGGCGGACCTGCGCGACGCCCGGCTGCGGCTGCTCGCCGACGACCTGGTCGCCCTGCGCCGGGCGCTGAGCGCCGAGATCGCCGACGAGGCGGCGCTCAAGACCCGCAAGGAGACCGCGGAGCAGCGGCTGCAGGAGGCGGCCCGGCGCGAGGCCGAGCTGGAGGAGCAGGTCCGCGAGCTGACGCCGCGCCTCGCGCGGGCCCAGCAGACCTGGTACGAACTCTCCCGGCTCGCCGAGCGCGTCCGCGGCACCGTCGGGCTCGCCGACGCCCGCGTCACCAGCGCTTCCGCGGCCCCCACGGAGGAGCGGCGCGGCCGCGAACCGGAGGACCTGGAGCGCGAGGCGGCCCGCATCCGCGAGCAGGAGGCCGAGTTGGAGGCCGCGCTGGAGGCGGCCGGGCGGGCCCTGGAGGACACCGCCCGGCACCGTGCCGAGCTGGAGCAGCGCCTGGCGCAGGAGGAGCGCCGGCTGCGCGACGCGGCCCGCGCCGTCGCCGACCGCCGCGAGCAGCTCGCCCGGCTGCAGGGCAGGGTCACCGCCGCCCGCGGCCGGGCGGCGTCCGCCGAGGCCGAGTCCGTCCGTCTGACGGCCGCCCGCGACGAGGCGTACGAGCGGGCCGCCGCCGCGCGCGAGGAGTACGAGCAGCGGCAGGCCGAGGCCGACGGAGCCGACGCCGGTGACGCGGACCTGGCCGCCCGCCACGACCGGGCCCGGGCGGAGCTGGCCGCCGCGGAGGCCGCCCTGGACGCGGCCCGCGAGGCGGCGGGCGAGGCCGGGCGGCGCCGCGCGGCGATCACGGCCCGTCGCGACGCACTGGCCCTCGGGCTGCGTCGCAAGGACGGCACGGGCGCGCTCCTGACGGCGAAGGAACGAATCTCCGGGCTCCTCGGACCGGCGGCGGAAGTCCTCACCGTCACCCCCGGAAGCGAACTCTCCGTCGCCGCGGCGCTGGGCGCGGCCGCGGACGCCGTCGCCGTCACCGGCCCGGCGGCCGCGGCGGAAGCACTGCGCCTGCTGAAGAAGGAGGACGCGGGCCGCGCGGCCCTGCTTCTCGCGGGAGCACCGGACGAGCCCCCCGCGGCCCCCGCCGCAGGTTTCCGCATGGCCGCCGAACTCGTGCGCGCGCCCGAGGAGTTGCGGCCCGCGGTCCGGCGCCTGCTGGCCCGCATGGCGGTCGTCGACACCCTGGAGGACGCCGAGCACCTGGTCGCCGCGCGCCCCGACCTGACCGCCGTCACCGCCGAAGGCGACGTGCTGGGAGCGCACTTCGCGCAGGGCGGCTCCAGCGGTGCGCCGAGCCTGCTGGAAGTTCAGGCGGCCGTCGACGAGGCGACGGCCGAACTCGCCGAACTCGAAGACGAATGCGCGGAGTTGACGACGACTCGGCGCGCGGCGGAAGAGAACAGAACACGGATCACCGCCCTCGTCGAGGAACTGGCGGCCTCCCGCAGCACGGCCGACCGCGCCAAGTCGAAGGTCGCCCAGGACCTGGGCCGCCTCGCCGGGCAGGCCCGTGCCGCGGAGGGCGAGGCCGAGCGCAGCGCCGCGGCCGTCGAGCGCGCGCAGGAAGCGCTGGCACGGGCCGCCGAGGAGGCCGCGGAACTGGCGGAGCGGCTCGCGGCCGCCGAGGAACTCGCGGACGGCGACGGCACGGACGACCCCGACACCGCCGCCCGCGACCGGCTCGCGGCCGACGGCGCCAACGCCCGGCAGACGGAGATGGAGGCGCGGCTGCAGGTCCGTACCCACGAGGAGCGCGTCAAGGCGCTCGCGGGCCGGGCGGACGGGCTGGACCGCGCCGCGCGTGCCGAACGGGATGCGCGGGTGCGGACGGAGCAGCGCCGCGCCCGGCTGCGCCACGAGGCCGAGGTGGCCGGGGCGGTGGCGGCCGGAGCCCGGCAGCTGCTGGCCCACGTGGAGGTCTCGCTGGTCCGCGCCGACGAGGAGCGGCAGTCGGCGGAGGCCGCCAAGGCGGAGCGCGAGTGCGAACTGGTCGCCGGGCGCAACGCCGCGCGCGAGCTCAAGACCGAGCTGGACAAGCTGACGGACTCGGTCCACAAGGGCGAGGTGCTGGGCGCGGAGAAGCGGCTGCGGATCGAGCAGCTGGAGGCCAAGGCCCTGGAGGAGCTCGGCGTCGAGCCCGCGGGCCTGGTCGCCGAGTACGGTCCCGACCAGCCCGTGCCGCCCTCGCCGCCGGCGGAGGGCGAGGCGCTGCCCGAGGACCCGGAGCACCCCCGCAACCAGCCGGTGCCCTTCGTCCGGGCGGAACAGGAGAAGCGCCTCAAGGCGGCGGAACGGGCGTACCAGCAGCTCGGCAAGGTCAATCCGCTCGCGCTGGAGGAGTTCGCGGCCCTGGAGGAGCGGCACAACTTCCTCTCGGAGCAGCTGGAGGACCTCAAGAAGACCCGCGCCGACCTCCTCCAGGTGGTGAAGGACGTCGACAAGCGCGTCGAGGAGGTCTTCACGGCGGCCTACCGGGACACGGCCCGCGAGTTCGAGGGCGTCTTCTCCCGGCTCTTCCCCGGGGGCGAGGGCCGTCTGATCCTCACGAACCCGGACGACATGCTGGCCACCGGAGTGGACGTGGAGGCCCGCCCGCCGGGCAAGAAGGTCAAGCGCCTCTCCCTCCTCTCGGGCGGAGAGCGCTCCCTGACGGCGGTCGCCCTGCTCGTGGCGATCTTCAAGGCCCGCCCGAGCCCGTTCTATGTGATGGACGAGGTCGAGGCGGCGCTGGACGACACCAATCTCCAGCGGCTGATCGGGATCATGAAAGAGCTGCAGGAGAGCTCGCAGCTGATCGTGATCACTCACCAGAAGCGGACGATGGAGGTTGCGGACGCGCTCTACGGGGTGTCGATGCAGGGCGACGGCGTTTCGAAGGTCATCAGTCAGCGCCTTCGTTGATCAAGTTCACTACTTGAACTCAACTTCTCGGCAAACAGCAGGAATCTTCTTCATCACAATCTCTTGACTTAGAGAAATGAAGACATAGGGTCTCCCACGTTGCTTACGCCTTCACGTGGCGATCGTTCTGATCTTCACCGGAAAGGCCGCCCCCCACCCCCGGCAGTGTGGCCGGGGTGCCCCAGGAGTACACGTTGACCAGCACAGCGACGGCAGCGAAGGGGTCCGAGGGCCGCAAGGCCCAGCCGGACCACCTCGGCCACGTCATCTTCATCACCGCGGCCGCGGCCATGGGCGGCTTCCTCTTCGGTTACGACAGCTCCGTGATCAACGGCGCCGTCGAGGGCATCCGCCACAAGTACGACATCGGCTCCGCCGCTCTCGCCCAGGTCATCGCGATCGCGCTGATCGGCTGCGCGATCGGCGCCGCCACGGCCGGCCGCGTCGCGGACCGCATCGGCCGCATCCGTGTGATGCAGATCTCCGCGGCCCTCTTCACCGTCAGCGCCGTCGGCTCGGCCCTGCCGTTCGCCCTGTGGGACCTCGCCCTGTGGCGCGTCCTCGGCGGCATCGCCATCGGCATGGCCTCGGTCATCGGCCCGGCCTACATCGCCGAGGTCTCCCCGCCCGCCTACCGCGGCCGGCTCGGCTCCTTCCAGCAGGCCGCGATCGTCGTCGGCATCGCCGTCTCGCAGCTCGTCAACTGGGGCATCATCAACGCCGCGGGCGGCGACCAGCGCGGCCACCTCCTCGGCATCGAGGCCTGGCAGCTGATGCTCGGCGTCATGGTGGTCCCGGCCGTCCTCTACGGCCTGCTCTCCTTCGCCATCCCCGAGTCCCCCCGCTTCCTGATCTCGGCCGGCAGGCTCGACAAGGCCAAGACCGTCCTGGCCGAGGTCGAGGGCAAGGACATCGACCTCGACGCACGCGTCGCCGAGATCGAGCACGCCATGAACAGCGAGCAGAAGTCCACCTTCAAGGACCTGCTCGGCGGCCGCTTCGGCCTGCTCCCGATCGTCTGGATCGGCATAGGCCTCTCGGTCTTCCAGCAGTTCGTCGGCATCAACGTCGCGTTCTACTACTCCTCGACGCTGTGGCAGTCGGTGGGCATCAACCCCGAGAGCTCGTTCTTCTACAGCTTCACCACGTCGATCATCAACATCGTCGGCACCGTGATCGCGATGGTCCTCGTCGACCGCGTCGGCCGCAAGCCGCTCGCCCTCGTCGGCTCCGCCGGTATGGCCGTCTCCCTCGCCCTCGAGGCCTGGGCCTTCGCCGCCAAGTCCGCGGACGGCACCCTGCCGACCGGCCAGGGCACGGTGGCCCTGATCGCGGCCCACGCGTTCGTGCTCTTCTTCGCGCTCTCCTGGGGCGTCGTGGTCTGGGTCTTCCTCGGCGAGATGTTCCCCAACCGCTTCCGCGCCGCGGCCCTGGGCGTCGCCGCCTCGGCCCAGTGGATCGCCAACTGGGCCATCACGGCCAGCTTCCCGAGCCTCGCGGACTGGGACCTCTCGGGCGCGTACATCATCTACGCGGTCTTCGCCGTGCTCTCCATCCCCTTCGTGCTGAAGTTCGTGAAGGAGACGAAGGGCAAGGCGTTGGAGGAGATGGGCTGACCTACCCCGCCCGCCCACTCCTCTGCGAGGCGCCGACCCGGTTCCGACCGGGTCGGCGCCCGTTTGTTCTGCGGCTGCCCCGCCGCGGTGGCGCCACGCGCCTTCGGCGCGTGGGGATACGCCCTCCCGCCCGCCCGTGAACGCCACCGCAGCGCGAGGCGCCTGGTCGCCCGGAGACGCGTCGTGACGGCGATGTGAGGGGGTGGGGGTGGGACGGGCCCTGGAGGGGACGTAAAAACTTTTTGTGGCAAGTACGGGGTACCGCCCCGGGGAACAGGGCAGCCGCAAAAAGTTCAGTCCCCGGAAGGGCCCGTCCCACCCCCGACCCGACCACCCGCACACACGCAAAACGGCCCCCTGCACAACGCAGGGGACCGTTTCAAGCGAGGGGAGGGGGAACTACTTCTCCTGCTCCCGCGGCGTCGGCAGAACCGCCATCAGCACGGCCGAGATGGCGATCGTCGCCGCCCAGCCCAGCCCGTACTTGCCCACGAACGTCCCGGACAGCGGCCCGCTGAACCAGGCGCACTGCGTGAAGCAGAGCCCGGCGATCAGCGCCACCGCCCACGCCGTCATCGCCTGCCAGCAGAATCCGCCCGTGTACCAGTACCGGCTCGACGGGCTGGTGTCCATCAGCCCCTCCGCGTCGTACCGCACGGCCCGCACCCGTCGCCGCGCCATGTCGACCGCGTAGACACCGATCCAGGCGGAGAACGAGACGGCGAGCAGGATCAAAAACGTGATGAACGAGCTCAGGAAGCTCTTGGCGACCAGCATCAGCATCAGACCGCCCACCAGCGAGATGGCGGCGTTGATGCTCACGGCCATCGCACGCGGCAGCTTGACGCCCATCGTCTGGGCGGTGAACCCGGCCGAGTACATCGACAGCGAGTTGATCAGCAGCATGCCCACGATCGCGGTGATCAGGTACGGCACGGCCAGCCACGTCGGCAGGATGTCACCGAGGAAGGACACCGGGTCCGGCGCCTCGGCGAGCCCCGGCGCGGCCACGGCCATCACGGCACCCATGAGCACCATCGGCACCATCACCACACCGGCACCGGAGACCGTCGCACCGACGATCTTCTTGCCGGACGCGGAGTGCGGCAGGTACCGCGCGAAGTCGGGCCCGGTCGGCACCCAGCTGATGCCGCCCGCCGCGATGGTCCCGATACCGGCGATCAACATCGCGGTCGAACCGGCCGGCTTCGAGAAGACGTCGTGCCACTTGATGTGGACGACGAGGTACCCGAGCACCAGCACGCTGAAGACGCCGAACAAATAGGTCGACCACTTGTTGCAGACGTTGAGGGCCTTCCGCCCCATGCCGCTGACAAGGAACGTGCAGGCAACGAAAACAAACAGCGTCACAACGATGAGCACGTTGTTGCTCTTGATCCCGAACAGCAGATCGAGCACGGTCAGCACGGCGTACGCACCCGTGACCGCGTTGATCGTCTCCCAGCCGAACCGGGCGACCCACAGGATCGCGCCGGGGAAGAGGTTGCCGCGCACGCCGAACGTCGCGCGGGAGAGCATCGCGCCCGGGGCGCCGCCCCACTTCCCGGAGACCGACAGGACGCCGACCATGCCGAACGACGCCAGGGCGGCGCAGGCAGCGACGATCAGGGTCTGCCAGAAGTTGAGCTTGTTGAAGACCACCAGGGCGGCGCCCATGGTGAGCAGCAACACACTGATGTTGGCGGCGACCCAGGTCGGGAAGAGCTCCCGGACCCGGCCGTGCCGCTCGTTGTCCGGTACGGGCTCGATGCCGCGGGTTTCTATCGCGCCGGAGTCGGCGGCTGCAGTGGTGGACACATCGTCCAGCAGAGCGCCGTCCGTGCGGACGGCGCTGTCCGTGGTGGGGGCCATGGGGATGGGGGCTCCGTGCAGGTGATGCGGGGGGCGGGAGGCCTCGG